>BTUC01000035.1:0-26741 GCA_045863575.1 Phycisphaerae bacterium
AGCCAGCCTCTGCTGGCCGTGCCCACGTCTCTGGGACCCAGCGATCAGATTCAGCGATCGGGTGACTACACGTCGCTCTGGGTACCCGCAGGTGTGCCGCCGGCGAGTTTTGAAGACCACCTCCGGCCGCTGATCGGCGATGCCCCCCAGCGAACCTGGTTGACCCTGGAGACTGCTCCAGAGGATGCCTATACCCGGCAGCACCAACTTGAGGATCTGACCCGCCGGCTCGTGGAGGCGGCCTACCAGGGCACGGCAGCCATCTTCACAGCCGCCCCCTGGCGGGTGGGAGGCGAGTCCCTGGGCCGCCGGGTCAGCCCGATGGAGCAGTATTTGGTGCTGCGCACGGCCTCCGATCTGCTGGGGGACGCCACGCCGGTTTCACGATTTTTTCTGGACGGACAGGCCGAATGCGTGGTGTTCGACCGCAATGGACTTTCGGTGCTCTACTTGCAGGATCAGGAGGCGCCACTCGAAGGCCGTGTACATGCCTTGCCGGCTTCGGACTCTGCCGCCCAGTTGGATATCTGGGGCCGACCGACGCCCCTCAGCCGGGCCGGAACACAACTCCTGGTTCGAGTCGGGCCCAGACCAATGTTCGTCCTGAATGTGCCGACGTGGCTGGTCGAGTTCCGCCGACATTTCGTGTTGTCCCCCGCGACAGTGGAGTCGCAGTACGAATCGACCGAGCACGACGTGGTCTTCCGCAACACGTCACACCTGCCGATCAGCGGAAACGTGCGACTGGTCGGGCCTCCGGATTGGGAAATTCGTCCAGCCCGGGCTACGTTCACCCTTCAGCCCGGAGCGGAGTTCCGCCAGCCAGTGGCGTTGCGTTTTCCCCCCAGTGCAGAGGCAGGCCCGACCGTGCTGGTGGGCGAATTCGAGATCGACGCGGACCGACGATACCAATTCGCGGCACCGACCTGGTTTGAGCTCGGTCTGTCGGGTCTCGAGCTGGAGACCTATGCCTACCGTCAGGGCAGTCGGGCCGCGGTGCGCCTGCTGGTCACCAACCGTACGGAGGAGCCAGTCCACTTCGAGGGGAATCTATTGGTGCCGGGACGGGAACGCATCACCCGCCTCTTCACCAATTTTCTGCCGGGTGCAACTGCCAGCAAGACGTTCGTCATGGATGGCGCGGAAGGCCTCACCGGGCGCAAGGTGCGCCTCAGCCTCAAAGAGCTACAGGGCACGCGGGTCTGGAACCGCGTGGTCGAAATGCCCTAACCGCCGCACTTCCTCATGACCGGAGTCTCACTTAGAATCGCTCCCGATGTCCGCACGCCGCGCATTCATTGATGGATTGGTCTACGCCGCGGTCCGGCTGGTCTCCATGGTTTTCCAGATTTTTCCCATCGACATGAACCTGGGTACGGCGCGGTGGATGGGTTCGCTGTGGTACCGCATCATGCCCCGCCATCGGGAACGTGCGGTGACGCATCTTCGTCTGGCCTATGGCGGGCAGCTCTCGCATCGTGAGATGGAACAGATGGCTCTGGCCTCCATGCAGCAGATGACCATGATGGCGGTCGAGATGCTGTTCACTCCGCGACTGATCAATGAGTGGAGCTGGCCCCGGCACGTCCGGCTCCGCAACATTGGACCGGCCCTGGAGGCTTTGCTCGGCAGGCGGGGCGCGATCCTGGTGACCGGCCACTACGGCAATTGGGAACTGCTGGGCTTTACCCTCACGGCGCTGGGTTTTCCGCTCGTGGCCGTCATGCGGCCGCTGGATAACCCCTACCTCAACCGCCACGTGATGGATGTCCGGGCCCGGCGCGGTCTGCAATTGCTGTACAAAAAAGGCGCCACTCGGTCGGCCGGCGAGATCCTCGCAGGCGGTGGAATACTCGGCTTCATCGCCGACCAGAATGCCGGGCACAAGGGGCTGTTTGTCGACTTTTTCGGCCAGAAGGCCTCCACCTACAAGTCCATTGCTCTGCTGGCTATCGAGCACCAGGTGCCGGTGATCGTCGGCTACGCACGGCGGCAAAGTCGGCGCTTCGAGTACGAGGTGGGCTGCCAGCGGGTGATCCGGCCGGAGGAGTGGGCAGGCCAGGACAACGAGATGGCCTGGATTACGCAGGAATACACGCGCGCCATCGAAGAGTTCGTCCGCGAGCAACCGGAACAATACCTGTGGATTCATCGGCGCTGGAAGTCGCGCCCGCGGCCAGAGACCCCGGGCCGTGCTGACCAGCTCATCGGTTGACTTGGTGGCGGCCGCTACCTAAAATCCCCCGCGCATGACGGGCCGGTAATCCAGGCTTGGCTGCGTTACTGCATCGGTGCGGTCGGCGGTAACCTTCATGACAGGGAGGATTGAGCCCATGGCGGGACCTGATACCAAGGAATTCACGGAGAGTAACTTCGACCAGGAGGTCATCGAAGCTTCCCAGCCCGTGCTGGTGGACTTCTGGGCTGACTGGTGCATGCCCTGCAAGGCGCTTGGTCCAACCATCGACGAGCTTGCGACGGAATACGCCGGAAAAGTTAAAGTCGGCAAGGTCGACACCGACGCAAACGCCTCGCTTTCGGCACGGTTCGGAATCAGCGCCATCCCCACCGTGATTCTGTTTCAGGGAGGCGAGGTGCGCCAGAAGTTCGTCGGACTTCGGAGCAAGAAGGATTTCAAGATGACGCTGGATCAGGTGCTCAGCGGTTCGTGAGTCCTCGCGACCGGAAGCGCCTCGTCGTTCGGATCGGGAATGCCAGGCCAGCTCAAGGGCTGGCCTTGTTCATTGGTGAGCCGCCCGGGCGAGCATTGCGGCGTGGCCGCCTGACGCCTACCATACCCTTCAGGTGGGAACACCTTGGGCACGATTATGGTCTCACCAGCCAACTGGCCGATTGCCGCATGGGTTGTTCTGATCCTGGTGGCTGTGTTCCTCGGGGAGTACATCGCTCTTCAAGTGCGTCGGCGGCGCCACTCGACAGCCGCCCACGAGGCTCAGCGGCGGCTGGTGCGGTTCGCAACCGCCCTGCGGAACTACGCCCTGGGGAGCGGACAGCGGCTACCGACCTCGCTGCGCGAATTGGGGTTGCCGGAATCGGAACGAGTGGCTTATCGGCCGTCCCGGCGGATCGACGAAGACGAACGCCTGATCCTGGTGCACGACCGTGAACCGACCCAGAAGGTGCTCGAATTTCCGTCGCTACGGGATGGACGAGGCCTCGTGTTCTGCGGGGGACGTCTCCACGTGGTGACGGAGGAGGCTTTTGAAAAGCTGCTGGCGGCGGACGACGCGTTACGCGAGCGGCTGGGGCTGGCGGTATGCCGGGAGGAAGGCGGCGGATGAGCACGACAGATGATGAACTCCAGCAGCGGGTGTGTCGTAGCTGCAATGTCACTTATGATTATCCGGAACTGAAAAGCGAGGCGACACGCTTTTACTGCGCCGGGTGTATGGATCTCGACCCGCGAGTGCGGGCCAAGCTCGAGGCCTTCAACAAGCGGATCAAGACGCTGAGCACCGCCGTACAGAAGCTCGAGCAACAGCTCAAGAAGACCCCGGCGACCTGACGGCTCAGTTGAGGACCACTCTGGCCGGCGTGTGCAGCCCGGCCGGCTCCAGATACAGCGAGGATCATCTTGGCGGCAGACCCCAATGCAACCCCCCACGACCGCCGGGCGATGTTTCGCCTGGGACTCCGCAAGCTGATGGAACCGGTGGCGGAGTACATTGAAGAGCGGCTGAATTTCCCGCTCCCGGTGGTGCGAACGGTTTTGCGTCCGCCGGGGGCCCTGCCAGAGAAAGAGTTCCTGGATACCTGCTATCGCTGCGGGAACTGTGTGGACATCTGCCCCGCCAAGGCCATTAAACCACTTTCCACTGTTAACATTGAGGGGCGTGGAACACCCTATATAGATGCAGACTTGGCCGCCTGCGTCGTGTGCGACGAGTTGTCCTGTATGCGTGCCTGCCCCAGTGGGGCGCTGAAGCTGGTGGACCAACCCGGTGCCATCCGCATGGGTCTGGCCCGGGTCAACACGGACGCCTGTCACCGCAGCCGGAACGAAGAATGCACGCTTTGCATCGACAAATGTCCACTGGGGACGGAGGCCATCGGGCTGGGGGAGACAGGCCAGGTGGAGGTTCGTTTGGGGGGCTGCGTAGGCTGCGGGGTGTGCCAATTTTACTGCCCCGCACTGCCCAAGGCGATCATGGTCGAGCCGTATTGAACGCGGTTTGCAGAGAATTGGCGGCCCATTTAACCCGGCGGCTGGTCCGAAATCACCCCCGGGAAGCCCAAAATCGACCTAACATCCGCAAGAGAAAAGGCTTAGACCAGGATGGGGTGAGATCCTGAATTGACCCTAATTCCAACTTGAAACGAGATGGGCGTTCCGTTAGAATTTGGGCAAGTGAAGCGGAGTCGCGTGCTGAATCAGGAGGAAGGGGACAAGGAACTTCTATTTAGCGCGCAATGTCCTGGAAGCATCTCAAACTGGAGTCTGTCGGTCTTCTCTCGTGAGTCTTCGCCAACGTGCCGCATGGGAGGATCGCCGACCGAGGGTAGCGGCGAACAGAGTCAGCGGTCGTAAGCGGAGAAAGGAGCCTCGAATGCAGCGGTTCTGGAATAAGAAACTGGGAATGGTCACACTGGCCGGTATTACTTCGGTGCTCCTGGCCGGGCAGGCATGGGCCGCCAGCAAGATCACGTTTGACGTGGCGCTGAGCGAGCTGAATCAGGCGTATGTCAATGCCTGGAAGACGCCTCCTCGCATGTTGATGCCGACGGGCAACACGGCGGACAATCAGCAGTACGTGAGGGAAACGCAGGTTACGTGGCAGGTGCTCGTGGCGGTCGATCCCAACGGCGTGCACGAACAGCCGGGGCATCCGTCCAACGGCTACAAGCCCTGGGGGGCCGCCAACCTGGTATTCAACCTCGAACTGCGTGAGGGAACGGCCAACGGTCCGCTGGTCAGCGATGCGTTGTTCTACAGCGCGATCAACAACGGCCAGAACGGCGACCCGAGTGCGGCGGCTGCCTTTGCCGTGAATTACAACATCGTTGCCATGTGGGGGCCCGGGCGGGCGATCGATCAGCTCAATGATGCCACGCCTCCCAATGGCGGGCCCAACATGGGCATTTTCACGTACCCCACTGCCGAGCCGGGTACCCTGCTGGGCATGGGCTGCGGCTACACCCTGTGGAACCGCACCAGCGGCACCGCCATCCTGACCAGCTTTGGCGTGGGCCTGGTCACCGTTCCGAGCGGTGCAGCCGGCCTGGGAACCGGGCCCGTCTTCGAAGGGCAGATCGACACGACCAATCTGGAGCCGGGCGTGTACGTGCTGCGCTGCATCCCCGGCGCCGGGAACAACGTTCTGCGTGGCGATGTGTCTTTGACCGCCAACCAGAATGCATTCGCTGTGGCAGCCAACCAGACGGTCGGTCGCGACATCGTTTTCGAGGTTCTTCCCCACGACCCTTGCATCACGCCGGTGATTCTGAGCGCCGTATCGCGTAAGACGCATGGCGCGATCGGTGACTTCGACATCGACCTGCCGCTGGATGGTTCACCCGTCAGCGAGTGCCGCATTGGCGGTCCGACGAAGATTGTGGTCACCTTCGATAAGGACGTCGCCGCCGCAGACGGCTCGCTGGACATCGGCAGCGAGGTGGTCGCGAGCGCGGGCACGATCGACGGTGCTACCATCACGGGTGCGGTGCTCGAGATCGATATGAGCGGCGTGCCCGATGAGGCATGTGCAGCCATCACGCTGAACGGCATTAAGTGTGCGGTAGGCGTTGACGGGATCATCCCGGCCACGACCCTGCGCGTCCAGGCCCTGTACGGTGATGCCAACAACGATGGCTCCGTACTTTCCGGCGATATCACCCAGATCAAGTCGGTCAGCGGTCAGGCGGCCAACAGCACGAACTTCCGTCGTGACGTCAACTCCGATGGGACTATTCTCTCGGGCGATATCACCATCGCCAAGGCCCGTTCCGGAAACGTGGCTGGCATTTGCCCGTAAGCTGAAGACCTGTCAGCGGACTTTCTGTCAAGACGATGCGGGGCCGGCATGAAGCCGGCCCCGCTCTTTTCTATAATGCCCCGCCTATGGCTCACGAATCACGCCCTCGAATCGTCGTCGCTGAGAACGTCAGTGAATCGGCCATGCAGCGGCTCAAGGCGGCTGGCGAGGTGATCCTGCTGGAGAAGCGGGATGAAGCCGCGCTGTGTGCAGCCGTGGTGGACGCCGATGCACTGGTCGTCCGAACCTATGCGATGGTGAATGCCCGCGTCATTGAAGCGGCGGCAAGGAGCGGACGCCTGCGCGTGATCGGGCGTGCGGGCGTGGGCGTCGACAACATCGATGTGCCCGCCGCCCGCGCGGCCGGCATCGAGGTGGTCAACACGCCGGCCGCCTCCACCCACGCGGTGGCCGAGCTGGTCGTGGGGCTGATCGTCGCCCTTCAGCGTGGCCTTGTGTGGCACGATCCGAAGATTCGACGAGGTGAGTTCGCGGCACTGCGGGCCGGCACGCCACGAAATACCGAACTCCAGCATCAGACGCTCGGAATTATCGGAATGGGCCGCATCGGTCAGGCCGTCGGCCGTCGCATGCATCTTGGACTGGGCATGCGGATCTGCTACTACGATATCCGTGAGATCGGTTGGCTGCCGTTCCCCGCAGAAAGCTGCACCAGCGCCGGGGCCGTCTATGCCCAGGCCGACGTGGTGACCCTGCACGTCCCGTTGACCTCGCGTACGCATGCCATGGTCAATGCGCGGACTCTCGAGGAATTCAAAACAGGCGCCTATCTGCTCAATACCTGCCGGGGCCCCGTGGTCGAGGCGAAGGCCCTGGCCGCGGCCCTACGAGAAGGTAAACTCGCGGGAGCGGCTATCGACGTGCTGGATCCGGAACCTCCGCCGCTCGACCACCCGCTGTTGGATGCGCCTAACTGCATTCTCACGCCCCATATCGGCTCACGTACCCAGGAGAGCATCGCGGCCATGAACAACGTCGTGGACGATGTCCTCGCGGTCCTGGCCGGCCAAGAGCCCAGGTGGCCGGCTGAAGTGCAGGAATAGGTTGCCCATGCAGGCCGGCAGCCGATATAAGAGGAAGCCCAGCGGCAGGCTGGCCGGCCTGAGAGCGGGCCCGATTTCAGTATGAGGAACGCAACGCATGGCAAGTTTTCTGGTGACAGGCGGCGCAGGTTTTATCGGATCTCACCTCGTTGAGCGTCTGGTACGGGACGGCCATGCGGTACGCGTCCTGGACAACTTCGCGACCGGCAAACGCGAGAACCTGGCCCCCTTCTCCGCGCGGATCGAGCTCCTGGAGGGCGACTTACGCAGCACCGCGGACTGCGCACAGGCCTGCGCGGGGATCGAGATCGTTCTGCACCAGGGCGCCGTTCCATCGGTACCCAAATCGGTCGAGGATCCCATTACCAGCCATGAGGCCAATGTTGATGGCACCTTCAACATCCTGATGGCCGCTCGGGATGCGAAGTGCCATCGCGTCGTATTCGCAGCCAGCAGCAGCGCCTACGGAGACCTCGTGGAGTTGCCCAAGTGCGAGAGCGCCCGACCGGAGCCCTTGAGCCCCTATGCGGTGAACAAGCTGGTCGGGGAATATTACTGCCGGGCCTTTGCCTGCTGCTACGGACTGGAGACGATCGCGTTGCGCTATTTCAACGTGTTCGGCCCGCGGCAGGATCCCAAGAGCCAGTATGCGGCCGCGATCCCGGCTTTCGTGACGGCGATTCTGCGCGACGAACCCCCGACGATCTATGGGGATGGCGAACAGACGCGCGACTTCACCTACATCGACAACGTCGTACACGCGAATCTGCTGGCGGCACAAGCCCCCCGGGTGGCCGGTGAGGTCGTGAACGTGGCCTGCGGCGAACGCGTATCCGTGAATCAGATCATCGCCCAGATCAACAAGCTTCTGGGCAAGAATGTCTCTCCCGCATACGTGCCCGACCGGCCCGGAGACGTCAAGCACTCGCTGGCGGACATAACGCGGGCACGCGAGGTGATCGGGTTTGAACCGATCGTGCCATTTGACGAAGGCCTGCGGCGGGCCATCGCGTGGTATCGGGAGAACCTGTAGAGGATCTGCTAATTCTCCGCACAATCCGGCTCGGCCGGGATGTTCGCGCCTGACATACACCGCTGGAAAAGCCCGAAATCGTCGATATCCACGTCGGGGTCACCATCGAGCCGGGCCGCCAGGCAGGCAGGTTCGGATTGAACGCTGCCGGGAGCCGTGAGGCATCGCTGGAAGAAACCGAAGTCCGATTGATCCACGTCTCCGTCGTTGTCCATATCTCCAGGAATCGTTGCCGGGATGGTGAGTGTCACCGCGATAGTCTGCGGATTGTTGGTGGCCGCCGGATCAGTGATCGTGACGAGCGCCTGGTACGTTCCGGCCGGCAGCGATGCAGTGGCATAGTTCACGGTGATCACATCTGTTTCATTCGTGCACACGCCCGCAGCCGGCGTGACGGAAAGCCAGCCCGCGTTATCGCTGATCGAGTACTGGAGTGTGCTGTCGTTGGTCGCAGAGTTGGAAACCGTGAAGGTTTGCGCATCTGCGTCGAAGCCGCGCTGCACGCTCTGAGCCAGTACGTTTGGCGCTCGGCTGATGGTGGGCGGCGGCAAGTTAACGGGGGCAGTCAGTCCGCGAATAACGGCGTAAAAGTCGACGCCGGACCGTGCCGAGCCACCGACGTAGGCCTGGCCGTCAGGGTATGGATTCGCACTGCTGGCATAGCAGTACACGCCCGCGCCGTCGGTCCGCTCCATCTTCAGGAAGTAGGTCGTGTTCGGCTGAACGGCCGGCTCCTGCCCGTCAGGCCACTCGTTGCCGATCATGTTGCCGCCCACGCCTGGCTCGAGCGTAGCATAGATGGAGTTGCCAACCTGCGGGCCCGTCGGGCCACCCTGGAGAATGGAGAACTTCATGGTCAGACCATCCACGTTGGGCTTGCAGGCGACGTACTTGAGGAAGGCCACATCGGAGGGCGTTTTGAACGTCTGACCATTGACCGTGGAGAACAGGCTACAACCGCTGCAACCCGCGTCGCCGTTGAAAGTGTCCACAAAGTAAAAGCCTTTGGAGACTCTGCCCACATAAGTCAACGCGAAGTCCGCCAGTGTGGCCTGGTCTGCGGTGACGCTGATCTGCCGGCTGATCGGCTGGTAGCCAACCTTCTGTACCGACAGAGTATACGTGCCGACCGGGACGTCATCGGCCGCATACCCCCCGTCGTAGAGCGACACGTTTCCGAACTCGTAGCCATCGGTGAAGACAGTGGCGTACTTGACCGGTCCACCAGTATCGGCGCGGGTGATTGTGCCGGCAATGCGCCCCACCGGACCGCGGTAGGGGGAAATGCGGGCCGGAGCAAGCTGCCCGAGCGATTCCAGCTCCAGACGCCGGGCCCGCGTGGCCGTGAACTGCGGCCAGGGATGTGTCGGAGATCCGTCAGCATTGGTATGACTGCCGGCCTGGACCCAGGAGAAGGCCTGCCACGACAGGTTGCTCAGCAGGAAGGGCTGGGCGGCGACGATCTCCGGCCACTGGTACCAGAATGTGCCAAAAGCAGAGACGTTGTAATCGGCCGCCATCTGTCGGTTGGTTTTGGGCCAGCCTTCGTAGGAGATGCCCAGGTGATCCCCATAAGCCGTCTCAGTGATCATGACGCGGAAGCCGCGGCGTGATTTGGGCGGGTTTCCGTGCGGGGCTGCGATCACGTCCAGGTCCATGAGGTAGCTGTCGATAGTCTTGCTGGTTTCCTTGTAGACGTCGCCGTCGTGCAGGTTGTAGTGCGGAGGCGTGGCCTCCGGGTAAGGATGGGTACCCCAGACGTCGAAGGCGAACTTGGCATTGGGATTATGAGCAAACGCCTGCTCCCACCAACTGGGCCCGTTCTGGCCGGGAGTCATGCACAGCATGGTGCGAGCCACATTGGGATTGCTGACGGCGGCGCCATTCTCGACGCTTCGGACCGTGTTGTAGGCGTTCACGAGATAGTCGGCGTAGGTGCCCGGTGGGACCTTGTCGCGGGGATCGTTGGGCTCGTTCCAGAGCTGTAGATAAACCAGCCGGTCGGCATACTGCGGGTTGGCGAGCTTGTAGTTCAAGATCGTCGAGGCCACCTGTCCGGCATAGCCGGGACTCGGGTTACACCCGCCATTGCACTCCTGAACGCGGATGCAGGGAATGAGGTTACGTTCGAAGGCGGCTTGCACCCAGGGGACCGGATCGGTCACCCAGTCAAAGACATAGCCGGCGCCAACGAGGTTGCGGGTCCAGTCCATGCCCATGCGGTAATCCGGGCCTCCGTCCTTGAGGTTGTGCATCCCGAACAGATTGCGGCGGACACGCAGCGGTTCCTCGGCCCCTGCCGGGCCGGCGCCTGGCAGCAGCAGACCCGCCACGAAGAGACCCGCAACTCGATGACGGCCCATGAGCCGAATCGGACTGATGGTCGACTGCTGCACGTCCAATCTCCCTTCAATGGATGCGAGTTGAGATTCCGCGGCCCACATTATACCATGTCCAGAAGTTTCGTTCAAACTGAACACGAACGTTCTACGCACGAACGCTGGTCTCATCATGGTCCCGGCGGCCCTTCCTAGCTCGGCGGACCGAGAAGAGCTCGCGCAGCGCGGGCCGCTGAAGGTTTGGCGCAAGGCGGCTGGCGCCGGCCGTTGAGGTCGCACTCGGACCGCGTAAGCCGGAGAGTTGTGCATGCTGCGCAGCGGGCCACCTGCCGGAGGCGGGAGCGCCGCCGGAGGTAGAACGAGGCACGTAAAACGTTTAACCTCTTCAGTCTACGGTGGCCGGCACGATGGGTTCAAGTGGCCGGCGCCGGCGCGCTAATTCGGAGCACATCTGGAATGGTCGAGAGTGGAACCCTGCAATGATCAAAGTCTGCCCTGACGAACGACTGAAGCCGAAAGAGATCAGCAACATTTTCGCAAGCAGCGTCTTGAAGAGAGGCAGCGCGCACCGTATTGTGTGCGCGTCAATCATTCGATCGCCCGGTGGGCGTCGCCTGCCGCAGGACGGTGAAGAGAGGAGACTTGAAAAGTGGAAAAAGTCAAACGTTCTTATAACATTCCGCGTAAGGTGGCTGATGCCTTCGATAAGGAGTGCGACAAGTATGGATACGTGCGCGAAAAGGTCCTGGCGGTGATGTTAATGCAGTTTTTGGAGAGCGACCCCAACGCACGTGCGAAGATGTTCGACCGGTTGGACTCTTTCACGCAGAGCAAGCGCGGCTGAGCGCTGGCGTCGGCCGGGCGAGCTCCGACCTGAGATCACCATCCGTCTCATGATCGATCCCGCGAGCGGAGGTGAACCGGGAGGTGCCTTGTGGATCGAAAAATGACCCGACGGCGGTTCTCGGCGGGCATGGTAGCGGCGGGCGCCGCCGTTTCGACCGTGAGGCGCTCCGCCCGCGCGGCACTGGGTGCGAATGAACGGATCCGGCTGGGCATCATCGGTACAGGCAATCGCGGTGACCAGTTGCTGGACGCTTTCAAGAGCCAGCCGGACGCCCAGATTGCGGCCTTGTGCGACGTCTACGCACCGTACCTCGATTTCGCACGCGAGAAGGCCGGTGGTGAGCCCTTCATCGCCAAGGACTATCGCGACCTGCTCGACCGACGCGACCTGGACGCGGTGGTGATCGCCACGCCGGACCACTGGCACGCCCTGCAGTTTGTGGATGCCTGTGCCGCCGGCAAGGACATCTACGTGGAAAAGCCGCTGTCTCTGGTGGTCACCGAGGGCCGCACGATGGTCGATGCGGCCCGGCGGCATCGGCGGATCACCCAGATGGGCGTTCAGCGCCGCTCCGCTCCCATTTGCCAGAAGGCCGTCCAGTTGATCCGTGAAGGAGCCATCGGCCAGGTGACCGTGGTGCGGTGCTTCCACCTGGCCAACGAATTCCCGATGGGAATGGGTGCGGCTTCGGATGGCCCACCACCCGAGGGACTGCACTGGGATATGTGGCTGGGACCGGCGCCTCGCGTGGCGTTTAACCGGAACCGGTGCCTTTACAAGTTCCGCTGGTTCCGAGACTACTCCGGCGGGCAGATGACCAACTTCGGCACCCATTACATCGATATGATCCAGTGGGCACTGGGGGCCGATGCCCCGCTGGGCGTATTCTCGGCCGGCGGCCGTTACGCGGTCGAGGACAACCGCGAGGTCCCCGACACGGCTGAGACGGTGTGGGAGTATCCGGGAGGCACACTGGTCATCTTTTCGCAATATAACGCCAATGGTGCCTCCGCGACTGCCCAACCGGCAGAGATCGAGTTCCGCGGCACGAAGGGGACGCTGTACTACAGTGGCGGCAAGATCACCGTCGTGCCCCAGGAGGTGCGCATCGAGCCCATGCCGGCTTCTAACCCGCTTGACCGCAAGGAGGCTGCCCGGCAGTGGAATGCGCGCAAACGCACGGGTGAACCGTACACCGAGTCGGGACGGGTGGGAGAGTCCGACCACGCGCGCAACTTCCTGGACTGCATCAAAAGCCGCAAGCCCTGCAACTGCCCGGTCGAGGCAGGGCACAAGTCTACGACAGCCACCCTGCTGGCGAACATTGCCCTGGATCGCCGTCGATACATCGCCTGGGATGCTCAGCGAGAGCAGATCACCAATGACCCCGAAGCCAACAAGCTCCTGACGTATGAATACCGCGCCCCCTGGAAGCTGACCATCTGAAAGTTTAACCCAGCGGGCCCGGCGATTGGTCGGGGAAACGGGTGACCACTGCGGTGCTGGCAACGGCGAAGCCAGGCTACGCCCTGGAAACCGTGTCAGCAGTGTTTACAGTCCACCGCGACTGCCCTGCTCCCGGCACTGCTCGCGGTGCAGCGGCACGCGCCCTGCTGCGATAAGGTGACCGCGGAGCCTGATGTACCGCTGAGAAAACTGCATGGGCACGACCTCTCCTCGATCCTGGCTCAGCCGGCGCGAAGTTCTCCAGGCTACTGCTGTGCTGTGCGGCACCTCGCTGGCCGCAGAGCAACCAGGAAGCGCCTCGCCACCCAGGGTCGTGCCCTGCCTGTTCAGCAAACCGCTGCACAACCGGAAGTTCGCAGAGTTGCCGGCTGTCCTTGGAGAACTGGGCATTGATGCGGTGGACCTGACCTGCCGCCCCGGAGGACACGTCCTGCCGGAGCGGGTGACCGAGGACCTGCCCAAAGCCCATGAGCTGCTGAAAGCCGCCGGCATCCGCATCGCCATGATCACGACCGCCATGACCGATGCCGATGAAGCACACGCGGAGGCGATCGTTCAAACGGCCGCCAAGCTGGGTATCCGCTACGCCAAAATCGGCTATTTTCCCTACCAGGACCTCAAGAAGATCCAGGAAACTCTAGTCGACGCGAGGGCGAAACTGCGTGACCTGGCGATGCTGTTCCGTCAGCACGGCCTGCGTGCCGGGTTCCATAACCACTCCGGCATGAACGTCGGAGCCGCCATGTGGGACGTGTGGCACCTTATCCGGGAATTGCCTCCGGAGGCGATCGGCTCCTACTTTGATCTCGGACACGCCACGGCCGAGGGCGGCGCATCGGGCTGGAAAATAGGCATGCACCTGCTCATGCCGCGGATCATCATGCTGGCGGTGAAGGACGTGCGCTGGGAGAAGGACGAACGGCCCGGCTGGCGTTTGCGCTGGGGTCCTCTGGGCGAGGGAATGGTGCGTTGGAAGGACGCGTTCACCCAGCTCAAGGAGGCGGGGTTTGCCGGGCCGGTGGCCCTGCACCAGGAATACAGCCCGCATGGACCAGCCGGCTCAACAGCGGACCGCCAGACGCTCGAGTTCATCCGTCAGGACTGGCGTTTTCTTCGCGAGCGGCTCGGCGAAGCGGGATTGACTTAGAGCGGCTTCAATGCCCCAGCCCCGGCCGGGTGAGCCCACCCGTGCGGATGGTGCCCTCACGGACCAGGAACACCTCGGCGTATTGCTTCCTCCAGGTCTCGTTAGCCGCCGGGCAGAACTGGCGGGCGTTGCCCTCGATGGCCGCCACCGTCGGCACGCGGGCGGCAAGCTCGGCCGATTGCAGGAAGGATGCACCGGGACAGGTGAGATCCTGTACGCACAAAAACATGCCGTGCTCAATGGCGGCCGCGGCCATGAACAGCGCCTCAGTTATGCTCTTGCAGGCCTTCAAGGCCACCCCCGAATAACCCTGCTCGCGGGCCAGCAGCAGCGATTCGTAGTCCACCAGCGACTCGTCGATGACCACCGGCTTGATCTTCGCGGCCTCGTGCATCTTGTTTTCCGGGTGGGCGCGAAGATCGCGGTCGGTGGGCTGCTCAACGTATTGGATGCGCGAGAACGCGGCAGGGCTTCGCTCTCTGATCCTGGCGAAGAACTCAAGCAGGTATTTCACATCGGGGCAGCGTTCATTGAAATCTACCGAGTATGACCACGCCCGGACGCCGCGGTTCTTCTGCGCCTGGGCCGCAACGCGCTCCACCCCCAGCACGCGATCGACATCCCACGCCAGATCATCGCCGTTCATCTTGATCTTGAGATGGGTGAGTTCGTCCCGGATGATCCACTCGGGCAGCGTCTCGGGCAGACCGTCGTCAAGCCGGCTCTTGAGATCTGCGTCTGTGAGCGGATCGAGCGCTCCGACCAGGTGGTAGAGCGGCATGCGCTCCTTGGGCGACCGAAGCGTGTAGGCATCGAGGTATTTGCCTTTAAACCGCTGGTCCAGCTCGCGGGAAAGATCGTGCCTGACGAAATCCCTTCCCAGGGCGTTATAGGCGTTGAGACCGTGAAGCTTGCCGAACGCGTCATGAAGCGCAGCATCCAGCGAGCTGACCACCACCAGCGTGCAGAGCTTTGGAATGGCGTGGGCCAGTTTCATCTGCTGCGACAGCCGTTTGGCCCGGTCGAGGAATGTGGGCATCAAGCCCCGGGTGAGTTCGATCGGATGCCCGCGATCATCGCAATCACGTGCAACCTCGATCACTTCCATACAGAGTCTTCGCATGGCCTCCAGGCTCTGCTCGCCCGGAACATACCGCGGGGGGAAGGACCAGACATTGCCCAGGGGCATGGAGCCGAAGCCCTCGGCCGACCTTCCGGCGGCGCCCTCGAGCCGAAGGCGCACGTTGAAGAGGACGATATCCTTCATCAGCGAGCCGCCGAACTTGAGTGGTGTGCGGAACGGCTGCGGCTCGAAGTCATAGCTCAGACCAGCAATGCGCGCATCGGTGGGCTTGCCGGCTGTCGAGACCTGCGGAGCAGCGAACAGATCCCCCCTGCCCACAGCAAGCGCGCCGGCGCCGGCGGCCAGCGTGTGCAGAAAGTCCCTCCGGGAGACGTTCGCGCGACGATGATGCTTCACGATCTTCTCCTGCCACTAGCGCTGTGTTCACCGAACGAAGCCCCGTCAGGCGAAGATTAGCATACCACTGACGTCTGGAGGCAGGAAGCCCGCCGCGATCATTCTGACCGTGGATTTGAAGAATCGAAGCAGGACGTGCGTGACAACGAACTTGGAGGGGCGCAAGCCCCGTCAGCGGCGCATCTTGCAGGTGTCCAGCTCGCAATAGCGACAGGGGCTGCCGTGGTCGGTGATTTGTTCGGCGGGTCCGATGCCCACCAGGCCGGAAACGCTCTTGACCGGCTCCATAATGCAGGTCGGCCAGAGTTTCACGCCGATGGCGTCGCCGTCGACGATGGTAAAGAGGGTTCTCTGCTCCTCGAGCGGCATGCCGCAGTAGCCGGGACTGAACGGTAGGGTCACGTCTTCGCTTTCGGAGGCTTCGTACCTCTTGACGTGCTCAGCCATTGCGTCGGCCGCTCGATCGGCTGCGGCCGCACCGATGGCGTGCAGCGCGTAACCTTCGAAAACGTCGCCTTCTTTGAGCTTTTCCTCGGCCAGGTCCTGAGTCCCATTTCCTACCGTGACTACGAAGACGGCCACGCGTCGGGAGGGTCTTAGAAAGCCGGCGATGGGGCCGTGGAAGGAGGGCCAGCCGACCAGGTCGAGTTGGTGATCAGACATACCGGCGACCTCGCAGATCCGATACACCCCGCGCGGCCGCAGCAACGGGCCCGACTCTTCAAGTAGCCGGCCGGCCACCGCCTGCACCTCCTCGTGGGGCTTCCCCGGCCCGCAGCCCATCATCCGCAACACGTCGCGGAGTGGCACCTCCACCGCCAGATCCACCACCTGCTGTTCGAGCGTTCTCGTCATGACAGGCGCCTCGACCGGGCCGTGTCGATCATGGCCCGGACGTTTTCCGTTGGCGTGAAGGAGTCGATTTCGCAGCCCGGCATGATGCACGCCGTGGTGTGCGGGAGCGTGGCATCGATGAACTCCGTTACCATCTGGCTGACCTGCTCCCGGGTGCCGTGACAGGCGAGTTGCGTGGTAGGCGAGTTCATGGCGCACTGCTTGCCCTTGAACTTGCGCGCCACGTACTCAAACCACTCCGGATAGCTGATGTTCTGGCCGTAGTAGGGCATGTCATACTGCACGGCTTTCATGCCTTTCCAGCTCGAGATCATGTCCAGGGCCTGGGGCAGGTTGTGCCCGCAGACGTGCCAGAAGGTATACGGAAAAATCTCTGCCGCTTTCTCGGCGAAAATGCGATCCACATCCCCGAACTGATCCAGATGTTTAGGACCCCAGGTGCGCGCTCCGCCGAAGAGACAGCAGAACTCGCAGCCGTTTTTAGCGGCATACTCGCGGTAGAACTCCAGCGCGGCCAGCCGCTCCTGCAGACACAAGTCCAAATAGTGACGGACCTTCTTGGGTTCGGTGACCATCCAGCGGAGGAAGTTCTGCACCTCGACAATGGTCTCGGCGTAATTCGTGGGCGTAGCCATACCGACGATGACCGGCACCACGCGGCCCATCTTCTCCTGGAATTCGAGCAACTGGAGCATGTGCGGCGTGTAGTGCGTCACCGGCCGTGAGCCGTCGAGGTGCTGCTCGTAAGCCTTCGTCTCGTAGAGCGCGATGGCCTCATCCAGCGAGCCGGCGATGGGCTTGAACATCAGGTAATCCTTCTCGCCGCGGTGGATGAAATGCTGCGGGCGCTTCTCGGCCGGAATGAAGTTCTCAATCTGGTGGCTGATGTCGATGTACATCCAGATCGCATCCAGGCGCAGCTCGGCCCAGGTCTTGATGCAGGCGTCGGTGGTCTTGTCCACGTCGTTGTAAATCTCGGTATGCGAGTAGCCTGCGTAGGTGATCTGCCAGTAGTCCAGCTCGGGAGCCACCGGAACCATGTCCGTCCGCTTCAGGTCGAACGCTGCCGCCAGCCGCTGCCAGTGGGTCATCTCGCCGATGGGCTCCACCTTGCCCTTAAGCCGCTCCACCCATTGATCGACGATCTTGCTCATGGTGCGTCCTCTGTCCGACACTTCTCAACGGCGGCCTACCGCCCTTGATTCTCCAACCACAGCCTATAGCGGCCGGCGTCCCTGCCGGCCGTTTCCGCTATGGGCATTGTTTACCGCGAACGACGCCAGCACTCGGCATCAACGGCCGGCAGGTAGGCCGGCCGGCTCGAGCATCAACGGCCCGCAGAGACGCCGGCCGCTACTCGCGTCAAACTGCTTGGGACTGTTGGACACCCAGCAGCGCCTTGATCTTCTCAACGGCCTCCCAGGCGTCGTCACTCGCGTCATCGGCGCCCATCCGCCTCGCCGCCTCCGCATCCACGGCCGGTCCGCCGCAGATGATCTTCACCCGGTCACGCAAGCCGGCCTGCGCGATCGTCTTGACCGTCTCGCTCGTGTGCATGAAGGTCGACGTCATGTACGTGCCCAGCCCGACGATCTGCGGATTGTGCTTGCGGATGGCCTCGACGAACACGTCGTCGTGGAGGTTCTCGCCCAAGTCGATGACGCGAATACCGTTGGCTTCGAAGACGGGCATGGCCACCTGCTTGCCGACCGTGTGCACGTCACCGTGGATGTTGCCCAACACCATCGTGCCGATGGTGGCTTCATCATCCGACTTGAGCAGTGGACGAACCATCTCCAACCCCGCGAAGTACACATCGCAGGCGACCAGCACCTCGGGCATGTAGACCTCGCCGGTATTGAATTTCACACCCATCCGCCGCATGCCCTCGGACAGTCCCTTGGTCAGCACGTCGGCCGGACGCACGCCCCCATCCAGTGCCGCCCGAACTTGTTCCTTGACCCCGGGCAGATCAAGTGTCTCGATCGCATTGGCCAAACGCTCATACACGTCGTTCATGGAATAAAACCTCGCGTGACCGACAAATCGATACCGGCCGAAATGATAACCGACGCGAGGGAGCGTTGCGAGGATAAACCGACGTATTGGTACGAAAGTCTGGATGGGGGTATCCGCCCCGGGAGGCGGCGACCCTTCTATCAGGCAGGTAGTCGCAGGACCTGTTCGAGCCAAGGCCGGCCGGTTGATCCACCGGCGGACGCCATTGCCGGCTGCGTGGCGGTGCCGAACTGGAGGTGGAAAGGGCCGTCAGCCGGGATGCGTACGTCTCCCAGGGTTTCCAGCGGCAGAAGGTCGAAGTACGTGTTCTCGACGAAATCAGAGACCTGAGCGGGCATGCACCGGCACAGCAGCGTGGTCACCTCTCGATCCGCCCCCACGTAGACGGTCAGGCCCATGGGTTGCGGGCCATCGGCCAGTGCGCGGGCGACCACTACATTCGGTTGCTCGGCCGTGCTCTGCTCGACGACGTAGGAGCGGCCCGGCAAAGGCTGGCCAAAGCTTTCGCGGGCGGTCGTTTCGAGGGATTCGGAAACAAACAGGACCGCCGGCTCAGCTTCGCCAGTGAGCAGTTCCGAGATGATGGGGAAGCCGTTCACGTCCAAAGTGGTCCGGAACCCCTGCCAGTAGAGGCCGTCGGCTGATTCGCGGATATACGCCCAGACGTAGATGAGTTGCCGGTACTGGACCCCGGAGAGTTCGACGGCAGAGGAAGTGGCGTAGACAGCAGGCTGGCCGAGGTCGAGCAGCCTCTTACCGGATGCATCCATCCGGACCGTTCCCAGTCGGACTACCGCTGTGGCCGTGGCCGTGCCGCCCGGCACCTCCTGGACGATCAAGGGCGCCATCTCCAGCTCATGCCCGGCCGCTGAACGGTCGCTCGGCTTGTAGAAGATGCCGCTTTTGAACTCCCGATGGACCTGCGCATAGTACCTGCTGAGGTCGGCGGCAGTTGGAACATCTGGCTGCGTGGCCGCCCCGCGGGATCGGAAGGACATTTCCTGCGGCTTCATCCTCTCCTTCAGGCTGCTGCCCTCGCGAGAACGATCGTTCAGCCCGTAGCCGTGGTGATGGCCGCAGCCGCACACCAGCGTGATACCCAGAATAAGACCGGCGTATCGCACGTTTCACTCCCCAATATGGTACAGGTGCGCCGGGGCCCGCCCCGGCATTTCCGGCCCGAATGCCCCCTCGAGGTTGAGGGCGCTGCTCATTGGTTGTATACCTCCGCCATGAGAAATCAAGCGGATTCCGGCCGAACGACTGGAAACGCCACGCATGTCGCCTCGGGAGACACCTCATGAGAAGCCTGTGCGCGCTGCTGAACTGGTCGATGGTGCTGGTAATCGGAAGCAGCTTCGCGGCGAGCGAAGCCACACAGGCCGCGGGAGGCGTCCTGAGCATCTACAGCCCGATTGATGCATCCCCGCTTGAACAACTCGCGGCTCGAGAGGTGCGGCGCTACGTCTACTTGCGCACCGGCACACGGCTGCCGATCATGACCACCGGTACGTTGCCAGGAGAAGCCTCTGGGTTCATCGTGTCAGCCAAAGATCACCCGCTGATCGCGCCCTTGGTCGACGATGCGCTCCAGGGGACCCTGCAAGGCCTGCAGCCCCAGCACTATCTTCTGAAGACTGCCGCCCTTGGGAAGGGCCGAGTACTCCTCCTGGCGGGTGGCGACCCGACTGGCACGCTCTACGCGGCGTACCGCTATGCCGAGCACCTGGGCGTCCGCTTTTACCTCCACGACGATGTTATTCCCGATGGCCGGATCCGGCTGGAGATCCCGATGCTGGACGAGGTCGCCGGGCCGCTCTTCGGTCTTCGCGGCATTCAGCCGTTCCACGACTTCCCTGAGGGGCCCGACTGGTGGAACGCGGATGATTACAGGGCGATCGTGGCCCAACTGCCCAAGCTGCGCATGAACTTCATCGGCCTGCATACCTATCCCGAAGGGGCTCCGAACGCAGAGCCGACCGTGTGGATCGGCTCGCCGGAGGAAGTCGGCGAAGACGGCCAGGTCGCATTCAGTTACCCCTCGAGCTATCAGAACACGCTCCGCGGCAACTGGGGATACGCGGCGAAACCCACGAGCGACTTCCCGTGTGGCAGCTCGATGCTGTTCGACCGCGATGCGTACGGCGCGGAAGTCATGCGCGACCGATGCCCACAGCCGTCTTCGCCGCGGGACTGCAACGACGTGTTCGCACGAACAGGGGCCCTGCTGCGGGATGCCTTCACCTTCGCCCGACGGCTGGGCATCAAAACATGTATTGGCACGGAGACGCCGCTGACCGTGCCCAAGGCCGTCCAAGAGCGGTTGAAGGCCGCCGGCCAGGATCCCACCGACCCGACGGTCGTGCTGAAGCTGTACGAAGGAATCTTCACGCGGATCGCCCGCACCCATCCGCTGGATTACTACTGGTTCTGGACGCCGGAAGGCTGGACGTGGCAAGGCGCCAAGCCCGAGGAGGTCACGGCCACTTATGCCGATGTTCGAACGGCCATCGCGGCCGCCAGGAAGGTGAACGCATCCTTCCGGCTGGCTACCTGCGGCTGGGTGCTCGGGCCTCAGGACGATCGCTCCGCGTTCGACCGCGAGTTCCCCAAGGACATGGCCATAAGCTGCATCAGCCGCCAGGTAGGCATGGCCCCCGTCGAACCCGGCTTTGCCCAAATCACCGGCCGTGAAAAGTGGGCGATCCCCTGGCTCGAGGACGATCCCGGGCTCACCGCGCCGCAGCTCTGGGTCGGGCGTATGCGCCGAGACGCCGCGGACGCGAAGCGGTACGGCTGCACCGGGCTCATGGGCATTCACTGGCGGACGCGTACGCTCGCACCCAACGTGCTGGCCCTGGCTCAGGCCGCCTGGGACCAATCCGCATGGATCGCCCCCCAGCAGGCCGCCTTCGGACCGCTCGGCGGGCAGGTGGCCGCCTACCCGAACAGCCCCATCGAGGGCACCGACGATGACCCGCTGTACCAGACCGTGCGCTATGACCTTCGCGGATACCGCATTGGCGCCCCGGATGGGAAATACAGGGTGACGCTCAAGTTCTGCGAACCCCATTATGACCAGGCCGGCGTGCGCACGTTCGACGTGTCCGTAGGGGGCAGAAGTGTGCTCACCCGGTTGGACATCTTCGCGCGCGTGGGCAAGAACAAGGCCCTGGACTTCACGTTCAAAGACGTGGAAGCCGCGCACGGCCGGCTGGAAATCGGCTTCGGCCACCGCATCGAGTTTCCCTGCATCGCCGCAATCGTTGTCGAGGGGCTGGGCTTCACGAAGAAGATCAATTGCGGCGGCCCTGCGTACAAGGACTACGAGGCCGACTCGCCCCCGGTGCCCGACCATCTTCCCTCCGGCGACTTCTACCGTGACTGGGCGCGGGCGGAGTTCGGGCCGGCCGTGGCCGACGAACTCGCCGCCCTCTTCGAGAAGCTCGACGGCAAGCTGCCTCGCCCGGCTGACTGGGTGGACGGCCCCGGCGGCGTGCGCGTGGATCCACGGCCCTGGAGTCAGGTGGTGAAGGAATACGCTTTCGTTGACGAGCTGGAGGCGTTCCGGCCGAGGATCACCGGGCCGGGCAGCCTCGAACGATTCGATTACTGGCTCAACACGTTCCGCTACATGCGGGCCATCGGGCACGCGCGGTGCGTCTGGGGCGAGCTCGAGGCCGTGATGGTCAGAATTCGGGCCGAACAGGATGCGGCGGCCCGCCAGCAGCTCGCGACCGAGCAGGCCCTGCCCATCCGCAAGCGGCTCGTCGGAATCGTTTCAGAGGTCTACAGGCACCTGCTGGCCCACGTCAGCAACCCCGGCGAGATGGGCACCGTCGCCAACTGGGCACAGCACGTCCACACCATGCTGCTGGACAAACCGGGCGAGGAACTCGTCAAAGCCCTCGGCGAAGCGCTTCCGGCTGATGCCGAACTACCGCGCACGTATGACGGTCCGCCGCGGCTGATTGTGCCGACCCTGCGGAGCAGCCTGACGGCCGGCGAGCAACTCACGCTCACCGCCATCGTGCTGGACGGCCAGCCAGCCCGCACGGTGAACGTCTACTGGCGTCCAATGGCCACGGGCGCGTATCACACGTTCCCGATGACCCACCTGGCCCGGGGCACATACACCGCCACGCTTCCGGCGGAGGCCACGGCCGAGGACCTCGAATACTACCTGGAGGCAACCACGGCCGGCGGCCAAACACTCGTCTTCCCGGCCGGAGCACCGGAGGTCAACCGAACGGTGGTGGTGATGCCCTCCGGACGTTGAACCTGCAGGATCAGACTGACCATGGACAGCCGCTGTGAACTTTGAGCGAGGTGCAACGATGTCCCGAAAACCTCGAGTATCAAGCGGCACGGCACGCTTCATCTGGCTGCTGGTTGCCGCAATGTGTGGCTTTAGCCTGATGATCGGGCATTTCGCTGTTATCCCGGGGGGCACGGGATGGGGAGACATTTCGTTCATCGTGCTGTTCGCTGTGTTGGGTCTGATAGCACTCTTTAATGCGATCCGTCCGTCAAAGACATGAGCAGCACCTACGTCGTAGCGGGGCGCACGTTCAGGCGGCGAAGCATCGTCAAGCTCTCGCCTGAAGAGCGAGACACGCTGGCTTGCACCGGCACGGTCGTACTGGCCCGTCCG
Source organism: Phycisphaerae bacterium (assembly GCA_045863575.1). Lineage (GTDB taxonomy): Bacteria > Planctomycetota > Phycisphaerae > UBA1845 > PWPN01 > JAAXZI01. The sequence continues at coordinate 22,899 of BTUC01000035.1, forward strand.
GTCGAGTGGCCGATCCCGGATCGAACCCCCTTGATGGATCGCGCTCATGTTGATCCGGGCGGTACGGATATCTGGGGCCCGGGGCCCTACCTGAAGGTCCCGAACGTGGGGGCGGGCGAGGACTGGGAAGCCGTCAACCGCGTATTCTGCCCGTGGGGCTATCCACCTGATCACATTCGCGGCTTTCGGCGGAAGCTCCGTATGCGGATCGAGCGGGTGGACCTGGTGCAGACCGCGCCAGCCTCATGGGAGTGGCGGCTCACGGTGCGGGTAGAACCCGCCCCTGGGTGACGGATTTCCGCCACATCAGTCAAAGGCGCTCGTCCTGGTCAGCCGGCCCGTCGGCCCCTCCTCCTTTTCCATGATTTTTTGGGAACCTTTCTCCGGCCACGGCGTCTACATTTGTAATCGATTTCGTCTACACACGTAGTCGGAGGTCCGCCGTGCCCAGAATTCCAGCCATTTCCGAAGCCGAGGCCCGTGTCATGCAGGTCCTTTGGGCCCGTTCCCCGCTTACCGCCGCCCAGATCATCGAGGGCCTCGACGCCCAGTCCTCGTGGAAGCCGCAGACGATCAAAACGCTGATCGCCCGGCTGGTCAGCAAGGGTGTCGTTGGCTTCGAGAAGGACGGCAAGGCGTACCGGTACCGCCCGCTTGTCGAGCAAGAGACCTTCCGCCGGGCCCAGCGCAAGACCTTTCTTCGCCGGTTCTACGGCGGCGCGCTGAGACCCATGCTGGCGGCCTTCATCGAAGAAGAGAACCTCACCGCTGAGGACCTCGCCGAGCTTCGCCAGATGCTGGACCGCAAGGAAAGGAAGCAACCATGAGCGGCCTCGAAGCGTTACGCATGAGCTTTCTGCCCTGGCTCGCTCAGGCCAGCCTCCAGGCCGCCTTATTGGCCCTTCTGGTTCTCGCTCTCACAGCGTTGCTTCGCCGCCGCCTGGAGCCCGGTTGGCAATATCTGCTCTGGATGGTGGTGATCGTTCGACTGGCCCTGCCCACGGCGCCACAGAGCCGCTGGAGCGTGCACAACGCACTCCGGCCGGCCTTGGCCTGGAGCAACAGCGCAGCGTCTGCTGAGCCGCCTCCCGAAGCTGTAGGTCCCTCTATGCTCGCCGACGGGGCCGACAATCCGACTGCTGACTCGGAGCCCATCGCGCTGCCCTACCTCGATGCTGGTCCCCGACCGGAGCCGGCGACAACCGATCCTCGCACCGCCACAGCCGCCCCGGCGCCCGGCGAAAGGTTCCTCTGGCGTGACAGATTCTGGCCGGCTGTCTGGCTGACGGGCGCCCTGGGGATGGCCGGGTACCTGGCCTGGGCTCAGTTCAGCCTCTGGCGAGCCGTGAGCGGCCGCCGGCCGATCATCGTTGCCGACGTCCTGCGCCTGCTGGAGGACTGCAAGGACCGAATGGGTGTGAAGACGTTCCTGGCCCTGATCCCCACCGACAGGCTGACGACGCCGGCCCTGTTCGGTCTGATCCGGCCAAAGCTGCTCATCCCCGCGGACATGATCGACCAACTCTCGCGCGAGGAACTCCGCCACATCTTCCTGCACGAACTGGCCCACCTGAGGCGCATGGACATTCACGTCGGGTGGTTGATGGCCGGCTTGCAGGTACTCCACTGGTTCAATCCCCTGGTCTGGCTGGCCTTTGCTCGGCTGCGCACCGCCCGCGAACTGGCCTGCGACCGCCGGGTGCTCGCCGTGCTCGACGACGATGAGCCGCAGCGCTATGGCCGGACCATTCTCACGTTGTTTGAACGATGGGCCCGCCCGTGCCGTCTGCCCGGTCTGGCGGGCATTCTGGAAGAATCGTCGCAACTCAAAAGGAGGATCACCATGATCGCGAGTTATCGAAAGTCGCCGGCTGCCGGTTCGGCCGTCGGCCTGATTGCCCTCGCGGGACTCGTACTCGTGGGGCTGACCAACGCTCAGACACCAGCCATCCGTCCGGCGGCCGGGAAAGAGGCCGCCCCACCACGCCGTGCCGCTTCGCAAGAGCCGACGAAAATCGTCGGATACGTGGACGACACCGCCGAAGGCCGCCGAAGCATCGGCGCGTCGGGTCACGCCGTGCAGTTCGATCGCCCGGCCGAGGCCCGATTTGTGACGGCGGTGGAAATCCATGCCGCCCGTTACGGCACGCCCGAGCCCCCGAAGGAGAACTTCTATATCCATGTGTTGAATGGCGATCGTCAGGTGCTGGCCAGATTGCCGTTCTCCTACAGCCTGATCGAACGCGGCGATCTGAGCTGGTACACGCTCAAGACGCCTTCCATCGAGGTTCCGGAGAAGTTCTACATCGCGCCGGCCTTCAACCCGCACCAGACGAAAGGCATCTACCTGGGCTATGACGAGAGTGTCGAGGAATCGCACTCTTTTGTCGGGTTGCCCGGCGAAGGGTACGACCCGGTCGACAAGAAATACGACTGGATGGTCCGCGTGCATATGACGGACAAGCCCGGCCGTGACGCCCGCCTGCTGGCCGACTGGAAGCCGCCGCGACAGGTGAACCCGTTTGCGAAGACGACGGCCATTCCCGAGAAGGTCATCCCCTCTCAAGAGAAGCAAAGCTACGGCGGCCGCGGCCCGGCCATCGACTTCCAGGTCGACGCGGCTGACGTCAAAGGGGCCGGCTCGATCGAGGATCTCCGCATCAAGGGCTTCAGCGTGTTCGCCAGCCGGTATGGGTCCGGTTACGATCCGGAGACCACGATGGTCAAAGTCGCGGTGCTGAACTCGAAGGACAAGGTGGTCTGGGAGGGGACGCTGCCATACGCCGCCTTTACCTACAAGCCCCAGTGGGTCAGCATCGTCTTGCCTGAGCCGGTCAAGCTCAGCTCTCTGAGCGCCGGCGACAATCGCTTTCGACTCGCCCTGGACCCCGAGGCGACTCGAACAAGAGGGATCTACTGGCACTACCAGAAGAACCCCAAAGCATCGCACAGCTTTGCGGGCACGCTGGAGCGCGGCTTCCAGCCAACCGCCGATCGTGAATGGCTCATGCGCATGCACGTCGCAGTCCGAACGGCCGGCGCCACTGACACTCAGCCGGCTGATGCAAAGTAATGCCCCTTCCAGTTCGTCAGTTCCGTAGCGGCCGGCCGCCGGGCACGGCGGTTACCACGAAGAAAGGGCGGCCCGGGGGCCGGCCGCGACGGGCGCGGGAGTCGTCAACAGGGAGGAGCACAAATTTATGCGCAAGGAGCATCCTGGCTACGCTCCCTCAGACGTGCCGTGGTGCCCAAACGCCGGAACGGGTAATCTGTTGCCACGGTTGAGCACGAGATTGAACGAGGAGCAGACCAGCGATGAACGAATGCGGCCCGAACTGCGACTGCAAGCGTGATGTTTCCCGTCGGGATCTGCTGCGGGCTGGGGCCGGCGTGGCCGGCCTGCTGGCTGGTACGAGCATCGACGCCGAAATCACGAAGGGCGCTCCGGGTGACATCCCGTCCGCCGCGCGGCAGCAGCCGCCGCAAGCGTGGTTCGAGGCACTGCTGAAGGAAACCGACCCCATCGTCTACAGTGGCGAGCAGCTCAAGAACCTCATCTTTCCGCTCGGCGGGATCGGCACCGGCACCGTCTGGCTGCATGGCTCCGGGCGGCTGGTGAACTGGCAGATCTTCAACAACATCCAGAAGGACACGCAGGTCGACGACACGTTCTTCGCCGTCCGTATCGAGCAGCCGGGCAAGCCGCCGGTCGTGCGCGTGCTCCAGCAGCCGCCGGTCGGGCTGTTTGCCGGGATCCAGGACCTGCGCTTCAACGGCGAGTACCCGGTAGCCACGCTGCGGTTGCACGACCCGGAGATCAACGGCGAGCTGGAGCTGACCGCG
>BTUC01000036.1:0-1652 GCA_045863575.1 Phycisphaerae bacterium
GCTATTGTATCGCGTGACGAACTGGCGGGTCAAAGCGGAAGTTGGCTGAGCAAGAGCTCCTGCCCGTCCCATAAACGTATTAGACATATGAGCTTACTACGCGCCGGGGCGTGGTGGGGCGAACCGGTGCGAGACCAGCCCTGCTGAGGGTCTTATCCATGGCCAAGCTGAGTCTGACAGAGGAATCGCTCAATCGGGCCGCCGACGCCGTGGCCGGGAGCGCGGTGGGAGCGACTGTGGTGTGCTACGCGTGGTCGAGCCCGCGGCCGGGCGTGATGTGCGGCGTGCAGGATGTTCTGGACCTGGTGACTGACCATTGCCCAGGGGCGGTCACCGTTCGGGGCAAGAGCGAGGGGGAGCCGATCCAGGCGGGCGAGATCGTGCTTACCCTGGAGGGTTGCTTTCTCGACCTGGTGGCGCTGGAAACGGTCTGCCGGGGGATCCTGTCGCTGTGCGTGGCGGCCGGGAAGATGGCCGATCTGGTCGTAGCGGCACGGCCGACGCCGGTGATGGACACCAGTGCGCGGCGGTTTCCGCCCGAGCTGGTCAGCGCCTTGGCCATGACCGCGGCCGTCGGGGGAGCGCGCGGGACCACGACCCGGGCTGGGCAGCAGGCGGTGTTGGAGCGCTACGGGCTGGGTGGCGAGATGATCCGCGTCGGCGCGCGGGACAGCGCCGCCTTCAATCTGCACGAGTATGTACCCGATGTGCTGGCGGCGGTCTATCCTGGCGGGATCGAGGGCGCAGTCGCTTGTCATGACGCATCGCCGGGCGTGCTGCTGGTGGTCTCGCTGGGGCTGGACGCGCGCGAGCGGGAGATGTGCAAGTTGGCCGTGGAGCGGTTCGGATCCAGCCTCCACGGCGTGCGGCTGGCCACACCCGCGGGCGTAATCCACCAGGGGGGCCATGAGCAAATCCCGCGGGCATTGGAGATGCGCATCCTCTCGCAGGCCAACGACCGCAAATCGGCTCAGGCAGGCCTGGACCGGTGCGGGGCTGGGTCGGGCATCACGATCGAGGCCGTCTACGCCGTCCGTGATCTGCTCGACTCGCTGGGCGCGCGATATGTGCAGATCGGCGTGGCCGGCGGATTCGATGTGGCAAAGATCCGGGCATTCAAAGCCTGCAATGTACCCATTGATTGGATCGAAGTCGAAGAGTGGGTGGAGTTTACGGAGTTTGAGGGCCGGATCGTACGTGCGCAGCAGGAGGGGCAGTGGATCGCGCTGGGGACGGATGGCGAGGTCCCGGAGTTGCCTGTACTGCTTCAGAAAGCCCCCAATCCACCTGCGGAGGAGACTTCAGCGCCCGTTGAACAGTCGGGTGCCGAACCACCCGAAGTTGTCGGGGAGTCGTGAGGCTTGGGCGGCAGCGTGACTTGAGTGCAGGCGGTCCGTGTCCTCATCCAGGCGGCTCGTAACTTGATCGAAGGATGGCTTGCCTGCCAAGCCCCCACCCTGGCCCTCCCCCGGAGTACCGGGGAAGGGAAATGCAAACCCGTAGCGAGGGGATGCTTCAGGCGACTACGTCGAGGCCGGCGGCGCCGGGGTCTACGGGGGCGGCCTGTTGCAGCGCGGCGGTGTCGCCGGCGTAGGTGCCGGCGCCGACCTGGGTCGAGACCGCCTGGTATTGCAGTGATTCGATACTCAATG
>BTUC01000036.1:1662-26568 GCA_045863575.1 Phycisphaerae bacterium
CGGCGGATTGGGCGGCCGTGCTCTGCTGGGCCAGCGTGGCGATGAGAGCCAGCAGCCCCTTCTTCTCCTCTGGATCCTCGGACTTGAGATACTCCATGGTCAGCAGCAGCAGCACAGCGCCTAAGAGCTCGTTGTTGCTCATGACCGGGCCATAGGTGGCGACGAAGGACTCGACGCTCGCGCTGACCGACAAAGCGGAAATAGTCTCGATCTGCGTGCTGGCCACGCCACCGGAGGCAGCGCTTGATTGGGCGGCCGGAGCCGTGGAGGCTGCATTTGCGCCCGGTGCAGAAGCGGCCCCTGCTGCCGACGATTGAAGCGAGGGGGGCACAACGGGCCCCATGTAACCACTGACGCCTGATACCCCGTCCATCGACTCCCTCCCACACCGGATGCGGGCATACGCCGCCCGTGGATTACCGGGGGCAGCGATCATGCCCCGGGAGTCGTGCCAGGGATAAACCGCGGGGCAGACGCGAATCCGTCCATTCAAGTGGCCAATTATCGGGCGGGGCGTGGATGTAGTGATTTTGACGATTGTAAGGGTGCGCCGCAGTGCAAGACCACCGCTCCGCTCGTATGGGCGTAACTATCCATCAATGAGAAACTTGCAGCATCTTCAGATGCAACGCGAAATCCGCCGGCAACCGATTGCCGGCCGTTGCGGTTTGGACGATGATGTCGGTTCGAAACGAACGTTCGACACCGGACCAGGCCGCATCCACGTATGCCTACGGGGCGACGAAAGCCTCGAAGCGCGAGCGGAAGCCACGGAGTCCCAGCGGTGGAAGAGGCCTCATCAACGCGAGCCGGGCGGATCGAGTTGATCTGCGGCCCGATGTTCAGCGGCAAGAGCGAGAAGCTGCTGGAGCGGCTGGCCTTCGCTCGGGCCGAGTCGTTGCCGACGGCCGTCTTCAAACATGCCTCTGATGATCGCTACGACGGCCGGAAGATCGTGACCCACAACGGCCGGCGCATACCAGCCACGCCCATCGCATCCGCCGGCCAAATCCTGGAGCTGGCCGGTAATGCCCGCCTGATTGTTATTGATGAAGCGCAGTTCTTCGCCGAGGACCTGGTGAGTACGTGCCTGCGGCTCGCCGGACAGGGCCGCACGGTCATCGTGGCGGCGCTCGATCTGGATTCATGGGGACTGCCGTTCGGGCATGTGCCAGAACTGGAGGCCGTCGCCGACCAGGTTCTACACATGCAAGGCAGATGTTCGCGGTGCGGTCGGCCCTCGGATCACACCCAGCGGCTGGCATCGATCGGAGAGACGATGATCGGCGGCGCGGAAGCGTACGAGCCGCGTTGCGCGGCGTGCTTCGTCGCTCCGCCGATGGAGCTACGAAGGTAGCGGCCGGCGCGCCAGGCCGGCGGGTACAGGGCGCGCCAAGTGCTTCGGTCATCACCGCTCGGCGTAAAACTCCGGGTTCTGTTCGCGCAGGACGCGAAGGCCTTCGGCCCAGAAGGCCTTGAGCGAGGGGGTGCGGGCACCGTTGCGGGCATGGTCCGTGCGGCTGTCTTTCGGTCGGATGACGGCCCGAATGGCCTCATTCGCGGCCGTGCCGGCTTCGGCCAGCACCTTCCCGCTGGGATCGATAATGCGGCTGTGCCCGTGAGAACCGCCATCCACTCCGCCGTCGCCCGCGTTGCAGTGAACGATGCTGATCTGGTTCTCGACCGCCCGGCCGATGATCTGGCAGCGGTAGTTGTCCCACTTGCTTTGCCGCTTGGATTCGCAACTGATGTAAATGCCAATCTTGGCGCCGGCCAGCACGGGGATGCGGAAGATCTCGGGATAACGCTCGTCGTGGCAGACCATCACGGTGGCCGGCACGCCGTCGACGCGGAAGATCGCCAGCGCGTCGCCCTCCTCGAAGAGATCACCCTCGACCTTGTGCATCTTGGCATAACGCTTCACGATCGAGCCGTCGGGCCCAACGACAAAAGCGCCGTTATAGCGCTTGGCGTACTCGTAATAGGGAGCGCCAACCACGGCATAGATATCCAGCCGCTGGCAGGATTCGCGGATGAGGGCCAGTCCGGCATCGATCTGCTGCTGCGTCGCCGCCCGGATTCGATCATGATCGTAGCTGGTCAGCATGCACTCGGAAAAAGCCACCAGGCGTGTGCCACGGCGGGCCTCCTCCTCCAGCGCGGCGACGACGGCGCGGGCGTTGGTCTGGATGTCCGCGGTGGCCGCAATTTGAACACAGGCCACCTGGAGCGCTTCGTCCGCGGCGGGGCGGGTTGAAAGACCATTCGATGAGGCCTGGACGATGCAAGGCGCCACCGCAAGGATAAGCAGCATTCCTACAGCTTTGTGCATGGTTCACTTCCGGTTTTCAGATCGACACAACAGATTAGTGCCGTTCTCACCCTCCAGGCAGTCGTGCGGGCTGAAGCCCACAGCTCATGGCGTCATCAACTCGCCCGGAAGCTTGCGCACGATAACCTCGCGCACGATGAGGGTGCCCTGGCCGCCTTCGACGGCCAGGCGCAGATCGGCGCCGTTGGCCCGGTTGGCGAAGCGCACGTCGGGGAGCTGTACGCGCACAGTTTTCCACGTGTCGGCGCCGCCGATCTTGAACGTGGGACCGGGGCGGAAGGCGCCGCCCACGGGACCCGCGCCGGGATCACCATTATCGTACTCGATGCGGAACTGCTCGCAGCGGCTGTCATCGTGATAAACGATCACCACCTCGGCGACGCGCTTTATCTCGTCAAACAGGTACGAGTCGTCCACCTCGAAGTAGAGGTACCGACCCGCGGCTCCTGGACACGCCACGCTGGCGACGGCCGGTGCGCCACCGGCGCTGGTCCGCTCCCAGCAGCCGTCTCCGCCGGAGGGCCGGAGGGTCAGCCCCCCCACTTCCCGGGCGGACCAGCGGACGCGTTCGGCGTTGACGAACGCTCCCTTGGGCTCGAGGCGCACGCCCTGGCGGAAGAGCTCCGCATACTTGGCCGTCGCACGGATGTGGATATCGCCGTATTCCTTCGAACGGGCCACGTCGGTGCCCTCGTGCCACTCGTTCCAGGTTTCGACGTGGACGATCCAGGGTCGACGCTGTGGGTGCATTCGGAGAAGGGTTTCCCACTGCCGTTCGTAGAATCTGCCGTTCTGGCGGTCGATCACGAGGGGCTGACGCCCAGGCACCGCAGAATGGTCGTAGCCGGGGCCCAGGCCGGCCACCACGTCGCCGAGGGTCAAACCCAGAGCGCCCCCCCACTGGTACCAGCCGTCCGCCCGCCCGGGCCAGTCGGCGTGGCGAACCAGGAAGAAGTCCACACCGAAGTCGGCCCGGAAGCGCTTGCGGGTATCCTCGAACAAAGCCCCGTTCAGCCCGGCGGCGAATTCCGCGGCATAAAGAAAAACGATCGGTTTGCCGTCGATGCGGGCCCACTTGTCCGGAGGAATCATGCTGAAGAAATCGCGGATGGTCACATAGAACCACTCCCGGCCCTCCGCCGTGGTCAGGTCGATGTGCCTGCTCCGGTCGCGGCCGTCGACGTCGTTGATCTTGAGCGTGGTGGTATCGTAGAAGAGGCCGATCTTCGGCGGCGCGGGGCGCTGCGCGTCTTCCTCGTGTTCCTCGAGCATGCGGTCATGGGCTTCCACAAGTGGCGGCAGGCCGGCAAAGCTCCAGGAAAATGTACCCTGCTGGTACTGGCCGGGGACACCCCAGTAGACCGGCATGATGAAATCGATGCTCGCTTTGGCGACGTCCTGGAGCTGCGTGTAGTGCCAGCGCGGTGATTTGAAACTCAGATCAGCCATGGCTTCCGCCGGCGGGTGAGTAGTTAAGGCATCCGTGCCGTCGTGATCCCTGATATGCGCGCCGCTGTACACGTCATACCAGTAAAAGTAGCTCGTGCCGATCAGGGGTTTGCCCGCTTTGAAGGAATCCGCGTTCCGATGATCCGGCGCGCCCAACCCGATGTACGGCCCGGGCGGCGAAGTTTGCGCCAGCGCGGCGGACGAGATCGATGGCAACCCGGCCAGTGCGGCATAGACCAGCAGCAGACGCATGGGGTGTTGCTCCTCCACAGCGAAAACACGGACGCAACCCGGTGCCACCCTATCGTAAACCACGGCCCGTTCAGACGAAAGATGCGAGCCAGCACAACCGGAGCCCCGGTGGGTGTGCTGGAATTGCACTTCGACTTGAAGTTGCCCGGCGGCGTTCTAGAATCCGGCGTAGGGCGTTCCCCGAACGGCGCACAGGAAGAAAAGGAGACTCACCATGGCAGACGATCGCACGCAGATCGTTGAAGAACTCAAGACTTCGTACCGGATGGAGATCGAGACGGTCATGAACTACCTGGCCAACTCCGTCAATCTCGACGGCGTGCGGGCCGAGGAGATCAAGAAGTCACTGGCGGCCGACATCACCGCGGAGCTGGGCCATGCCCAGCAACTGGCCAGACGCATCAAGACGCTCGGTGGGCAGGTGCCCGGATCCCTGTCCATGAAGTGGGATCAGAAGTCCATGCAGCCGCCGGCGGATCAGACGGACGTGGTTACCGTTATCAAGGGAGTCATCGAAGCCGAGAATGGGGCCGTTGAGCAGTACTCGAAGATTATCAAGATGTGCGACGACGTGGACTACGTCACCCAGGATCTCTGCATTGAACTCATGGGTGATGAGGAGGAGCACCGACGGGAATTCGTTGGATTCCTGAAGGAGTATTCGAAGTAACCTGGCGCGGCTGCGATGCTCGCATTTTCGTACCCAGAGAGGGAATCCATACATGCCGAAGTTAACCGTTGAAGGTGCGGGAACCTGCGAGGTTCCGGCGGGCAAGCGGCTCGTGCTGGCACTCGAAGATGAAGCGGCCATCGATCAGCTTCACGCCTGCGGCGGCCATGCCCGATGCACGACCTGTCGCGTGCAGTTCATTGCAGGCGAGCCGCAGAAGATGACTCAGGCGGAGAGGAACGTCCTCGCGGCGCGGGGCCTGAACCAGACGCCGGGCCTGAGATTGAGCTGCCAGATCACCTGCGATCACGACATGGAAGTGCGGGCCGTCTCCCGCTTGACCGGCAGCAACCGGCCGGATACCGGTCCACGACCATCCGACGCGCTCACCCCCCCACCAGTCTGGGCGTAGCGGTGTAGTTTTCCGTACCGTAGCCGTCGGCGTCCCTGCCGGCCGTTCTGCCAAGCGCAAACGTCCGGATGGGAACGCCGGCCGCTATCCCCACAAACTTCGTCCACTCGCGATATGGCTCCTGGGCGTCGCTGTCCGCCCGGACAGCATTCGGTTAAGATCTTCCGCTCCATGAACCGGCCATGGCGGCCGGCGCTACTGGCCTCGGGGGGTTTAACTTGCCTGGCACACACACCCGCTTCACGCGTATCTACCTCATACCTCTATGCTTGCTGACAGGCGCCGGACCGGCAGTCGCACGTGCCGAGGGATCAGCAGAACAAAGGCTGGTCGTCGCAGCCCAGACCGCGGGGGTCGAGCGCACGGGCGTGAGGATGCTTCTCGAAGCGCTCGCCGCCAGCGGCTCGAACTGGACCCTGGCGGAGGACACCGACGTCGCTCAAGCCTCGATCGTGGTCGGTACCGCGCAGTCTAACCGGTTCATCGCGGACCTGGCCCGAACCTGGGGACTGGCTGAACTGGGGGATGAGGGATTTGCCGCGGGTGCGATTCCGGGCGATGCCCAGGGGCGGTTTGCTATTGCGGGCGGAGGCGCGCGGGGCGTGCTGTACGGCTGCGCCGCAGTCGCCGAGCGTGTGCGGCGCGGTGACAAGCTGGCCGCGATCAAGCTTCGCGAGAAGCCCGCGCTGCGCGATCGCATCCTGTGGACCTGGAACGGACCGAAGCGTCAGGACGGGGGTTTCTTCAGCCTCGACGTCATGCGCGAGCCGGCGAAGCACGAACACTTCCGGGAACTTGGCCGATACCTGGCCTCGGCGCGCATCAACGGGTTGGGCATATGGGCGGCATCCAACGCCCGTCCGGATACGCCGGATGCCGGCCTCGAGGTGCGCGAGGCGTACCGTCGATTCACCCGCTTCCTGCGCGAGGAGTATGGGATCGACACGTGGCTGTTCTGTATTTATGAGCTCGAACGGGGCGTGCCAGTTCCGATCACGGGCTGGCCCATCTGCCCGTTCGATGAGCGGGTGATCGCTCACTGGCGAGAGCGCGTTGAACGGCTGGTGCGCGAGACGCCGGATCTCCGCGGCATCATCATGGCCGGCGCGGGCGGCGATTGGATTCGCGGCCCCTTCGAATGCGAGTGCCCGCGGTGCCGGAAGCACACCGACCGGGAGCTGCTGGTCGAAGCCATGCGGATGATCGGCGAGCCGTGGGCGGCCGCGGGTGGGCGCATCATCTGGAAGGCGGTCACCGACCGGCCGACCCTGGTCAAGAGCGAGGTCGAGCACTTCGCCAACCTCGATGGGGTCATGCCCGAGTACGTCAGCATCGCGCACAAAACGTTCTACAAGGACTTCCGCCCACCGCACCCGTTGCAGCCGATCTTCTATGCGCACGAGGATGACCCCGGGCGAATGCGTCCTTACCTGCTGGAGTTTCAGCTCTATGGCGAGTACCGTGGGGGGACCGACTTCCCGTGCGTCATGATCGACCGATGGGCCCAGGTGGCCCCGCTGATGAGCCGTAAAGGGTACCAGGGGGCCATCGGTGTCTGCTCCTTCGCAGGGAAGGAGGCGTGGGATCATCCGCTGAACATGGCGAACTGGTACGCTTTCGGGCGATATGCCTGGGACCCGAACGCGTCGCCCGCAGACGTGTACCGGGGCTGGGCAGTGGAGACATTCGGCCCGGACGTAGCTGACCGCGTCATCAAGATTGCCCGCACCAGCTATCAGGCCTCCATGAAGCTCATGTTCTTCCGCGGGGTGATGATTCAGAATCACAGCAAGCTGCCGACGATCGACTACGAGTTGGAGAGCAGTCTGGTGGGTCCATGGCACGACATCCCCAAAGCTCCCGAAGGTCATTGGGGCCGCGCCCACGATGTCAGCATGTACCCGCCGGAAGTAGCTGAGTCCATCCGGCAGGATCCGAGCCTGCTGCTGTGGGCTCATCGGGTGCCCATCACGCCCGAACTGTGCGACGAGGCCATTGCTCAGACGGCCGAAGCCCTCAAGCTGGTGAAACAGATGGCCGACGAATGGGCCGCATTGCCTCACGCAGGCTGGGAAGGTCTGCATGGGAGAGTAGCTGAGCAGTTTGGACGAAATATCGTCGATGCTGAGGTCTGGCACGAGGACATCCGGCTGTACTTCGACTTCAAAGCGGGCCGGTTGACGCGGACGGAACTGAAAAGCAGGATTGACCGAATTCGCGAAACCTACGATCCGCGGAAGGGCTCCGGGCTCATCCGGCGGACCTTCCAGAACTTCCTCGACGAGTGGATGCAGGTCTACGAAGGCAAAACGCAACGCCGCTCCATGGAAGGGAAGTTCTACAATCCCCGCGGCGAAGCGCTGCTGCCGGGATTTGCACCTGAACCCTAAACCAGCTCAGCCGACAACGAGCTGTGCACCGAAAAACCCTTTCACATAGCAAACTTTTTCGCCCTGTTGCGTGTCTATCCTGACAGCAGTGGCCGCAGGCCGTGATGCCGGGCCGGGTTCCGGCAGCCGCGTCCAGCCTCCACCCCTGCTTTGCCCAAAGGAGTTGTATCATGCTGACCCGACGCCCCTGGATTATCGGCAGCGCTTTTCTGGCCGCCCTGGCTTTCGGTACCGCCGCCCAGAAGGCCGAGGCGCGGCATCCGTACGGATACTCTCGGTCATACCCCTCGTATTCGTATCGATATAACCACTACCCAAGGTACCGCTACTATCCGCGGTACCAGTACTATCCGCGCTATCGGTACTATCAGCCGCCGCGATACGTGTACCCGCACTATCCTCATTACAGTCCCAACCGCGGTTGGGGCTTCGGGTTCTACTACAACGACTGGTGAGGCTGTTGACTGTACCTCCGGGCCAGGCTGAAAGCGGCGACTAGGCAGAGCGGACCGAGCAGACGGATCGGACGGATTCGGTCGAAGATGGACGCTACTCGTAATCGTACTTCACCAGCCATGGATCGCGGGTGTTCACCTGCCACTCTTTGAGGCGGGCCCGCAGGTCTTTCAGGACGACCTGACCTGCCGGGTCCGCCGCGAGGTTATGCGTTTCGTGCGGGTCGCTGGCCAGGTCGTAGAGTTCCTCGCGCGGGCGGTGCAGGTAGGCCTCGACGGTTCGCCGGCCGTAGTGCGCATCGCCGCGCCGTAGCACCCCCTGCCAGGTTGTACTGGCCCACAGATCCGAAGCAAAGGGGAAGTCCAGCTTCCAGGCCAGGTTGAGGATGTATTTGTGCGTCCGCGTGCGGATCATGCGCATGGGGTAGTACATGGTGATTTCGTGGAAAGTGTGCGAGCCGTAGACGGCATCCCAGCCTTTCGGCTGCTCTTCATCGAGCACTCCCAGCAGCGACCGTCCGGCCACCTGTTTCGGCGGTTGGACGCCGGCCCATGTGTAAATCGTAGGAGCGATGTCCACCCAACTGGCCATGGCGTCGCAGGCGACGGCTTGGCGCTTCTGAAGCGGTGAGCGGATCAGCAGGGGCAGGTGGATGCCCGGATCGTAGAGAGTGGTCTTGGCCCCGGGAAACGGAATGCCGTTGTCGCTGCAATAGATGACCAGCGTATCGCCGGCGTGGCCGGTCTCCTCTATGGCATCGAGCACTTTCCCGACACCTTGATCCATGCGGCTGACCGACTGAGCGTATTCGGCCAGTTCCGCGCGGGACTCGGGGCTGTCCGGCAGGAATGGCGGGACGCGCATCTGCTCGGGCCTGTACGTGACTTTCTCGATTCCCCGGTAGTTCTGCTCGTTGGCAAAGCTGGCGGGTCCCGCCCGGTGGGGATCGACGAATCCGACCAGAAGGAAGAACGGCCGATCGGACTTCTGGGCCATGAAGCCGCGGGCCGAGTCGGCCAATGCGGCCACGTCGCGCCCGCCGCCCTTCAGCCAGGTCTCGAACGGATAGGTGGCTATGGGTTCAACGTGGTGCTTGCCGGCGATAGCGGTGCGATACCCGGCATCCTTGAGCATGGCCGGCAGCGTTTGCAGCTTCTCAAAAGACCGGAAGTGGTGTTCGCCGTGGGCGTGGCCATACTGACCGGTGGTGTGATTGTACATACCGCTCATGATCACCGAGCGCGACGCACTGCAACTGGCGACGGCCGCAAAGGCGGTCGTAAAACGCGTTCCCTGGCGGGCCAGGCGGTCCAACCCTGGCGTTTTGATCACCGAGTGGCCGTAGCAGCCGGCGTCCAGCCCGTGATCGTCGGCGATCATGAGCACGACGTTGCGCGGACTCGCCGCCAGGGTCGCGGAGGCGACCAGGCAAAGGGACAGGAGATAACGCATGGGACCTCTCAGCAACCAAAAGCGGCACTATCTTCCCTCAGCTCACTTCCCGCCGGCCGTCTTCGGCAACTCACCGTTGCATCAACGGCGCCAGTGCGTGCCGGACGCGTTCGGCCAGCGTCTTGCGCTTGAAGTCGACGAACTCGCCGGCATCCAGGTAGATGCCGTGACAAGTGGAGCACATCTCGTAGCGAATATGCGGCTGATCGGGGAAGACCATCCGGATCAGCGGAGTGTGACATTTCGGGCACTTCACTTCCCGGATGGCGTCCTGCTGATGGCCGCGGGCCGGATCGCCCGTGTCCACCCGCTCGCTGCCGGGCATGCCCTTGAGGTGCTCGTGCTCGCGCAGATCAAACCAGAGCCCCTCGCAGGCCGTGCAGCGATCGACCTGGATGTCCTCGAGCTTGATGGTTTCCATGTGGCCATTGCACTTTGGGCAATTCATGAATGACCTCCCTTCGGCGCGTGTGTTGTTTATCGTATCGCATCCGAGCCTGGAGAGCTAGAATGACGAGGCGCGGTGAGCTCAGAGCTGTGGATCAGGGTGTCAACATGCCAACGCAGGGAGAGGCCGGAAGGATCGACGTTCATACCCACTTGTTGCCGGGCGTGGACGACGGGTGTCAGTCAATGGGAGAATCGCTGGCCTGTGCCCGGGCGCTGGTGGAAGCCGGCTACACGCACGCGTTCTGCACGCCACACATCTGGCCGGGGTTTCCCAACAACACCGGGCCGTTCATTGCCGCGCGGGTGCCGCAGTTGCAGGTAGCTCTGCAAGAAGCGGATATTCCCCTGACCGTGTTGCCGGGCGGGGAGATCAATATCCAGGCCATGTGGCCGATGATCGGCTACGTGCCCCCTGACGAAATCCCAACCTTCGGTCTGAACGGAAAATACGCGCTGGTCGACTTCTGGGCGGACACCATTCCGGAGGAGTTCGAAGCCGGCGTCGAGTATCTCTGGTCGCTGGGTCTGGTGGTCATTCTGGCCCATCCGGAGCGGATCGGAGCGTTTCAGGCCCGGCCGGAGCTGGCTGGCGAGTGGGTGGGTCGCGGACTGCGGTTGCAGGGCAATCTTCAGTGCTTCGCCGACCCGCCGGGCTCCCGGGCACGCGAGCTGGCCGAACGCTACCTTCATGATGGGATATATTTCCTGCTCGGCTCCGACTGTCACCGCCTGGACTCCTTGCCGGTCCGGATCGAAGGTCTGCGTCTGGTGACGAAGCTGGCCGGCCCGGAGGTCGTGGCCCGACTGACCATGCAGAATCCGCGCACGCTGGTGGCGTTACCGGAAGCGGACCGACAGGCGCAACGTCCCGACCCTGGAACAACTTCGGGACGGTCGGTATAACTGCAAACGTCGAGGGGCGGGCACTCCGATCCCTGCGCCCGCGGGGGCGCGGTTTCCGCGAGCTTGCGATCGCGGTGAGGGACTGTGACGCCATGAACATACTGCTGGTGTCTCCGGCGACTCCCGAAACGTTCTGGAGCTTCAAGCACGCGGTGCGCTTCGTATCGAAGAAGGCGGCTTTTCCGCCGCTGGGCCTGCTCACCGTGGGGGCCATGCTCCCGCGCGAGTGGAACCTCCAACTGGTGGATCTCAACGTCAGCCGGTTGAACGACGCTCAGCTTGATTGGGCGGACTACGTGCTGGTTTCGGCCATGCTTGTGCATGCGGATTCGGTCCGGCAGGTCGTGAGCCGATGCCGGGCGCGGGGCCGTACGGTGGTGGGCGGTGGACCGCTCTTTACCACCAGCGCGCAGCGGTTTCCCGAGGTCGAACACGTGGTGGCCGGCGAGGCCGAACCGGTCATGGCCGAACTGGTGGCGGATCTGGCCGCCGGCACGCTCAAGCCGCACTACCAGGCCGCTCAGCGCCCCGATGTCCGACTGACGCCTATACCGCGCTGGGACCTGATCGACCTGCACAAGTACGTGACCATGCCGCTGCAATTCTCGCGCGGCTGCCCGTTCAACTGCGAGTTCTGCGACATCGTGGTGATGAACGGGCGCGTGCCGCGGGTGAAGGAGCCGGCGCAGATGATCGGCGAGATTGCCTCGCTGCTCGCCGCCGGCTGGCGCAGTTCGATCTTCATCGTCGACGACAACTTCATCGGCAACAAAGTGAAGGTCAAGGCGTTTTTACGTGAACTCATCGCCTGGAGCCGTCAGAATCATCTGCGTCTCGATTTCACTACCGAGGCTTCGCTCAACCTGGTGGATGATCCCGAGCTGCTCGATCTGCTCGCCCAGGCCGGTTTTCGCAAGATCTTCATCGGGATCGAGACGCCGGAAGAGAGCAGCCTGCTGGAGTGCGCCAAGATTCAGAACACCCAGCGGGATCTCGTGGCGGCCGTCAAGAGGATCCAGAATGCCGGCATCGAGGTGATGGGCGGTTTCATCGTCGGATTCGACGGCGACGGGCCGAACATCTTCGAGCGGCAGTTCCGGTTCATTCAAGAGGCCGGCATCGCAACGGCGATGGTCGGCTTGCTCACCGCCCTGCCGGGCACGCGGCTGTTTTCTCGGTTGTCCAGCGAAGGACGCATCCTCGAGCACAGCACGGGCAACAATCTCGATGGCATGCTCAACTTCGTTCCGCGGATCGACCGCGAACTGCTCACCACCGGCTACAAAAGGTTGCTCAAGCACCTGTACACGCCCAAGGTCTATTATCGGCGGATCTTCACGTTTTTGAAGGAGTACCGGCCGCAGCGCCCCAGGCCCCGGTTGTCGCGCCAGGAGCTGGTGGCGTTTGCCCGATCTTTGTGGGTCATGGGCGTCTGGACGCGCGGTCGCCGCGAGTACTGGAAATTCCTGGTCAAGACGCTGGTGGTGCGCCCGAAGGCCTTCGCCGAGGCCGTGACGCTGGCCATCGTGGGCTATCACTTCCGCAAGGTGGCCGCCTCGCTTTAGCGGCCGGCGCTCCAGGCCGGCCGCTACGGATTGGCAAACGGAAGAGCGGTCTTTCAGTGGCACACCGCGAGGCCAGCCGGTCCGCTCACTCGACGCTGCCGCCGCCCGCGGTCGGCTTCGAGCGCATCCGGCCATACCACATCGCGTTGCGAACCTCCTTGAAGGCGCTGGTGTTGATCTGGAACGAGTTGCCGTTCTTGTACGGCCCCAGGAAACCGTCCGGGGCATCACCCAGGCCGCCCGAATCGTGAATTGCGCTCACGTGGCCATCGGCGAAGAGCACGTTGGCATAGCCGGCCAGGTCACCGCCTCTGGTGTTATGCAGCGGCTGGATGTCGTTGAACTCGTGCCCCATTCGGCCGGGGTCACCGGTGACCGAGCTGTAGTCTACGGACATCCCGTCGGTGAAGGATTCCACCGTGTAATCGCCGGCATTGACCACGGTCTCATCAGCGAAGGCATTGATGGTATTGGCATAGGCAGTGGTCACGCTCGAGTCGCTGCTGTCGCCGGCGCGAGAGTCTCCCATGACCGCGATCCGGTCAGGGGTCACGGTGGAATCATTCAAGTGCTTGCCATTCAACGGACCATCGCCATCACCCGGGCACTTGGAGGGATCGGAATTATCGCCGTTGGCCCCATAGCCGTCAGCGGCGGTCGGATCTCCACGTGAGAAGTGCCACGTAGTCGCGTAATTGCTGTTATACCCGGTGGCCCAGAACTCGGCGGACTTCACGCCCGTCGGCATGATGGGCACGTCGTGCGGACGGTTCGGGTTGGCAGAGCCGGTGGAGGCGGCGCCGGTGTAATCGGCGACCTTTTCGTTGATCGTCCACCGATTGGTGGGACAGAGCATCTTGCCGGGTGAACCGACCTTGAGATGAATGACGTCGGCTACCCAGCCGAACTTCCGCACGTCGCCGTCGCGGAGGTGATCGAACGCGCCGGAAGAACGCGAATGGATCTTATCCTGCGAACCATACATCTCGAAAGCGGTCCCGAAGGTCCGCAGATACGATGCGCAGCTCGCGGCCTTGGCTCCCTCGCGCGCCCGGGCCAGCGACGGCAGAAGGATAGCCATCAGCAGGGCGATGATGCCGACGACCACCATCAACTCGATCAGTGTAAAAGCCTTTCGTCCGGTACGTGCGATGTGTTGCATACAATCAGCCTCCACAAGCAGGGAAAGAAAACGCTCACAGCGTCTGCCGGCGGACACGCGCAACGCCAGCACGCTGCGGAAGAAGTTAACCAGGCTCTGTTATGCGGATACGCTCGTGCGGTTTGATTTGGGTTAAAAGGGGAATTGCATGTTTGGCCGAAGCTAAGATTTCCCGGTTATCTCGCAAAGACCGGCGGCCGGGCGCTCAACCGTTCCCTGATGGCTGCGATGCGACGGGAGCTCCAACCGGCGTCCTGCACGTGGGAGATGATCTGCTGAAGCTCAACCAGCCTGAAGGGGTCATAGCCAGCTTTCTGAAGGCAGTCCACCGCCATCAGGTCGGCTTGAATCTCCCGGGACAGCCTGGCACCTGCGCCGCGGACGGGCCGAAAGCCGTGACGGGCGGCGACATGCGCCAGCTCGTGAGCGAGAGCGGCGGCGAGCAGGTCCTCGCTGTTGAGGCGTCGGTAGAGCCCGGCCGTCACGTAAACGTGCCCCTCCGCGAGCGACAGAGCATTGATCTGTTCGGATCTGAGCAGGCCGAAGCTGCAGCGTTGAGGGCAGGCAGGCATTTGTGCCAACAGGTTCCGCCCAATGCGATCGAGGCGGTTTTGAACGAGGGGGCTGCGGATCAGACCGCCGAAGCGTTGCTCAAGTTCGACACCCGCGCGGGTCTGTATGGGAGCCAGCCAGGCCCGGGATGGCGCGAGCGACTCGACTGGCCGTCCCGAGTTGATCTGGCAGCCACCGAGAGGCAGCGCATGGACAGCAACGAGCAAATGCAGGGCCGGCATGAGGGCCGTTGAGTGACGCATAGACGTCACTCTGCATATCGGCGGCCAATCACAGCGACGTCACCACAACTTGTAAATTACGTCCTGCCAAGCATTTGCAAAATGAGGATGCGTCACCGGCTACAGTTACCGGACAGACGTGCTGACCACGCGACAGGCAGTCAAGGGCGCAGTGCCTTCACATTGGGCATCTCATCGGAAACCGAGGGTGTGCAGAGCGTCAATCAGCCGCCTGTCCATCTTCGGGGAACCGGAGGGCTACGGATTGCAGCACTGCCGTCAGGTCCGGCTCGTCGAGACGGCTCAGCAGACAGTGACAGGTGGTCGGATCGGTGAAGTGGACCAGCCGCCAAGGGCCAACCTCAACGCGATGGCCCTCCCGGCCCGCGACATGGCAATGAGACTCGCTATGCACTCCCAACCGGGTCTGATCAACGGGTGGGTGGAAAAATACAAACAGCGGCTCATCCCCGCGCCGATACTCGGCCGCCACGCCGCGTATGCCCCCGAAATCCAGGCTGTAGATCTGGCCGCGCCGGAATTCTCCGGGCAGCTCGGCCGGCAGGCGGAATCCCAGGTTGGGAGCGGCAGAGCGTACGGATTCGGCTGTGAGGGGCCTGGCGTGGTAGTGGCGGAGAAACTTCTGAACGGCCGCATTCACGTCCGTGCCCAGACCATCCAGCAGAACACTGTAATCCACCGCGGCAGCCTGAGCGGTCTGGGCGGTACTGTTCAGCCAGACGCTGACAGAAGTCGCGATGCCGACCAGCAGGGCCAGACTGGCTGCTGCGGCAAGGGGCTTGCGGGCCAGGCGCCAGGCCCAGGGGCCGCGGGAAAGAGCCGGTTTGAGAGGCTCAGTGAGCCGCTGATCGATTTGATCCCAAGCGTCAGCCGGAGCCTGAGCCGTTTCCAAGTCATCAGCCGCGGCGAGCTGGTCGATCAATCGGCGAAGGCCGGTCAGCGCCGTCTCACAGGAGGCGCAGGAGGCGACATGATCCTCGACGGCCGCCATGTCGTGAGGCGCCAATTCGCCGTCGAGGTAAGCGCCGAGCCGATCTTTGATGTTCTCGCAATTCATGATGTTCAGCCCCTGCGGCGTCGAGACACAAGTTTTCCCGGACCTGAGGCGCCGCTACTGAAACATTGGATGCTGCGGGACCAGCTTTTCTTCACGGCCGGTCCTGCACTTCCGCCGCCAATATCCCCTGTAGCAGGGATCGAGCCCTGTTAAGCCCGGAGGCAATGGTCCCCACAGGCTTCTCAAGGACCTGGGCCATCTCGGTATAGCTGAGCCCGTCGAAGTAGCGAAGCACGATCAGGTCGCGTTCGGCATCCGGCAGACTGGCCACGGCCTCCTGCACCTCCCAAGAGTGCACGTCAGGGTGGTCGGAGATCTGTACGTCTCTGGTCTCCCGCGCATGTGAGACCAGCAGGCGCTCCTGGCGGCCGCGGCGACGGAACCATTGCTGCGCCTCGTTCACCGCAATGCGATAGATCCAGGTGTAGGGACTCGATGTGGCCTCGAACTGGCCGATGTTCCGGAACACGCGAAGGTAGGTTTCCTGGAGGAGGTCGGCGGCGTCTTCGGAATTGCGGGTCATGCGCAGCAGCAGGCGATAAACGCGATCTGCGGTTGCGGCATAGAGCGCGCGCTGGGCCTCCCGGTCTCCACGACGGCAAGCGGCAATAATCTGCTCTGGAATCATGGGCGTTCACGAGACTCTGCAACTCGCCATGGATGATGTCGTCCGACCGGGGACCTTTGCGGTCGAGGCTGTGAGAGGTTAGCAGATGAAGAGGTTTTTGAAAAGCAACAGCAACCGCGAAAAGCGTGAAGAAAACAGGTGGGCCGGACATCTAAACTCTCATCATACGGGGCCGGGCAGGACGCGGGCGAGCCCGCACGCCGGCCGGATGTTCGTGCGGATTTTGAACCGGGAGGATTGCTCAGATGGTCTTGAAACGAGTCTCTCAACTGGTGCTTGGAGGGTTGCTGACGATCGCCGTGATCGGGATTCCGGCGTGCCAATCCTCCGGTGGAAGCGAACCGCAGGCACTCACCGGGCGATCCGAGCCACAAGCATTGACCGGACGAACCGAGCAGAGCGGCATTCGCCGGGTTGGGGTGAAACCCGGACACCCGGGTGGATCTTTGCGCGAGCCGGGGGCCAGCCAGCGATCCTCACGCTAAGCAGAACCGCTACCGTGGAGCATCGTTTCAGTACGGCCAAAGGGCGTCACCTGGGGTGACGCCCTTTGGCCTGCTCGGCGTTTCAAAACGCTGGTCCGTTGCAGCAGCCGTGTCCCCCAGCATGTCCGACGTGTCCCGTTGCGCTGAGCGCTTTACCCGTGCACTTCGGAGCTGCCGAGCTTTGCGGGCCAGCCGCTGACGGCGACTTGTGCTGCTTCAATGCACGCACATGCTTGGCCGGATCGGCCTGGAAAGCTTCGGCACACTCATCGCTCGACACGAAGTAAACCTTGCCCTGGTACACCGTCGACTGGACTTCGGCACGTTTGTGGTGGCTCTTGTCCGCCGGGCAGACCGTGGCCACGATGTCGTCTTTAACCGTCGGACCATAGGCAACCACGCCCACCTCCGGCAGCAGGGCCTGCGCAAACTTCTGGGGGTTGGCTTCGTATTTCGCGACGCAATCCTTCGAGCAGAAGTAGACCGTCCGGTCCTTCTCCTTCAGGCTCTGCTTCAGATCGATGGGACCACCCGTGACCGGGCAGTGTACCTGCGTCAGTTGATTTTCCTCGAGCTTGGGCAGGTATTTGGCCGGGTCTTTCTTGAACCTGTCATCACAGCCCGAGCAGCAGAAGTAAACCTTCTGGCCCTTATGCTCCACGAAGACTTCAGGGTCAACTACTCCGCCCATAACGGGGCATCTGGCCTGGATGCGCTGCGGATAGAGCTGCGTGTACAGGGCGGGCAGATACCTGGCCGGATTCTTCTTCAGTTTGTCGATGCAGCCATCACAGCAGAAGAACACCTTTTGCCCCTCGTAGGTCGTGAAGCTGTCTGCTTTGATGGGCTCGCCGGTCACTGGGCAGGTCGTTTGCTTCAGAGCGCCGGCGCCGGCGGCCCCCGCCTGGGCGGGCGCGGCATGCGCTGGCTTGGCCGCAGTGTGGCCTTGATGGCCGTGCTGGCCATGGTTATGGCCGTGCTGAGCGAAAGCCATCAACGGGAAGATGGCGTACAGTGACGCAACCGCCCATACGGGTTTTGGCATCGTTTTTTCCTTTCTTTCTGTGGTCCCATTCACATGGCAGGCTACCTGGCCTCGCCCCTTGATCAGATGCCGCTCGCAGGCGATTTCTTCGCAGCCTGGCTTCTGGATCTTCGGGAGCTTTCCCGATCTTGCGCGGCGGTCAGAAATCATGCGCCAGGAACGATCTGTCACTGGACGAAGAAACCTGCCCGCCAACGCATCTAACGGGCGCAGGCGGCGGATCGACAGCCGCCGGCCAGTCGCTGTATGGAAGGAGGACACGGAGTGACAATTGCCGTAGCCGCGCTGTTTTTCAGAGCCGAGGGGTCACACCGGCAGCTTGGAGGAGTCGGTCGGCCGGCTGAATGCCTCTCGCACCCCGCCCTGGATGGCGGCACCCGTCGAGCCCGCGGCGGCACACGCCTGGACCGCCCGCTTGGGCTCGGCTTGACCCGCGCCCGCGAACGGTTTAAACCAGCACTTCTGTGTAGTTCAGGGCACATTCATCTTCATTGAACCATCCACAGGCGCGGCGCAGGGGAGGAGCCACTGCGACGGCTGCACAGGAGAACTTCATGCGTGGAAGAGTGGGGCTCGTCATCAGCGCGGCGATTCTGGGAGCAGGAGCCGGATGTACCAGCATCAACCCTGATGCGCGGGTCGGCGAAGCCATTGATCTGGTCGAGCAGAATACCGGGCAGCGGCCCGACTGGAAGACCATGTGGGACCAGGACTCCGCGAGCTGGGACGGCCAGGAGGTGCTGGCTCTCGAGGATGCCCTGGTCCTCGCCCTGCGGAACAACCGAGAACTACGGGCAGATCTGGAAACGATCGGCCAGGCCAATGCCGACCTCGTTCAGGCCACGCTGTTCAGCAACCCGGCCATCGACTTCATGATCATGTTTCCGGATGGCGGCGGGCGAAGCATGTTGCGGGGCAACGGTCTGCCCATGCAACCGCTGCAGGATTTGTGGTTGATCCCCGCGCGGGAAAAGGTGGGGCAGGCGGAACTCCGGAGAGTTGTGCTGCGCGTGGCCGACCGCGCGGTGGAGGTGGTGGCAGCGGTCAAAGCCGTCTACGCTCGGCTTCAGTACACGCGCAGGGCCATCGAGCTCATCCAGGAGAACATGCGCATCGTTGAGCAGACGACCCGGGTGATCGAGGTGCGCCAGGTGGGCGGCCAGGCCACGCAGGTGGAGGTTAACCTCTCCCAGATCCGCTGGATGCGTCTGAGGTCGGACCTGCTGGCGATGCAATCCCAGCACCAGGCGTTCAAGCGGCAGTTGCTCCTGCTCATGGGTGTGGCCGCGGCTCGGGCCGGCTGGGAGGTCGAGCCGTTGCGAGAACTGGAGTACGCGCTGGAACCGCCGCCGGACGAAGAATTCCTGCTGGCCCTTGCTGATGAACAGCGTCTGGACCTTCAGGCCACGGAGTGGATGGTCCAGGGGGCTCAGAAGCGCGTTCAGCTTCGGCGCCGGGAGGGATGGCCCGACCTGGCTCTGGGACTCTCTTTCCAGCGCGAGGCGGCCCCGCGCTCACAAAACCCCAGCCTGGCGGGGCAATTCGGCAATGCCGTTGCCCAGGGGGTGGCCAACGGCGTTACCGGGATGGGCGGCGGAGGGGGACCGATGGTGGCTCCCTTCAACCCCAAGCCACGAGACATGACCGCCATGATCGGGCCCATGGTGGCGATGGAGCTGCCCATCTTCGACTGGGGCCAGGCTCAGACCGCGCGGGCGGTTCACGAATACCTCCAGAGCGTGGCCCAATATGAGGCCCTCGCCCAGGAGATCATCCGGGCAGTTCGGGAGAATCTGGTCACGTATGCTCAGGCATACGAACAGGTCCAGTATTACCGTGAGTCGATCATCCCGGCGGTTGACCGGAACCTGGAGATCGCCCAGCAGTCCTACGTGGCCGGGAGGGAGGAGATTACGGTCTTCCTGAATGTGCAGGAGGACCTGATTTCCATGCGGCTGCGGATCCTGGAATTCCTTCGCGACTACCTGGTCATCCAGGCGGAACTCGAACGCCAGGTGGGCGGTCGGCTCGCCGCTCCAGCGCCATCCACCCAGCCGGCCACAACTCCTGCGGATGAGCCGGGCAGCGGCGCCTCGACGTGAGGCCTCCAACGCTGCTGACACAGCAGTGGCACACTCCCGGGCTGCGACCGGTCTTTGGGCCTGCTGAGGCGACAGCGAACGCGGTTTCGCCGCTTGGACCTGACCTACGGCAGTTACCGCCGGCCGCTACAGACGGGCCAGGTGCGCGAAGCATTAGTTTTTTCTTATCGCGAGACTTCGAGTGCGAAGAAACAGCCGATGCAGTGCATCTAAGCAGTGTATAACGGACGTGTGAATCAGGGCCGGGGAGGGCAACTCCAACGCATCAGGCGGGACGGATTGCCAGGCCTGCGAGAACACTGGAACAGGTCCGGTCGTATCTCTGTCCTGTCCATTCACCGGCCTTTGACGCAGGACTTACTCATGGAAGCAACGCAGGAAAAGAGAACTGGCGACCACTCGAATACGCGTTCCCAGCCCGCCGGATGGCCCGAGGACCTCGGCTACCGGAGCTGGAAGATGTGGGCAGTCCGCGTTCTGGTGGCGCTGATCGCGCTGGGGCTCATCTTCGCCCTAGGGATGTGGTATGGCTTCGACAAGGGTACTTCCGCCGCGCCGGCTCACGATCATGCCGCTGCCGAGGCGGCCGCACCGGGCGAAGAGATCCTTTACTGGAGCTGCTCCATGCATCCCCAGATTAAAAAGCCCGGCCCGGACAAGTGCCCCATCTGCTTCATGGACTTGATTCCGGTGCTCGCCGGAGCCGAGGACGATGATCCGAACGCACCGCG
Organism: Phycisphaerae bacterium; assembly: GCA_045863575.1. Classification (GTDB taxonomy): domain Bacteria; phylum Planctomycetota; class Phycisphaerae; order UBA1845; family PWPN01; genus JAAXZI01. Next base: position 22,019 of record BTUC01000036.1, read on the forward strand.
ACTGGGGCTTTCCGCCAGAGCACGAGAGCTGGCCAGGGTTCTGACCACGCCTGTCGAGCGCCGGGAAGTGGCCGTGGACGTGCGCATGGTCGGCAAGGTGATGACCGACGAGACGCTGATCACCCAGATCAGCAGCTACGTGCCCGGCCGTCTGGATCGACTCTTTGTCGACTATACGGGGATCTTCGTCCGCAAGGGCGACCACCTCGCGGAGATCTACAGTCCCGAACTGCTCGTCGCTCAGCGCGAGTACCTGCTGGCGCTGGAAGCCAGGGAACGTGCGGCACAGGGCGGCCTCAACCTCAGTCCGACCGAACGTACCGGCGCTGACGCGATGCTGCAGTCCGCGCGGCGCAAGCTGGAGCTGTGGGGCATCCCCGAAGACCAGATCGAGGCGCTTCGGCGTGACCGCCAACCCAGCGATCACATGCGGATCGATGCACCCCAGGAAGGGTGGGTGGTCGAGCGACAAGGCTACGAAGGCATGTACGTTGATACCGGCACGAAGCTGTTCACCCTGGCCGATCTGCGAACCGTGTGGGTGATGCTCGACGCTTATGAGCTGGATATCGGCTACGTCCGTCTGGGCCAGGAGGTTCAGTTCGAGACGGAGGCATTTCCCGGACAGGCGTTCCAAGGCCGGGTCGCCTACGTTGACCCGGTGCTGGACCCGAAAACCCGAACAGTACAGGTCCGACTGAATGTGCCCAACCCGGACATGAAGCTGCGTCCCGAGATGTTCGTCCGCGCCCGCCTCAAGGCTCAACTGGGAAAGGACGGCATGGTGGTGGAGGAGAGCCTGGCTGGAAAGTGGCTATGCCCCATGCACCCGGAGGTGGTTAAGGACGGACCGGGAGAGTGTGACAAGTGCGGCATGGACCTGGTCAAGGCCGAAACGCTGGGATACGTCAGCACGGGGGCGCGGGCAGCCAAGCTGCTGGCCGTGCCCCAGACGGCCGTCCTGCTCACCGGCAAGCGAGCGGTCGTTTATGTCGAGCAGACCAAAGACGACGGCACGCCGGTTTATGAAGGCCGGGTGGTCCAACTCGGGCCCCGGACCGGCGATTATTACGTGATCGAAGATGGCCTGGAGGAAGGGGAGCGCGTGGTCACCCGCGGCGCGCTGATGATCGACTCGGCCCTGCAGATCATGGCCAAGCCGAGCATGATGCAGCCACCGGCGGATGCCGTGGCCGAAGACGAGTTGGCTGAGCTGCCGTCGTACTATGTAGCCGGCGCCGGCTATCACCAGCAAGCCAAGCCGGTCATCGAAGCTTACCTGGCGTTCGCCTCGGCCTTGGCCAACGACGATGCCGAAACGGCCGGTCGGGCCATGGCTGATCTGCGGAAATCGCTGCCGTCTGCGAAAGCCGATGGTCTGCAGGGCGATGCCGCCGATGCGTTCCAGGCGCGCATGAAGGCGCTGCAGGAGGTGCTGCCCGAGGCTGCTGATGGCTCGATTGATTACCTCCGCGGCAAGCTGCCGGATCTGACCCGCCAGTTGGAGATGTACTTGCAGGTGTTCGGTCACGAGCTGGATGCTCCGGTGGTCAAGGTGTTCTGCTCGATGGCTTTCGATAACCAGGGCGCCGCCTGGTTTCAGGCCGATGAGAAAGTCCGCAATGCCTATTTCGGTGACAAGATGCTCCGTTGCGGGGAAGTCAAGAAGCACTACGAGCCGGGCGGCGGAGACGCTGAAGCGTCAGAACAGGCCGCTTCCGCTCCGACGCAATCGCGGGCCGTCTCCGGCGCGATGTACCATCAGCACGTCGCCCCCGTTGTTGACGCTTACTTGAAGCTGGTGGCCGAGCTGGCCAGGAGCGATGCCGCGAAGGCATCGGAAGCCGCGGCCAGCATGCGTTCGGCACTGGCGAAAACCGAGCCTCACGGTTTGTCCGATGAGGATGCGAAGCTGTTCCAGGATCAGATGCACAAGCTGTCCGCCGCGCTGCCCAAGGACGGCAAGCCGGCGCTGAGCGCGCTGCGCGAGAGCCTGCCCGCCATCACGGCCGCTCTGCAGAAGTACCTGAGCACGTTCGGCCACAGCCGGCCGGAGCCGCTGGTGCGTCACTTCTGCTCGATGGCCTTTGACGACCGGGGCGCCGGCTGGTTACAGGCTGATCGGAACACGCTCAATCCGTACTTCGGCGACGAGATGCGCCGATGCGGCGTGATCGAGCTGACCATTGAACGCGACGGCAGCGTGAAGAAGGAATAGCGGCAGGAACGAAATGACGACTGTCGAAATCCGAATGACGAAAGAAGCCCGAAACCCGAATGACGAAATCCAAATGAGGACCGGCAGAGTTTCGGACATTCGGGCTTCGTCATTCGTCGTTGATTCGTCATTCTGGTTTCGTCATTCGTCATTCAAGCGAAGTGGTATGAACATCGAACTTGATCCCCGCCCGGGCATTGTCGACCGGATCATCCGATTCTGCCTGGAAAACAAACTGATTGTTTTCCTGCTGATCGGCTTCCTCTTCCTGTGGGGCCTGCGGGTCATGCCCTTTGACGTGAAGCAGGAGGTCATCCCGCGCGATCCCATCCCGGTGGACGCAATCCCTGACATCGGGGAGAACCAGCAGGTCATCTTCACGGACTGGCCCGGCCGTTCGCCACAGGACGTGGAGGATCAGGTCACCTATCCGCTGACCACCACGCTCCAGGGCACGCCCGGCTTCAAGACCATCCGCTCGTACTCGATGTTCGGCTTCTCGGTCATCTACGTCATTTTCGAAGATGACGCGGATTTCTACTGGGCCCGTTCGCGGCTGCTGGAGAAGCTCAACATCGCGCAACAGTTCCTGCCGCCCGGCGTGAGCCCCGCCCTGGGGCCGGACGCCACCGGATTGGGGCAGGTCTACTGGTACACGCTGGAGGGCTCCAACGGCGGCTTTGACCTCATGGAGCTGCGCAGCATCCAGGACTGGTACGTCCGCTACGCGCTGCAGGCCATTCCCGGTGTCAGCGAGGTGGCCAGCGTCGGCGGCTACGTGCAGGAGTACCAGATCGACGTGGATCCCGACGCCATGCGGGCTCATCAGGTCAAGCTCAATGATGTGTTCATGGCCGTCCAGAAGGCCAACATCGACGTCGGCGCCGAGACGGTCGAGTGGAACGGCACGGAGTACATCGTCCGCGGCAAGGGCTTCATCAAGAAGGTTGAGGATGTCGAGAACATCCTGCTGCGCGTCGAAGAGAATGTGCCCATCTACGTCAAGAACGTGGCCCGGGTGCAACTGGGCCCGGCGCTGCGCCGCGGGATGCTGGACAAGGAGGGCGTCGAGGCGGTCGGCGGCGTCGTTCTGGTGCGTTACGGGGCCAATCCGCTGGAGGTGATCGACAAGGTCAAGCAGCGGATTGAGGAGATCGCCCCCGGCCTGCCCAAGAAGACGCTGGATGACGGCACCGTTTCACAGGTGCAGATTGTCCCCTTCTACGACCGCACCACGCTCATTCACGAGACGCTGGGCACGCTCGAGAATGCGCTGATCGATGAAGTCCTGATCACCATGTTCGTGGTTATCGTGTTCATCATGCACTTCCGCAGCGCGTTTCTCATCTGCCTCAACCTGCCCATCGCCATCATGGGCGCGTTCATCCTCATGAGCGTTTTCAAGATTGATTCCAATCTCATGAGCCTGGGCGGCATCGCCATCGCCATTGGCACGATGGTGGACATGGGCATCATTCTCTGTGAGAACATCGTCAAGCATTACGACGAGGCTCCGGAGGGCGAGCCCACGCTGGAGACCATTTACCGGGCCAGCAGCGAAGTAGGCGGCGCGGTGATCACCGCCATCTCGACGACGCTGGTGTCGTTTTTGCCGGTCTTCGCGATGTTCGGACCGGAGGGCAAGCTGTTCAAGCCGCTGGCTTACACCAAGAGTTTCGCCCTGCTGGCGTCGGTCGTGGTGGCCCTGACCATCATCCCGGCATTGGCGCACCTGATCTTCCGCCGCCAGCGACCTGGTGAGATGCCGTACCACCAGGTGGGCTGGTGGGCCTGGCGCCTCCTGCTCCTGGGGGCGGGGATCTTTGGCGGGCTGTACGTCAGTTACGCCGCCTGGCTGCTGGTGGTCTTCGCCGTGTGGGCGACGGCAGAACCCTTTCTTCCGCCTGTGGCCCGCACTATCGGCAAGTACGTGTCCAGCTACACCGCGGCCGCCGGCGTGCTTTACCTGCTCACGCTGCACTGGATGCCGCTGGGACTGGGTGTGGGGTTGACCAAAAACCTGATCTTTGTCTTCGTGCTCAACGCCGTGTGGACGGCCAGCCGACTGATTTTCATCGATTTCTATCCGTACCTGCTCAGTTTCTTCCTGCGGCACAAGGTGGCCTTCCTGACTATCCCGACCGTCATGGTCGTCTTCGGCGTCACCGTGTGGCTGGGGTTCGGAAATGTGTTCGCCTGGATGCCCAAGCCGGCTACCGAGGAGCGGACCGGTGTGGCCGGGATTTACCAGAAGCTCTGGGTGGCCGGTCAGCACGAGCTCCCCGGCCTCGGACGCGAGTTCATGCCCCCGCTGGATGAGGGCTCGTTCCTG
>BTUC01000037.1:0-24468 GCA_045863575.1 Phycisphaerae bacterium
CGGGATCGTGGTGGCTTTTAACCGGCGGGCACTCGAGCAATGCGTCCAACGACATGGCTTGCACACTGCACCGGCATGGTTTTATCGGTAAGCATCGCCACTGCGGCTCAGGCGGAGACCTCGCCCACTGCCGCTGGAGACGGGCCGGCCATCACCGCCGAGCAGGAGGAATTCTTTGAGGCCCGCGTTCGACCCGTGCTGGCCGAGAATTGCCTGCGCTGCCACGGCCCGGACAAACAGCGCGGCGGGCTGCGGCTCGACTCGATGGCCGCAATGCTCAACGGAACGGAGTCCGGACCGGCCGTCGTGCCCGGCGAGCCTGAAAAGAGCCCGCTGATCGCGGCAGTCCGGTACAGCGGCGACATTCAGATGCCGCCAGCCGGCAAACTGCCTGACCACGAGATCGAAGCCCTGACCCGGTGGGTCCGGCTCGGCGCGCCTTGGCCGACGTCGGCGGTGCCGAGCAGTGTGCCCGCCAGCGGTCCGACCCGCGAAGAGCAGCTCGATCAGATCCGCCGGACGCATTGGGCTTTTCAACCAGTTGAACTGCCGCTGATTCCTCACGTGCGGCAACAGGATTGGATCGCCACACCCGTTGATGCGTTCGTACTTTCAAGCCTGGAAAGAGCCGGATTGCACCCCGCACCACCGGCCGACCGCCGCATGCTCATCCGACGCGCCACTTACGACCTCACCGGCCTGCCCCCGTCGGCGGATGAAGTCGAGCAGTTCGAGCGCGACGAGTCTTTGGACGCGTATGAACGGCTCGTCGATCGCCTGCTCGCGTCGCCCCGATACGGCGAGCGCTGGGCCCGCCACTGGCTCGACGTCGCCCGCTATGCCGACACCAAGGGCTACGTTTTCAACGAGGAGCGCCGCTTCCCCTACTCCTACACTTATCGCGATTACGTCATCCGCGCCTTCAACGAGGACCTGCCGTACGATCAGTTCGTCGTCCAGCAACTCGCCGCCGACCAGCTCGAGTTGGGCGAGGACAACAGGGCACTGGCGGCGATGGGCTTCCTCACGCTCGGCCGGCGCTTCACCAACGTGATCCACGACATTATCGACGACCGCATCGACGTGGTCACGCGGGGGTTCCTGGGCCTGACGGTGAGCTGTGCCCGCTGTCACGACCACAAGTACGATCCTATCCCCACGGAGGACTACTACTCCCTCTATGGCGTCTTCGCCAGTTCCGTCGAGCCGAAGGAGGCGCCGCTGATCGGAATGGTGCAGGAGACGGCCGCCTACACGGCGCACATGAAGGAGCTTGAGACGCACAAGAAGACGCTGGAAACCTTCACCAGCGAGAAGCACGCCGCCCTGACCGATGCGTTGCGATCCCAGGTGGGTACCTACCTGGCAGAGTCGCTTGAACCGGCCCGGCCGGAGGTGCAGGAATTCATGCTGGTCTATGCGGCCGGCGAGATCCGCCCGCCGGTCGTGGACCGTTGGCGCGAGTTCATCCGCAAATCCGCCGGCAGCCACCACCCGGTGTTCGCGCCCTGGCACGCGCTGAGCCGCCTGAAGGCCAAGCAGTTCAAACACGACGCGCAGCGCACGCTATTCACGTTTGCCACCGCCGCGGATGCGCCGAAGACCGCCGCCGCAGTCAATCCGCTCATCCTTGAGGCCTTAAGGGCCCAACCGCTGGAATCGATGGCGGACGTCGCCCGCGTCTACGGGCAGGTGCTCGGCAATGTTCATGCGAAATGGCAGGCGGCCCGGAAGGCCTCCACGCAGCCGGCCGACGCCAAGCCGTTGGAGAAGCTGCCCGAACCGGCGGAAGAAGAGCTCCGCCAGGTTCTCTATGGTCCCGGCACTCCGACCGTACTGGCGCCGGAGGACGCCGCGGCGCTGTTCGACCACAAGGACAACGAGAAGTGGGGGAAACTCAAGCGCAAGGTAGACGGCTTGCAGGCCAATGCCATGGTCGCGCCGCCGCGGGCACAGGTCGTGGTGGATGCGGCGGCGGTCCAGGAACCCCGGGTATTCATCCGCGGCCATCCCGGCAACCCGGGCAAGCTCGTCCGCCGACAGTTCCTGCACGTGCTCGCCGGCGATGATCGCCAGCCGTTCACGCAAGGCAGTGGAAGACTGGAACTCGCCCGGGCGATTGCCACGCGCGACAACCCGCTGACCGCCCGCGTGATGGTGAATCGGATCTGGCTGCATCACTTCGGCGCGGGCCTGGTCCGCACCCCCAGCGATTTCGGCATCCGCGGCGAACCGCCCACGCACCCCGAGCTGCTCGATTACCTGGCCTATCGCTTCGTGGAAGATGGCTGGTCGATCAAGAAACTGCATCGCCTGATCATGCTTTCCAGCACGTATCGACAGAGCAGTCTCGCCGATACCGGCCCGGCGCAGCTCGATCCAGACAACCGGCTGCTCTGGCGGGCCAACCGCCGCCGCCTCGATTTCGAGTCGCTGCGCGACTCGCTGCTGGCCGTGTCCGCCGGGCTGGATCTCGCCGAGGGCGGACCGGCCGTCGAGATCACGCAGCCGCCCTTTTCGCGCCGCCGAAGCATCTACGGCTTCATCGAACGCCAGAACCTGCCGGCGGTGTTTCGCACGTTCGACTTCGCTAGTCCGGACACGCACAGCCCATTCCGGCATGTCACCACTGTTCCCCAGCAGGGCCTGTTTCTGTTGAACAGTCCGTTCGTCATCGAACAGGCCCGGCGGCTCGCCGCCAGACCTGAGATTGCCCGGATAGCCAGCCCCTACCAGCGAGTGGAAGCACTACATCGGATCGTACTCGGACGCCCGGCCACTTCTGAGGAGGTGGCCTTGGGCGTTCGCTTCGCGAGCGAGCCCGGAGGGCCGGAACCCGGTCCTCGGCCCGAGCCGGTCGTGTGGCAGCAGGGTTACGGATTCTACGACGCCAGAGACCAGGTGCTCCGCTCGTTCACGCCTCTGCCCCATTTCGCCGAGGGCCGTTGGCAGGGCGGCCCCAAGCTTCCCGACCAGCGGCTCGGCTGGGTGATGCTTTCGGCGGTCGGCGGCCACGTGGGCAACGACGCCGAGCACGCGGCCATCCGCCGCTGGACCGCTCCTGTGGCCGGGGCCTTCAACATCCGCGGCGTCCTCGAGCATCCCGAGCAGCGCGGCGATGGCGTGCAGGCGTGGATCGTGTCCAGCCGAACGGGTGCGCGGGGCCACGGGGTGGCCCACGGCAGCAAGGCGGAGACGCGGGTCTGGCGCCTGGAGCTGGAGGCGGGCGACCAGCTCTGTTTCATTGTGAACGGGCGCGGGAATCCCTCGCACGACACGTTTTCATGGGCGCCGATCATTGAGACGGCCGTCTCCGAAACGGTGCTGGCCGGCGGGACCGGTGAGCAGCGACAAGCGTCCGCGACGGCGAGTTGGGACGCTCAGGCTGATTTCAGGGGACCGCCGCCCGAGCCACCCGCACCGCTGGAGCGATGGGAACAGTACGCCCAGGTCCTGCTGCTGACGAACGAGTTCATGTTCGTCGATTGAGAGAATGTGGCACCGGTATTCTACCAGTGAGGTGTGGCAGCACCCCACCGATGGTTCTTCTGGCAACGGAGCAAGCAGTACCCATGAGGATCTCCGAACACCTCCCCAACCCGGAAGACCTTTTCCTCACCCGCCGCGAGTTGCTCACCCGCTGCGGCATGGGCTTGGGCGCCCTGGGGCTCGGCTCTTTGATGAGCACCAACGGCCTGTCTGCCTCTGCGGCCGAAGCCTCCAGTAGCTATACGTCGCCGCTGGCCCCCCGCGCCCCCCACTTCCCGGCCAAGGCCAAGCACGTCATCCACCTGTTCATGAACGGCGGCCCGTCGCATGTGGACACGTTTGATCCCAAGCCGGCACTCGCGAAGTATGCCGGCAAGCCCCTGCCGATGGACAACCTGAAGACAGAGCGCAAGACCGGCGCGGCACTGCCGTCGCCTTTCAAGTTCCGCAAGTACGGCCAGGCCGGTATTGAAGTGAGCGATCTGTTCCCGCATGTGGGGGAGTGCATCGATGACATCGCCGTTATCCGCTCCATGCGCGCGGATCTGCCCAACCACGAGCCGTCGCTGCTGCTCATGAACTGCGGCGAGGCCCGCCTCATCCGGCCGAGCATGGGCTCCTGGCTTACCTATGGGCTGGGCACGGAGAATCAGAACCTGCCCGGCTTCGTGGCCATGTGCCCCGGGGGCTACCCGATCCAGGAAAGCCAGAACTGGCAGTCGGGTTTCCTGCCGGGCATCTTCCAGGGCACCTACATCGACACGAAACACACGAACGTCGAGCAGCTCATCGAAAACATTCGTAACCGGTACATCTCCGGCCGATCGCAGCGCCGGCAGCTTGACCTGCTGCAGGAACTCAACGAGCGCCACCGGCGTGAACGCGAACAGGACGCCCAACTCGAGGCCCGCATCCAGTCGTTCGAGCTGGCCTACCGCATGCAGATGGACGCCAGCGACGCCTTCGACATCAGCCAGGAACCTCAGCACATCCGTGAGCTCTATGGGCCGGGCACGCAGGCCCGCCAGATCCTCATCGCCCGCCGGCTCGTCGAGCGGGGCGTGCGCTTCGTGCAGGTCTGGCACGGGTCCGGCCAACCCTGGGACAACCACGACGATATCGAGGCGAATCATCGCCGTCTGGCCGGCGAATGCGATCGGGCCATCGCCGCGTTGCTCAAGGATCTCAAGCAGCGCGGCCTGCTGGACGAAACGCTGGTCATCTGGGGCGGCGAGTTCGGGCGAACGCCGACTGTCGAACTGCCCACGCCGGGCCTCAACGCCGGCAAGGTCAACGGCCGGGACCATAATCACTATGGTTTCTCCATGTGGCTGGCCGGCGGCGGCGTGAAGGGCGGGCAGGTCTACGGAGCCACGGACGAATTCGGCTTCCAGGCCGTCGAAAACAAGGTGCACGTCCACGACCTGCACGCCACGCTGCTGTGGCTGCTGGGCTTCGACCACGAGAAGTTCACCTACCGCCACGCCGGCCGCGACTTCCGCCTCACCGACGTCCACGGGCGCGTAGTCCCAGAGCTCATCGCGTGAATCGGAGCAGCGAAACCGGAAGGCAAAGAGCCGCGGGCTTCAGCCCGCTTGCCCTTGGAACGCACTATCTCTCGTTCAGGCTGGATCCATTCTCCGACGACGCACTCTACAGCCCCGACACGTTGCTGAACGTTTCAAACGTGTGGCTGGGTTACGCTCAAGTGCCCGAGCCCGCGTCGCTCGTCCTCCTGCTTATGGCAGCCGCCGGCCTGCTGCCGCGAAGTAGACGCCGACCCTCGGAGCACCACTTGGGCTGCGCTGACAGCGCCGCCATCTGACGCCGAGAACCCGTGGGGCGCCGGCGTCTCGCCGGCGTGATCCGGGACAGCGTCAATCACGATAGAACGGTCTCTTCCTCCCAAGTGCGCTTTGCGCCACCCGCCGGCGGGTCCGCGGCTGAAACGGCCCAGCCGGCGTGGTCGTGATGATCAACAGCATGAACGGCTCGCATGGCGCCCCGAGGGAAGTTGCCCCATGCGGGGCAGAATGGCGGGTCGAATCGTCGTTACAAACCGGAGATGCGGACGGGTCAAGTAATCGGTCCCCCCGGCTGCCCAGGGGGTGCCGCCGCACGACGAGGAACTCCACCCGCCATTCGCAAACCAAACCTTGATATTCTTAGCGCACCGCTCATGCTTCACGAAACAAATCTAAGCGCGCCACCGTTATCTGGTGTGCCCCAGGAGTGGTGCATTGACGGGTTCACTTTGGCCGGGCATAACCAGCCACCAGAGCGTAACACCTGGGAACGTGTGAGATCCGGACTTACTTTCAGGAACCTGGTCACTTGAGAAAGCATCGGATGCAGCCGCTGGACGGCGGTTCACATGTTGTCTTCACGGGCATCGTGATGCTGCTGATCGCCGGTTCGGCGCAGACCCAGACCACCCGATCGAGCGACGCGTCACGGGGCGCTTCCCGCCAGGTTGCCGGCCGCGAAACAGTTGCCACCCGGCCCGCCGAGCCACAGCCGGACTACTACGTCCGCTCTCGCGCGGTCAGCGCCGTGCCCGAGACCACGCCGCCTCACTACGTCAAGACGGTCGACCAGTTCGGTTTGCCAGGCACGGCCGATCTGGACTGGCTGGAGTTCGGGGCCGAGCAACGCACCCGCCTGGGACGTTACGATGATGACTATCGCTTCGATCTGGGCAACGATACCCGCTTCTACTCACGCTCGCGCGGCTATGTCGGAGTTCGGGAAGCGTTCGACCCATTTCGCTTCGGCATCGAGTTCCTCGACGCCAGACTCTTCGGCGACGAGTTCGCCGAGGAAGCCCAGTTCAACTTCCATGAGTTCTCCCAGGCGTTTGGCGAGTTGCACTTTGCCGACGCATTCGGTGAAGGTCGGCCTGCCCGGTTCATCGCCGGCCGGGTGACCCTGGATGACGTGGATCGCAAGCTGGTATCGCGCACCACCTGGAATAACACCCCCGCCTCGTTCGACGGTTTCCGCATTCAACTCGGCGATCGCCACGCCCCATGGGCATTGGATGTCTTCGCTGTTCAGCCGGTCGAACGTCGTGAACGCCGACCGGACCACCCGGACGAGGAGCGGTGGTTCTACGGCTTAATCGGGACCTGGCGCAAATGGTCTAAAGTCGTCACAATCGAACCCTACTACTTCATCCTGGACCGGGATGCCCGGTACGACTCCGACCGCGAGCTGCATACCATGGGCCTGCGCGCTTACGGGGTGGCCGGCAAGACCGGCTTGGACTGGGACGTCGATACCGCCTTCCAGTTCGGCAACGACGGCGAGCGCAGCCAGCAGGCATTCGCCGCCAACAGCGAAGTGGGCTATCTCTTCGACCTTCCGTACCGGCCGCGCGCCGCCGCCATCTTCACTTATGCAACCGGGGATCGGAACCCCGAGGATGGGGTCAGCGGCCGTTTCAATCGCCTCTTCGGGACCTCGGATCAGTACAGCATTTTCGAAACCATGGAGTGGAGCAATATCATCCAGACGGCTTTCCGTCTCCAGCTCAGGCCGAGCGACAAAATCCGTTTGGAGGGGTACTACCGCGCTCACTGGCTGGCCAGCCGTACCGACGTCTGGCCCCGCACCAGTCGCCGCGATCCGGAGGGCAACAGCGGTCGTTTTATCGGACACACCCTTGAAACCTTCATCCAGTATGATCCGAATGACCTGCTCTCCATTCGAGCGGGTTACGCGCACTTCTTCCCCGGGCCCTTTGCACGCGAGACCGGCCCTGCCGACGACAGCGACTTCTTTTACGTGCAAACCATCCTGCAACTGGACCGCTGGCCGGGAGCGTCCTGAGCTACGTCGGACCGGCAAACTCGTGGACCGGCCAAGGATTAGCGCATATCAGGTGCGCCGGCCGGTCCTGTTCGCGTATGGGGATGGCCAGACTCCTGAAGACACCAACATAGTTATCCGGCGTTCGGCCGGCCCGGAAATGGCCGTTCACATCTTGAAAAGCTTCTTGACGCATAAAACTGGGAATGGCATAATAGCCGCTTGGGAGAGAGATACCGGTTGCGGCCGGATTCTCTCGCGGAGGGCAAAGGCACATCACTCGGTCGCAGCCCTGACGCGGAGATGCATTCACTACGTTTTGGTTCTTCGCGCGCGAGACGTGTCGCGGACGTGCGTCAGGATGCGGGTGAAATCCCGTTCGTGTTTTCTTTCGGAGGAGGTTAGAATGCGAGCTAGTATGATGTTGGCAGTAGTGGGCCTGTTGGTCGGTCCGGCCTTCGGGTCCACCATTCTCGTCGGTAACAACCCCGACGTGAACAACGGGGGTCTGGTCAGCTACTCCAGCGGCCAGCCCGCCAACTGGGTCATGGCCGGAAGCGGTGTGTCGGGCGATTCGTCCAATGACCGCACCGGTACCGATGGCGCTGACCTTCAGGTCGGCGGCGTGTGGAACCAGAATTATAGCCAGACCTACACGCAGGAGTTCGCCGTCGCCGCCGGCACCTACGACATCCATGTCGAAGGCTGGACCAAGGTCTGGTCAGGCAACTGGGGTGCGGCCAGCGCCATGGATGCGACCGTCAGCCTGCTGGTCGACGGCGCAGTCGTCTGGACCAGTCCGGCCGCCACCTGGGATACCTGGGTGCTCCAGTCCCACGATGCGGTGGGCCAGGCAGTCACCAGCAGCATTGGCGTTCGGCTGAACGCTTCGTCCACCGGCGGTGACGGCCCCTGGAGCCATGCACGTTTCGATGACATCGTGCTCAGCTACGTCCCCGAGCCGGTGAGCCTTGTCCTGCTCGGCCTGCCCATGCTGTTCCTGCGTCGACGCTGGTAAGCGGCGGTCACACGGGCGCTTACAAACCTACGCAAAACAGAGGCCCGTTGGTATCTGACCGCGGGCCTTTGTGTTGCGCTCCGGGTGACACTGCGGTGTCCCAGAAAGCAGTGGCGCACACGCCCGGACCCTCGGCCGCCCCAGGGATGCACCGAATCGGAGGAGCCTCGGTGTCGAAACGAAGCCAATCCAGACGAAAACCCCGAAACGGTCTGTCGCGGGACTCGCAATCGCCGGACGATAATGCCTCACCTCCGATGAGCCGGCGCCGCAAGTGGATGCTGCGGTTGATCGCCATGAGCCTGCCCTTGCTCGGCGTCATGTGTGGCGAGCTCGCCCTGCGCGGGGCGGGGTTTGGAGGTTATCCCGCCCTCTTCATCGAGGCCGGACCGGCAGCTTCGGGCTACGTGATGCGGGTCAATACCGACTGGTCCGCCCAGTTCTTCGGGGGCGCAGTCCGCGAGAGCGGCACCAGTCTCGAGTCGGCGTTCGTGACCCCGAAACCACCCGGAACATTCCGTGTTTTTCTGGTTGGTGCTTCGTTTGTTCGAGGCTGGCCACACACCCCTGGGCTCACTTCGGCGGCGTTCCTGGAGCGGGGCCTAGAAGCGGCCTGGCCCGACCGTGTGGTCGAGGTGATCAACCTGGGTACGACGGCCGTCGCGAGTTTCCCTGTCTTGCGAATGACCATGGAGGCACTCGACCAGCAACCCGACCTCATTGTCGCCTGCACTGGACACAACGAGTTCTTCGGCGCCGCCGGCGTGGCCAGCCTGCACGCCGGCCGTTCTCCTGGAATGATCCGCCTGGCCCATTGGACCCGGAGCCTGGCCCTCACGCAGGCCCTGTCCGCCGCCATCCGGGGGGAGCCGAAAGAGCAGGGTGACAGAGCCGCGCTCATTGAACGCATGGCCGCCCAAAGCCACATCGGCCCTGATGATCCGCTCCGCGCTCAGGCCGCAGAGAACCTGGCGACACATCTCGGCCAGATCGTGGCCGCGTGCCAGGCGCGCGGAGTGCCCCTGGTGCTGTGCACCCTGCCCAGCAACGAACGTGATCTCGCACCGGTAGGGGAAGATCCGCCGACTCCAGTCTCCGAAGACCAGCGGGCCCGATTCGACCGGTTCATCGCCGCCGCCCAGGCCGCCCAGGCCGCCCTGACCAGCGAATCCGCTACCGCCCTGGAGCAGCTCCACCAGGCGGCCGCCATCCATGCCAACCATGCCGGATTGCAGTACCTCCTCGCCCAGGCGCTCGAGGCGGACGGCGACGCAAGAGCCGCCGCTCATGCCTACCGTCGAGCCCGCGATCTCGATTCCATGCCCTGGCGCGCCACGACCCGGATGAACGAGGCCATTCGCAAGATCGCGTCGGATTCGAGTGTGCCGCTGGCGGACCTGGAGATGTGCTTCGATCAACATGCGGCTCACCCTGCCGCCGGCTGGGACCTGATGGACGACCACGTGCACCCCTCCGTGCGCGGCCAGGCCCTGGTCGCTTACGGGATCATCCAGGCGCTGGCCGCGGCTCCCGAAGCATGCCGCATTTCCCAGGACAAACTTGACGCCCTCGGCACGCTGGACGACTGGGTCGCAGCCTCTGGGGACAATCCGTGCGAGCGTTATCGCACCGCGTGGCTCATGAAATCACTGTTCGGCCGCCCGCCGCTGAATCGAAACAATTCGACGGCCATCGCCCGGTTCAATCAGATCATGGCCCAATGCCTCTCGGAAGCAGACCCCGTGGTACGCGAAACGCTCGAGTGGTGGGTGCAGCCGGCCCAGGAGCAGATCCGGCAGCAATCCATTTCCGGCGTGGCCGGCAAGCGCTGCGCCCAAGCCGGCCGCCTCGAATTGGCCGAGCCCTGGCTGGCGATGGCCCGACAGGAGGCACCGCGTTTCAGCTCTGGGCGTCTCGACTACACACTCGCGCTGCTAAGTTGCCGAGGCCAAATACATTCGGGATTGTCGGACGCGGATCGCACGCTCGCCCAGCGCGAACTGGCCGACGGCGAAGCCCTGGCCGTCTGGGACAGCCCCGAAACCGCCCACCTGACCTCGCTCTTCGTGGGCAGCCTGCACCATCTTCTCGGGAACCACGACCAGGCCGTCCACTATCTCGAGCGGGCTCGTGCACAAGGCGGCGTGCGTGTGCGGCAGCGTGTCGATCTCGCGCTCATCCAGGTCCATCTCGCCAGAGGCCACGTCGACCAGGCCCAACAAATCATCAACCGTGCCCGGCAGGACGGCGCTTACACACCCGCCTACGCGGCCATGGAACAACGCTTGGCCCAGAGCAGGCCGGCAAGCTGAACCACAAGATCTAAGAAGCTGCCCTGTAAGGAGTAATGGGCGAGAGCCAGAAACTCCACGCGGAACGGCGGTGCCCCATCCCCCCTGCTGCGCGGACTTGCACGCTGGCATCATGTGCGAAAGATGGACCCTGCACCGAGCCAATCTGGATTGGCCCGCATATAGATGTCAGGACGGGTCGAACCGCATCTGATTCTGGAGAATTCCATGCCCGACGAATCAAACCTGTTTCCGCTTACGTCTTGCCGCCAATACACGGTGACGACGAAGCGCGCCGCCGCCAGCCATTGCTGGGCTGCCCTCGTACTGGCTTCGCTCTTCATATGGGGCGCACAATGTGGCCCGGGCATCGAACTGCCCGGTGACCAACCCGATGGTCCCCCCGGCAACCCGCCAGGCGGCAATGTGACCTTCAGCATAGATCCAACCCTGAGCTCGCCCATCTACCCATCAACGGTGGAAAGCGAAGGGCAGCAGCGGCCAGTCGGGCTATCGCAGGGACCCGATGGCGTCATCGAAGCGTTCGTCGTCGACGAGGTGATGATCCGCGCCGAGACCCAGGAGGAGCTGACTGCGTTTCTCGAGAAGTATAACGGCACCGTCATCCAGGACGGCTCTGCGTCCAATCTGCCCGCGGAGCTGATGGTCACGCCGATCGAGCAATCCCAGTGGTACCTCGTACGCGTGGACCTGAGCAGGTCTCCCCTGGATGACCTGCCCGCCAGCGCGGAAGCAGCCGGCGTGCAGGGCAATCTGGTCTTCTCCTCGGAGGATGCCGGCCGGCTGGGCGCCATCATCGCTCGCGAGGCGCCCAACGGCGCGTGGGCCAACCTGCTCATCCACGCCCTCTCCATCTCGGAACACCCGACCGCGCTCGACGGCAATGGCAACCCCATTGCGTTCCTCGACTTCGAGAACCGCTTCTGGATGACGGAGGACGACGACCCCTTCACCTCCGGGGACCAGGGCCTCTCGATCGGCGTCACTCACGCCTGGGATTACCTGGCGTACAAGAAGGTTCCTCCCGTGCCACCGCCCGGCCAATCGGTGTTCTTCTCACCGGTCCGCGTGGCCGTCATCGATGCCGGGTTTGCCCTCGACACCAGCACCGGCGTACCGCTCCTGAACAACGTCGACTACTTCAACTCGTTCAGCGCCCCGCTCCAGTGGGACGAGGCCAATGACGACTCGCGCGCCGGAGGTGCGAGCGACCTGCCGCTTGATGGCGGAGGGGGTTCGTCCGCCTGGCATGGTCAGGGGGCCTTTGGGATCTGCTGCGCCGCGGAGCGCAACCAGTTCGGCAGCGCCGGCATCGGTGGGCCGGTGGCCCAGCCCGTGCTCATCAGAACCGGCAAAACACTCTACAGCCTGGCGGACTCGATCTACAAGGCCGGCAACATGGGCGCACAGGTCATCAGTATCAGCCTGGCCGCCAACCACGGCATCCTCAGCATCATTTCGGACACGTTCTGGGACAACCGAATCGGGGACTCCGTCATCGCCTGCACGCGCGTCGGAGCCGTGGTGGTGGCCGGAGCGGGCAACGCCGGCGTCGATCTGGACGACGACCGATCGATTCTGCCGTGCGAGTTGCTCGATGTCCTCTGCGTGGGCTCCATCAAACGAGACACCACCACGCGACATAACTTCGGAAGAAACGTGGACATTTCCGCGCCGGAGGGCGTGCTTTCAACGGTCAACCCCGAGACGGTTGCCCTCGATGCGGACGACGTGGGCATCGACGAGCTCGATGAGTTCAACGGCACGAGTTGTGCCACCCCGTTCGTGGCCGGTGTAGTGGCCCTCATGAAGGCTGCGGACCCGACGCTGGATTTGGATCGCGTCACAGAGATTCTCCAGTCTACCGCCAACCCGAGTGCCGATTCGCGCGTGCCCAACGGGTATGTGGACGCCTACCGTGCGGTTCGCAGCGTGCTGTCCAACCAGCCCCCGACCGTACAGATCACTCAGCCCGCCAGCGGGCAGTTGATCGGCTGGAAGAACCAGCCCTTCTTCCGCACCCTTTACTCCGATCCGGAGGTCGATCCGACCGACGTGACTGCCATCAACCGCTTCCACGGCGAGGTGGTGATCCGCTCGTCCATCGACGGAGAACTCTGCCGCGATTCGTCGCTGCCCTATGAGTGTACTTCAACGCTGTCGGAATTGACGCTGGGCCAGCACATCATCACCGCGACGGCCACGGATCCCTTCGAGGGCACGTCCACCCACCAGATCATCGTCACCGTGGTGAATCGCCCGCCGCAGCCGGAGATCACCAAACCGGTGGGCACGGAATCGCTCTTCTCGCACATTCCGGTCGAGTTCGTGGCCTTCGTGCCCGACCCCGACGAGACCATCACCGATGCGCAGATCGCCTGGTCGTCGGATCTGGACGGATCGCTGGGCACCGGCATGGTTCTCTTTCAGACGCTGACGGCCGGCACGCATACCATCACCATGACTGCCACCGACGGCAAAGGCCTCAGCGCATCCGATCAGGTGGTCATCACGGTCGCGACCGGTGTGGGCTCGCCGACACCGGTGATCACTTCACCGGCCAACGCCACGCTGTTCGGCCCCGGCCAACAGGTCACGTTGCAGGGTCTGGCCACCGATCCTGAGGATGGAACGCTCAGCGGCCTGAGCCTGGAGTGGAGCTCCGACCGTGACGGTGTGCTGGGCACGGGTGAATCGGTGACGTTCACCCCGAGCTTCGTGCCGAGCCAGACCCCCGGATGCCCGGGTGGCGCCGAACACGTGATCACACTGAAGGCCACCGACAGCGATAATCACGTGGTCACGGTGACCATCGTCGTAAACGTGGGGTGCATCCTGTAGACACCGAGCCCATGCCCTGCAGCATACGATCTGAGACGGTGTCTCAGACCCGGCAGGAGCGAAAGAAGGTAGCCCAGGGCGAAGGCGGGCGCAGACCCGCCGCAACCCTGGGCTACCGATTGTCTCTTCTAAAAGAGCCGCAAAGGGGCGACAGGACCACGCCATCATCTGTAGCCTCCGGCGCGGCCTCATGCTGTCTTGACCCTACCCGGACATACCGATCAAGACTGCTCGACGTAAATGCCGTCAGCGCGAACCGTCATGGTGTTCTCGTCCGGCTTCTGCTCGACCTTGCCGCGAATGACCACCTTCGCCATGGGCACGAGGCCGCCCTGACCCTTCAGGTTGGTGCGAAGAGGTTTGCCATCGGCTCCGACGATTTGGACCGTCATGCTCTTGGCCGTGATCTGATCTTTCGGCTCACAGCAGTAATCCCAGGGCGTCTTGCAGCCGTCGCCGGGATTGTCCGCACAGGTCGGCAGGCTGGAATCAACCAACTGGAAAATCGCCCGGTTCTCGACAAACGGCTCCCCGCGACCGCCGATCCGGCCGCGCACCACCACTTCCTCTCCGATCTGTGCTTCTTTCTTCGCCTCCACCACATTTTTGGCTTGCGGGGGTGATTCGGCCAGGATGAGACCCGGGGGCAGCGCAGCGGCTGGCTCGTGCGTACCCGGGCTGTTCGATTGAGTCTGATCAGACCGTTCGCATCCCGTCGCGAGCACGGCGGCGAAAGCGGCGGCAAAGAGGGTCCAGCGATTCATAAGCTTCTCCTTGTTCAAGCGGTGTAAAGTGCATCTCGGACCGGCAGACGCAGACAGCGCCACGCCGGCGGCAGCGCGCCGACCACCCCAAACACAAATCCCATGCCCAGCCCGGCGGCCAGCACCGGAGCGTCGATGGTGAGAGCAAACGCGCCCATCGAAAACCGAACCGACAAGTCGCTGAGGAAAACCAATGCGGCCACTGCCGCAATGATGGCGCCTGTCGATGCGATCAGGACCGACTCCTGAATCATGCTGACGACAATCGCGAGCCGCGAAAAACCCAGCGTTTGAAGCGTGCCCAACTCCCGGATGCGCGAAACAAAGGCTCCATAGGAGGTGGTGATCCCTCCCAGCAAGCCGCCCAGGCCGATCAGTCCCGCCGTCACCCACACCATCGCCCGAATGGGTGTGTAGAACTGACTCAACTTCGCGTAATACTCCGATTCGCGGATGGCCACGAGTTCCAGATCCAGCCGCTGCTTGCAGAAAGCGTCCACGTCCGCGAACTCGGCCCTGTCCAGCGTGACCATCACGCAGGAAACCGTCTGCCGCTTGTTGGCAATCAGCAGGTTCTGAAGCGGCAGCCAGATTTCCGCGTGCTTGACGGTACCCGGCGCGGAAAACCAACCCACAATGGTCCACGGCCGTCCATCAAACCACAGGGTATTCCCCACATCCAAAGTAGCTTTGGAAACGTCCATCCGCGCTGCGGCCAAGTCGCCCACCAGCAGCTCGTCGTGCCCCTCGCGGGGAGCACGGCCCCTGGTAATCCTGACCTGCGGGTGTACCAGAAAGGCGGCGGGAGTGACACCCCGAAGGACAGCCTGCAGCTCCTGCTCGGCATCCTTGGCGGTCCGTAGAACCGTCGCCATGTGGATTTCCGGAGAGACGTAAGGTACGCCCAGCTGCTGCCGGATGCCGTCGATGCTGGCCAGGACCTGGCCGGCGACGCTGGCGCTGATCTCGCTGCGCTCGACGCTCTCTTCGCTGCCGGCGCCGAGAATGATCACATTCTCAGCGCGAGCACTCCCCGCCAGACTCTTTTTCATCCCACGCACGAAACCACCTGCCGACAGGATAAGGAGCACAACCAGCACCGCGCTGACCAGCGTGCCGATCAGCCGCGAGGGCGACCGCCCCAGGTTACGAACGGCGTAATCGAATGGCAGCAGACGCATGCTGTTCCTCACACGGCACGAAAACAGTCCACAATCGAGCGGCGCGACGCAATCCAGGCGGGCACAAGTCCGGCCATCACCCCCAGCAGCACGGCAGACACGACCCCCCAGGCCAACACCTGCCAATCGGCCTGGATCGGTACGCTCAAGCCTTCCACGGACAGGCTGTACTGCCCCCACTTCATCAGGCCAACGGCCGCGGCCGTTCCGGCCAACGCGCCGGCCATGCTGAGCACGAGACCTTCGCCGAGGATGAGGCGGGCGATGAGATGCCCTGAATAACCCAGCGTCTGCAAAACCGCGTGTTCCCGAATGCGTTGCTGAACCGCCATGACAATCGCGTTGCCCACCAATCCCAGCACGGCAGCCACGCAGCCCCAGCCCAACCAGCGCGTAAACCGGACGATTTCGATCACGTCCGACGCGGCCTGGGCAACAAACGCCTTCTCGGATCGTGTGTGCGTGGGCTCCTGGTCCGCAGCGAACTCGGCGTCCACAGCCGCGGCCACGGCATCCAGCCGGCTGGGATCAGTGACGCGGATGTTGAATTGCGTTACCCATCCGCCCCGGCGGGACCCGCTGGCGTACTGGAGGAAGTCCAGATGGACATAGGCCACATTCTGGTGCTGCGGCTCGTCCGAGTGAATGATCCCGGCAACGGTCACCGTGATGCCGGCGGCGTCAAAACTGTCACCCACGCCCAGTCTGCGCCGCTTGGCCAGGGTCTCGCCAAGCAGGGCTGCATCACTGCGACGCTGCCAGGCTTCCAGCGACCCGGAGACCACCCGAATGCGAGGACCGTACTCTTCGATGAAGGCCTCGGCGGGAACGCCCCGGAACGTCACCACATCCAGACTCGTCCGGCAGTTGCTCACCGCAATTTTCATAGGGACCGCACTCGAGACCCCGGGCAGCTTACGGATTCGCTCGGCGTAGGACTCCGGTAGCCGGCTGGTAAACGGACAAAACCGATACTTGCGGTAGACCACCAGCGTATTGTCGCCCGCCGACTTCTCGGTGGCGGCTTTGGCACCCAGTTGCAGGGCCTGTACCGTGGAGAACAGAAACATGGCCAGGGCGATGCTCAAAGCCGTGAGCAGACTACGGGTACGCTGGCGCACGACCTGCTTGAAGACCAGCGGGATGAACCGGGGTCTCAACATGGGCTCATGCTCCTTGCGCTGCGGCCGCGGCTGATTCACGCAGTCTGCCCTTCTCCAGGTGCAGGACACGACCGGCACGTTCAGCGGTATGCACATCGTGAGTGACCATGATCATCGTCTTGCCCAGCTCCTGATTCAGCCGGGTCAGCAGGTTCATGATCGACCGGGCGGCGCCGGCATCCAGATCGCCGGTGGGCTCGTCGGCCACCAGAATGCGCGGATCGGTGACGATGGCCCGGGCAATGGCGACGCGCTGCTCCTGGCCGCCGCTCAGTTGACGCGGATAATGGTCATGCCGTTCCGCCAGGTCCACCAGCTCGAGGGCCAGCGAAACCTTCTCGTGCCGTTCCCCTCGGGAAAGTGGATGCAGCAGCAGCGGCAACTCGATGTTCTCGTAAGCGGTCAACGTCGGCACGAGGTTGTAAAGCTGAAAGATGTACCCGATGCTGGTAGAGCGCCACGCAGCCAATCGCGCGCGGGAAAGCTGGGCGATATCCGTGCCGTCGATGCGCAAAGCCCCTGACGTGGGGCGATCGATCCCCGCGATCAGGTTCAACAGAGTTGTCTTTCCGCTGCCGGACGGCCCCATGAGGGCGAGGAACTCGCCTTCCTCCACGTCCAGATCCAGTTTCGATAAGGGCGTGATCTCCACGTCGCCTTTGCGGTAGACGCGGGTTAACTGCCTGCATTCGATGAGCGCCATCAGCGTCCCTCCGTTGCGGAGCCCGACGACGGGTACTCCCCGACAACCTTCACCGCATCCCCGGTCAGGAGCCCAGGCGGGGGATCGGCGATCAACCAGTCGCCTGCTCGAAGTCCGTCGCGGACTTCAATCCAGTCACCGTCTCGCGCCGTCCCGACCGTAATGCTTCTGGACTCCGCCACACCTCGCGTCTGGTCCACGAGCCAGACGCTCTCCTTCCCATCCTGCCGGGAAATCAGGCGAGCGGGGATGAAGATGGATGCCTGAGTCCCGGCGGGGTGAGTGGCTGCCGCGGCCAGGAACCTCACGCGGGCCAGCATCTCCGGCTTGATGTGCGGCGTGGGACGGTCGATGGCGACCTTCACCTGCAAGGTGTTCTTCTGAATGTCTGCCTGGTGAACGATGCGTACGACCTGCCCTCGAAAAACCTTATCCGGCAAAACATTCACGACCACTTCTGCCTGTTGCGTCAGCGCGACATGGGCAGCATCGCCGAGGGGCACGTCCACCCGAACCTGAAGCTTTGTCGGTTCGTAGAGACGCAGGACCTGGGCGGCATTCATTTCGTTGCCGCTCAGCATGACCTGGGAGCCAGGTTCAATCAGGCGGGCCATCACCACCCCGTCTGCTGGCGAGCGCACCTCCATCCGGTCCAGCCGAAGAGCAGCCTCGGCGCGAATGACTTGAGCACGCTCAACAGCTGCCTCTGATCGAAGCACTTCGGCCCGGGCCGCTGCCAGCGCCCGCGTCTCCGGAATCCGCAACTCCAGCGCCTCCCTCGTCGCTGCGATTTCCGCCTGAGCAGCTCGGATTTGAGCTTCCAGAACGGCTTGGCGCCCTTCTGCGCCGCGGACCAGGGCTGCCTGGGCTTCATGCTGACGCTGAGCACGTATGAACTCTCTCTCGGCAGCCACGCCATCCGCCCGCAGCTTGCTCAAACGCTCGTGCTCAGATTTCAGTTCCGCCATCCGGGCTTTTTCGGCGGCCAGCTCGGCGGGCCAGCGCGCCAGTTCTGCCTGCTTCTCGGCCAACGTGGCCTCGGCAGCGGCCAACCTTCGCCGCAATTCGATGGGATGATCCCAATTCCGTTGGGCCTCATTTAGTAAGGCCTGGGCGGTGGCCAGTTCGGCCTTCCGCTGGGACAGCTCGGCCTCCGCCCGCTGAAGCGCCAGTTTCGCGTCGTCGGGGATCAGGCGTGCCACCACCTGTCCTTTCTGCACGGGCTGGCCTTCAAGCACTGCGACCTCGTGCACCACGCCGTCGGCCAGTGCGGTGACCGAAACCGGATAGGGATTGGGCTCCACCCAGCCCGGCGCCTGCACGACGACCGCCGCCGAGCTTTGAACGCCCGCCTTCATGATGGCAGGCACGATCTTGACCGGCACGGCCGGGCGCAGCGCCCCGCGGGTGGCAAAAACCAGGATCGAAACGGCTGCCGTGATGATGAGACCCGGCACCAGAATGCGGGTTTTCCACCGACGAGGGGGCAGCGGGATGCTGACCGCTGCCGATCCATTACCCCGGTGAACAGCCTGCCGCCGGAGAACCTGGAGGTTTCCCTGCTGGTCCATGAGACAACTCCCATGCTGTCATGGCTGTATTCCCTGCGGGACGCGCAGGCGACGAGCGCGCCCGTCACATCCAGACGATATAGAGGGGGAAACAGGAACGCGTCTCAGCAGGCGGTTCGCGGAGGCCGGAAAACATTGTCCAGGGATCGGCCGAGAGGCACAGGCTCAGCCCAGATTGCCGGGCATTCGTCCAAAGCCGTGAGAGAGGTGCTCGGGCCCGCGGTGTCCGTCTTGAGGAGTTTCATGCAGCAAGGCAGGCTGCATCCGGTGCAACTGGTCAGCGGGAAAGATGTGTTCTGCGAGGAGGGATCCTGCTGCTCCTCTTCGCCGCGGAAGGGTTGCTCGGCAGGGCAGCAGCCACAGCCACCCGACTCCGTCACCTTCAAGTCGGTGCCAGCGGTCTCCGTTTCCAGTGGGCGATCCGCACAACAGGGCAGCAAACCTCCAGGCGCAACGGCACCGCAGATGACCACCAAGCAGAGAATCGAGCGGATCACAAGCATGCACGCAGCCCGAAGCCAAGTACCGTAAGATTATATCGGCTGAGTTTCACCGAATCTGGGAAACTCCAGGCTCTAGGGTCTTCGACCATCCATAAGCCATGAAAGCGCCTGCACTTATCAATACCCCACCCGCCAAATAGGCGGTTCGTACTCCGCTCATTGTAGTGCAGCATGGTTTCCCGTCAAAGGATACAGTCTCTATTCAGCTCAGCTATCCTCCTCCTCGGGCCAGCTATCCTCCGCCCCCCACAGCCCCTGGCCCCTGAGCGTCCTATCATGCGCTGGGCTCGGCCTACAATCGGATGAGGCGCTCTCTTGCGCTACAGGCAACAGAAGGAGCTGCAATCCATGAAATGGTCCTGGAAGCTGGGTGAGTACGCCGGCATCGGCGTGTTCATGCATTGGACGTTCCTGATCCTGATTGGGTTCATTGTCCTGAGTCATGTGTCCCAGGGCAGCACCGTGGCGGCCACGTTCGAGGGCATCATTTTCGTGCTGGCCATCTTCTTCTGCGTGGTGCTGCACGAATTCGGCCACGCCCTGACCGCCCGGCGCTACGGCATCAAGACCCGCGACATTACCCTCCTGCCCATCGGGGGAGTGGCCAGCCTTGAGCGCATGCCCGAGGAACCCAAACAGGAGCTGGCGGTTGCCTTTGCCGGACCGGCCGTCAACGTGGTCATCGCCGCCCTGCTGTTGGGCGTGCTCGTGATCATGAACCTGTGGACGCCCGCGGATTCGCCCGATCTTCAGGAGCGGCTCGCCTGGCCCAACCGGCTACGCCTGGTTGGTGGATCGTTTCTCACCAAGCTCATGTGGGTCAACGTGATTATCGTGGCCTTCAACCTGCTGCCGGCCTTTCCCATGGACGGCGGGCGGGTGTTGCGGGCACTGCTGGCCACCCGCATGGAGTACGCCCGGGCGACCCAGGTGGCCGCCACCGTCGGCCAAGCCATGGCCATCCTCTTCGGATTCCTGGGGCTCTTCTACAATCCGTTCCTGTTGTTCATCGCCATCTTCGTCTACCTGGGTGCGGGCGGCGAGGCGGCCATGGTCTCGATGCGCTCCACATTCAGCGACGTCCCCGTGCGCGACGCGATGATGACCCGCTTCCGGGTACTCTCGGAGGACGACAGTCTCTCGACGGCCATCGAGGAACTGCTGGCCGGCGCCCAGCAGGACTTCCCGGTCGCGTCCGACGGCCAGATCGTCGGCGTACTGCCCCGGCAGACCCTCTTCAAGGCCCTTTCCCAGGGCGTTCAGGACACGCGCGTCGGCGAGATCATGGACCGCACCTGCATGGTGGTCGGGGAAGACGAACATCTGGACAACACCTTCCAGCGCATGAAAGAGCTCGGCCGCTCGACGCTGCCGGTCGTGCGCGAGGGACGAGTCGTGGGCCTGCTGTCGATGGAGAATATCGGCGAATGGGCCATGATTCAGTCGGCCCTGAAGAACACGCCCCCCGCCGCCGGCCGCCGCCTGGAGCAACTTATCGAGGCCTCGTAGACCCGACGTCAGTTGTCAGTGGTCAGTCGTCGGTTTCCGGGTCAACCGTCCTGCGGCCAGTGTTGCACGGATGTGGCGCAGAGATCATCGATCGCGTCGAGCGACTGCATGCCTCCCGTAACCTGCGATCTCAGCGAGCTCTGTGGCTGGTCCGCATTCGGCCAGGAGAGGCCCGCGCGCAAGATAAAGGGCCGCCTGCTCTCAAGGCGGCCCTCGTCCTAAGGGTAGCGTCTACCCGTGGCGAATCTCAGCACTGCGCCCAACCGCAGTTCTGGCACTTGTTGCAACCCTCGGCGAACACCAGCCCCTCGCCGCACTCCGGGCACTTGACCTTGAACTGGGGTCGGGCCGCTTGAGGAGCGCCTGTGGTGGCGATCACAGGCGCTCCCGCAGCCAACCCGCCATGAGCCGTTCTAGCAGCGTGGCGCACTTCCGAAACGTGCTCATGGCCTTTGCCGTTCCCATTGCCATTGCTGTGGCCGTTGCCGTTCCCATTGCTCTTCGTCCCCGGGGCCGGCGCCGGCTTGTCCAGATCCGCAATGTCAAACTCTCCCAGCAGCAGGGCCTTCAAACCGAAGCGATCCTTGGCCCGCTGATAACGCAGCAGTGCCCGGCTCAACCCGTCACCCAGGCTCATGATTTTGCCATCACGCGTGGGCACCTGGCAGCTCGAACCGATGTCCTTGAGCTGGCGGATGACGTGCTTGAGCGTTCCGCCGGCCCTCAGCCACAGCGACGTCAATCGGCAGATGGCCTCCAGGTCACTGTTGGCCAGATCGCCACCTTTGCCGAGCTGGGCGAAGACCTCGAGGTCCCGGCCGGTCTTCGGGTCCACGGTGATCTTCACGTGCATGTTCCCGAAGGGCGTCATCTGGCGAATGCGGAAACCGCTGACCAGTTCAGGGATGTCGTGCGGCTCCAGCTCTTTATCGACCGGTTCCTGGCTCATCGCCGGCTCCGCTTTCACAGGCTGGGCGGGAGACTGGCCCTGCCCCGCCTCGTGCTTTTTGTTCGAATCCTTCAGTGCCATCGGCTGCTCGGCCCGGCAGCCGTCGCGGTAAACGGTCACACCCTTGCAGCGCAGATCGTAAGCGAGGCGATAGATCGTCTCGACGTCGTCCACGCTGGCATCGTGGGGGAAGTTGATCGTCTTGGAGATCGACGAGTCACAGTGCTTCTGGAAGGCCGCCTGCATCCGCACGTGCCAGTCGGGCGACACGTCGTGGGCGCACACGAAGACGTGGCGAACGTCCTCGGGAACGGCCTCGATCCCAGCGAGGGTGCCATCCCTGGCAATCTGCTCCATCAGACCCTCGCTGTAAAACCCTCGCTCTCGGGAGACGCGCTCGAACGTCGGGTCGATCTGGACCATCGGCGCCCGGCCTTCGTCCTGTCCCTTGAGCACATTCCGGTAGAACACCAGGCTGAACATCGGCTCCACGCCGCCCGAGCAGCCGGCGATAATGCTGATCGTCCCCGTGGGGGCCACTGTCGTGCAGCAGGCGTTGCGCATCGGGCGGTGGTGCTTCGTGTCCCAGATGCTCCCCTTCCAGTTCGGGAAGCTGCCCCGCTCGCGGGCCAGGTGCTCGCTGTAGTCGTGCGACTCATCGTTGATGAACTTCATGAGCCGCTCGCCCCAGGCCACGCCCTCTTCCGACGCATAGCGCACGCCCAGCATGTACAGCGTCTCGGCGAACCCCATGATGCCCAGGCCGATCTTGCGATTCGACTTGCACATCTGGTCGATCTCGGGCAACTGGTAGTTGTTCGCGTCGATGACGTTGTCGAGGAAGCGGGTGGCTTCACGGATGGTCTGTCGCAAGCTGTCCCAGTCCACCTCCGCGCGGGCGCTGCACGGGTTCATCACGAACCGCGACAGGTTGATGCTGCCCAGATTGCAGGCTTCGTAGGGCAGCAACGGCTGCTCGCCGCAGGGATTAGTGGCTTCCATCCGCCCGATGTGCGGGGTCGGGTTGTACTCGTTGATGCGGTCGATAAACACCACGCCCGGCTCGCCGGTCGCATGGGCGTTGCGCACGATGAAGTCCCAGATCTCCCGCTTCGTGTACACGGGCACAACGAACGGCGAGCCACGAGTAACTTCCGTGTCCTCTTCAATATCCCTGAACCGGGCCGCCACTCGCAGCTCGCCGTTCTGACCGCGCCTGACGGGGATTAATGACCGGATGTCGTACTTCCAGATTTCCAGGTCCCGCGGGAGCAGGAACTCCTGCCCATTGCGGGGATTGTGGACCACCTGGGGCGAGTCGGGATCGGCCAGGAAGCCCTCCATCCACTCATCGGTGATCTTCACGGAGATGTTGTAATTCGTGAACTGGCTCAGGTCCTGCTTGGCATGCAGGAACTTGAGGATGTCGGGGTGATGAATGTACATCATCCCCATGTTCGCTCCACGGCGGAAGGCGCCCTGCTGAATCGCGTTGGTCGCCTCGCTGAAAGCCTTCCAGAAGGAAATCGGCCCCGAGGTGGTCCCACCGGAGCTCTTAATGAAATCACCCGTGGGCCGCAACTCATCAAACGCAAAACCCGTTCCGCCGCCGGCCTTCTGGATGACGGCCGTGTGCTTAATGCTATCGAAAATGTCGTTGATGCTGTCGCGGACCGGCAGGACAAAGCAGGCGCTGAGCATGCCCATCTCCCGCCCGGCGTTCATCAGCGTCGGGCTGTTGGGCATGAAGCGGCCGTCGAACATGAGTCCGTAGAAGCGCCGCTCCCAGGCGTCCCGCTCCTCGTCAGAAGCCTGGTAGAGCAGTTCCACGTCGGCCATCGTCCGAGCCACGCGGGAAAACAGCTCTTCCGGTGTCTCGGTGACCCGGCCCGATTCATCCTTCTTCAGATAGCGGGCACGCAAGACTCGAAGCGCGTTCTCGGACAGCGCAGGAGCCCGACCACTGGGAATAACCTGTGTGTTCTCGCTGAGTCGATCCGTGACTACAGTGGCCATGGGATGATAACTCCTCACGCCCGTAGGCGATTGCTTTAGAAAACCGCGCCTGAGCCTTGCGCACCGCTACCGCTCGGGGTGTGCGGTAACCGCGCCCCGCAAAAGCAATTCCTTTTGCGTCTGATTGGGCTGCCTTTTCCGATCTGGACCCCCAACATGTGGGGGCTGATGCAGTTAATACATCAAGATCATGCCTGAGTCAAACGAGTTTTTCGCCCTATACTCGCGATTTCTGAACACTCGTGGCAAACCTCGTTGATGACTCGTTTTACGATGGCCAGTTTTTTTTACTCACAACCGACCCTCGCCCGTCAGGCACCCAACATATCGGCGATGCCCGTCACCCGACCACAATATTTTGGGCTTGTTAGCCCATCCCGTCAAGGCTTATCTGACCGAAAAGGTAAAAACCTCGACCTGCTCCCGCGTCTGGCTGATGAGAGCTTGACATCCAGCCGATATATCCTAATATCCGGATATTCGGATGAACCAACGATGGCATCGATGGCCCCCATGTTCAAGGCGATGGCCGATGAGACCCGTCAGCGGCTGCTGCAAGTGCTGTCGCACCAGGAACTAAGCGTCAGCGAGCTGGTGGATGTGCTGGCCCAGCCGCAATCGACCATCTCCCGGCATTTG
>BTUC01000037.1:24478-26526 GCA_045863575.1 Phycisphaerae bacterium
ACCGTCCTGCACTCGGCCTACCCGATCTACCGGCATGCAGGCCTCGAGCGCTCATCGGGCCATGGCGCACCACTTTCCGCCAACGGTTTTCGCGTGGCGGACATCCGCGACCGGCTGGTCCAATGGGCCGGCCAGGAGATTCTGGACGGGAGTCTGCGGGACCGCCTGGAAGCCGTCATCCGACGCAGGCATGCGGACAACGGCACGTTCTTTGAACGGGTCGGCACCCGCTGGGACCAATTGCGCATCGAGTCCTTTGGCGATAGCTTCCATTTGGAAGCTCTGACCATCCTCCTGCCTGAAACCTGGACGGTCGCCGACATCGGAACCGGTACCGGCTACATGCTTCCGGCGCTGGCCCGCCGCTTCCGCCACGTGATCGCCGTCGAACCGGCCGGAGCCATGCTCGACGCCGCTCGCGCCCGGCCGGAACTCCAGGCCGCAGGCCATGTCGATTTCCGCGAAGGCTCGCTGGCAGCGCTCCCGCTGGAGGCTGGAGAAGTCGATCTGGCGATCGCTTCCCTGGTATTGCATCATGTGCCGGCCCCGGCCGATGCGATCCGCGAACTGCATCGCATCGTCCGACCGGACGGACGGCTGCTGCTCATCGAGCAACAGCCGCACGAGAATGGTGATTTCCAGGCGCGGATGGGCGATCACTGGCGGGGATTCGCGCCCGACGAAATGCGGGCCTGGACCGCCCGGGCCGGTTTTGTCGACATCCGTATCTGCACGCTGACCACGGCCAGGTCCGCCGGTCGCCACGCCGGCGACGTGCCCGGCCTGTATGTACTCGTCGCGAGGGCTGAACAGACCTCGTAAGGATTTAAGGAAGAGAAGAACACAAGCCCCGCAGGGGCCGGAGACCCTCGCCGGTCGGCGAGGCTTTTGCAAGGAGACGAAACCCGATGGCGACCGCCGTTACCGATTACAAAGTCAAAGACATCGCCCTGGCCGACTGGGGCCGCAAGGAAATCCGCATCGCCGAATCGGAGATGCCCGGCCTCATGGCCATCCGGGAGGAGTACGCGGCCCGCAAGCCGCTGGCCGGCGCCCGGATTACCGGTTCACTGCACATGACTATTCAGACCGCGGTGCTCATTGAAACGCTGGTCGAGTTGGGCGCGGAAGTCCGCTGGGCGAGCTGCAACATCTTCTCCACGCAGGATCACGCCGCGGCCGCCATCGCCAAGGCCGGCACGCCCGTCTTCGCCTGGAAGGGCGAGACGCTCGAGGAGTACTGGGACTGCACGCTCAAGGCGCTCACCTGGCCCGATGCCGACGGCCCCACGCTGCTGGTGGACGACGGGGGCGACGCCACCCTGCTCATCCACCGCGGCCATGCCCTGGAAGCCGAGTTCGCCAAAACCGGCAAGGTCCCGGCTGTTTGTAAAGACAACCAGGAGATTGAGATCGTCGATACCCTGCTGCGCAGCGTCCTCAAGAAGGACCCGCAGTACTGGCACAAGATGGCCAAGAACGTCGTCGGCGTCAGCGAGGAAACCACCACCGGCGTGCACCGGCTCTACCAGATGGAAAAGAGCGGCGAGCTGCTCTTCCCGGCCATCAACGTCAATGACTCGGTGACCAAGAGCAAGTTCGACAATCTGTACGGCTGCCGCGAGAGCCTGGTCGACGGCATCAAGCGGGCCACCGACGTCATGATCGCCGGAAAGAAGTGTATAGTGGCTGGGTATGGCGACGTGGGCAAGGGCTGCGTGCAGGCGTTCAAGGGTCTGGGGGCCACCATCTTCGTGACCGAGATCGACCCCATCTGCGCCCTGCAGGCGGCCATGGAGGGTTACCAGGTCGTGACCATGGAGGAGGCCTGCGAATTCGGCGACATCTTCGTCACCACCACCGGCAACGTGGACGTCATCACCCGGCAGCACATGGACCGCATGAAGAACGAGGCTATCGTCTGCAACATCGGCCACTTCGACAGCGAGATCCAGGTGGACGCCCTGCGCAATCTCAAATGGGAGGAGATCAAGCCCCAGGTGCACCACATCATCTGGCCGGACGGCAAGCGCATCATCCTGCTGGCC
>BTUC01000038.1:0-26414 GCA_045863575.1 Phycisphaerae bacterium
CAACGACGCAGACGGCCATGGGCGAGAACTGAGAAGTGAGAACTGAGAACTGAGAACTGAGAACTGAGAACTGAGAACTGAGAACTGGCAACTGTGAACTGAGATGTGTGCCACTGCTCTGTGAGCAGTGCTGGGAGCAGGAGGATGCGCCTGTGGCATCTCAACACTGCTGACACAGCAGTGGCACACCAGCAGGCGCGAGAATAGTCAAGCCGAAGGGCGCCTGGGCAGTCTGAATCCTACGCCTCAAAGTAGCGGCGGGTCAGGGGATCTTCCCGCAGTCGGCTGATCGCATGGTGCAGACGCGATTTGACCGTGCCCAGCGGAACACTCAGAGCTGTCGCGATTTCCTCGAGGCTCAGCCCGTCCACGAAGCGCATCAAAATGACCTCACGGTGCAGGTCCGGCAGACGGTTCAGGACCGTCGAAAGATCCGCCAAACCAGGATCACCGCCGTCGAGCACCTGCGGCGCAGGGGCTTCGGTGAGTACTTCCTCGTTCGACGCCAGCCGGCGGCGCTTCTGTCGGATACGGATGGCCGTATTGCGGACCACCGGGTAAAGGAACGTGGACAAAGCGGCCGTCAACTTGAACCCGGGGAATTTGCGGAGCAGATAGGCGAATGTTTCCTGTAGACAGTCCAGCGCGTCGTCGCCATCGCCGGTGAATCGCCAGGCCAGCCGGAGCACCCAGTCGCGATAGCGGTGATAGAGCACCTCGAATGCGGCCGGATCGCCGCGGTTGCAGCGGTCGATCAGCTCCTGGTCGCCGGGCGAATCATGCTCCGTTGGCTTCACCGCGTCGAATCCCCACGGCAGACCGCCGCCTCATGCGCGCCGCCGGGGGGAAAGGGTACCGCATTCGCCGGCAATGACCAACGATCGAGGCAAGATGATCGGACATTCGGTTTGAGGCCGCGCGTCAGAGCCCTGAGCGGCAGCGCGGGGGGTTTTGCAGCGGGCGACCCGGGAATACAAGCCCTCGATTGCGCGTTGGCTGCGGGAATATGGCCGTCTCGCTTGACCCGGCCGACCTGAGAATACTGGCCCCTCGCTTGTGCTCAGGGCTCTGAAATGCCGGGCCTGAAATGCCGGGGCGTTAGCTGGCTTCAGGCCAGCAGCCTGTCCACCACCTTCCCACCCACGTCGGTCAGCCGGAAGTCGCGGCCCTGGAAGCGGTAGGTGAGTCTGGTGTGTTCAAGGCCGAACAGGTGCAGCAGCGTGGCGTGGAAGTCGTTGATGTGAATGGGATCGTGGACGATGTTCCAGCCGATCTCGTCGGTCTGGCCGATAACCTGGCCGCCTTTGATGCCGCCGCCGGCCATCCAGACGCTGAAGGCGAAGGGGTGGTGATCACGGCCGGTGTTCGAGCTCCGGCCCGCGCGGTTCTCGCCCAGCGGCGTGCGGCCGAACTCGGCGCCCCACACGACCAGCGTGGTGCCCAGCAGGCCGCGCTGCTTGAGGTCCTTGAGCAGGGCGGCGATCGGCTGGTCGGCCATGCGGCAGTTGAAGATCAGCCCCTGATCCAAATTCTGGTGGTGGTCCCAGGTGGCATGGTAGACGTTCACGAAACGGACGCCGCGTTCCACCATTCGCCGGGCCAGGAGGCAATTGGTGGCGAAGGTTTTGAACTCGCCCGCCCCCGCGTTTTCGTAGTTTTTCAAGCCACCTTCATCGCGGTTAACACCGTAAGCTTCCAGCGTTTCGTGCGTTTCGCCGGAGAGGTCGGTGAGCTCGGGCGCCGCCGATTGCATGCGGAACGCGAGCTCGTAAGCGGCCACGCGGGCGGCAATCTCGCGGTCACCAACGGTATCCATGTGCTCCGCGTTGAGATCCCGCAGTGCGTTGAGGCTGTGGCGCTGCATCTGCGCCGTCACGCCCGGCGGGTTGCTGAGGTTCAGCACCGGGTCACCCTTGCTGCGGAACAGGACTCCGGCATACGAGGAGGGTAGGAAGCCGCTCGACCAGAGCTGGGCGCCGCCGCTGGTGCCGCGTCCGGCCGTGAGTACGACATAACCGGGCAGGTTTTCCGATTCCGACCCCAGCCCGTAGTTGAGCCAGGAGCCCATGCTCGGCCGGCCGAATATGGGCGAGCCGGTGTTCATCATGAGCTGGCCGGGGTGGTGGTTGAAGGAGTCGGTGTGCATCGAGCGGATGAGGGCGATGTCATCGGCGCAGGTGGCGATGTGCGGCAGCAGCTCGGAGAGTTCCATGCCACATTGCCCGTGCCGGGCGAACTTGCGCGGGCTACCCAGCACCGTGGCCGTCTCTTTCTGGATGAAGGCGAAGCGAACCTCCTTGGTGAGTGAGTCGGGCAGTTTCTGGCCGTGCAGCTCGTTGAGTTTCGGCTTGGGATCGAAAAGATCCATCTGGCTGGGGGCGCCGGCCATGAAGAAGAAGATGCAGGCCTTGGCCTTGGGGGCGAAGTGCGGTGGCCGAACGGCCAGCGGATTGATGGCGCGATCGGCGGCCGGCTGCGTAGCGGGTGGGGCGGCCAGCAGGCCGTCCTGTTGCAGCATTGAGGCCACGGCCAGCGAGCCCAACCCGCTGGCGGCGGTGGCCAGGAACGAGCGCCGGGAGGCCAGGATCAGTTCTTCGATGGGCGTCATGTCGCACCTACTCTCGAGTCACGAATTCGTCCAGGTTCATGATCGTTCGGGCCACCAGGACCCAGGGGGCGGACTCAGTCGGCGCATCGCCGGCCGGCCGGGTCTGCGGCTGGGGAGCACCAGCAATTCTGCTGGCCGCAGCCGGATCTGAGCGGCACAAAGCTTCGAGTTCATGCCATAACTGGATCAGCCGGTTTCGCTCCCGGCTGTTGGGATCGCGGGCCAGGCAGGTATGGAAGAGGAGATCGATCCTGTCGGTGAGATCGGGTAGTTTGCCCTGTTCCGGCAGGCCACTGGCGTCCGTAACCCCCCCCGACCCCCCCTTTAAAAGGGGGGGAGAAGGAGCTTTCTCCCCCTTTAAAAAGGGGTGAGGAGTAGCTTTCCCCCCTTTTTGAAGGGGGGGCTGGGAGAGGTTAGGTTCCGCCACGTGCTCCGCCATGGCCTGTGCACACTCGTAGAACACCGGATCATTGAGCAGCGTCAGCGATTGCAGCGGTGTATTCGAGCGTTCGCGGCGCGTGCAGGTGACCACCCCGTCGGGGGCATCGAAGGTGATCAGCATCGGATAAGGCACCGTCCGCTGAAAGAAGACGTACATCCCGCGGCGGTATTTATCCTTACCTGCGCTCTCCTGCCAGCGAACGCTGTTGGCATATCCCAGCGCCGCCACGTCGGCCGGCAATGGCGGCCGGATGGATGGTCCGCCGACCTCCGGGTTCAGGAGCCCGCTCACCGCGAGGCTGGCATCGCGGATGACCTCGGCCGACAGCCGAAAGCGGTTTTGCCGGGCGAGCAACGTGTTTTTCGGATCGCGATCGCGCAACTCGGGCCTGACGTGTGAGGATTGCCGATACGTGGCCGACGTGACGATCAGCCGGATCAGCTCCTTGCGCTGCCAGCCCAGACGGACATACTCGGTTGCCAGCCAGTCAAGCAGCTGCGGGTGCGTTGGCGGATCGCCCCGCGTGCCGAAATCGTTCGGCGTGCTGACCAGACCCTGCCCGAAGAGGTACTGCCAGGTGCGGTTGACGGCCACGCGAGCCGTGAGGGGGTTGGCAGAGTCCGTTAGCCATCGGGCCAGATCCAGACGATCGGGCGCTGTTCCACGCGGCTGGAGCGGCGGCAGCACGGCCGGCGTATGTGGCTGGACCTCGGCTCCCTTGCGGAGGAAGTCGCCACGCTGGTGAATGTAGCTTCTGGGCGGATCCGCATTCTCGACCAGCGTCTGGGCGAGCGGAACGGCCGGCGCTTTCTTCGCGTGCTCGTCGACGGCCTTCTTGAGCCTGACCCATTCGCCGTCGAGGGTGCGATAATGCTCGAGAAGCTGGCGTTGCTCCGGCTCGCTGCGCTGCTCCCGCGCCTTGCGAAGTATGGCCTTGATCGGCTCCGGTGTACCGGATGAGTTCACGGGGCGCCGGGCCCCAGTCGCGGACAGGCGGAACCGGCCGATCGTGTGTTGCTGGCCGTACTGCTGTTCCAGGACAAACGCGAAGGTCCGCTCTGGGCCCACGTGGTGGCTGCCGGGCCTGGTTTCAAAGACGGCCGTGTGCACGCGACCGAACTGGGGCGCCACCGCCCAGCCGGTCTGACGTTTTCCGTCGATCGCGCCGGCGACCTCCCATTCCTTCTGGGCGAAATCGGCGGCCGCACGGCTCAGCGGAATGGCCATGTCGGATCCGGGAGCGTCGGGCGAGGAGGTGGACACCCTGAACTCCGAGAGCACGAAGTTGCCGTGCGCCGCTCGGCCGGGGCCCTTGGCCGGCAAGCTCGGGTCAGGGAGAACCTCCAATTGGAATCCTGTGACCTCCGGGATCTCGCAACGGGCGGCAATAACGTATGTATCAGTCTCGGTCGACTCGCCCGTGGCCAGGATCGATCCGTCGGCCTGCCGGCTCAGTGTCGCGCCGGCGGAGGACGAGACAAAGACGGGCTCCAGCACGGTCCATTGGGATGTGATCTCGGTCTGCTGCGATTCCCACGCGGCCACGCGGGCGGGTAGCGTATCTTTCTCGTAGGCCGCCAGGGCCGCCTGCAGCTTCGCTGCCTCGGCATCGAACGCCTTCTTCGCCGCCCAGTATCGATCGGCCGCGCCGGGCAGCGGCGCGGGGATGTCCACCTCCTGTGACGTGTTGAAGAAGGCAAACAGCCCGTAGTACTCGCGCTGGCTGATGGGATCGTACTTGTGCGAGTGGCATTCGGCGCAGTTGACTGTGAGGCCCAGCCAGACCGTGCCCGTGGTATTGACGCGGTCGGCGACGGCCTTGACGCGGTATTCCTCCTGATCGACGCCACCCTCGCGGTTGGTGAGCGTGTTGCGATGAAAGCCCGTGGCGACCTTCTGCTCGAGCGTCGCTCCAGGCAGCAAATCCCCGGCCAGTTGCTCGTTGGTGAACTGATCGAAGGGCAGGTCGCGGTTAATGGCGTCGATGAGCCAGTCACGCCAGCGCCAGGCATGCGGGCGGACGGTGTCTTTCTCGTAGCCGTCGCTGTCGGCATACCGCGCCAGGTCGAGCCAATGGCGGGCCCATCGCTCGCCGTAGTGCGGCGAAGCCAGCAACCGTTCCACCAGCCGCTCGTAGGCATCCGGCCGGTGATCCAGCACGAACGCGTCCACTTCGGCCGGCGTGGGCGGCAGTCCGAGGAGGTCGAGGCTCAGGCGACGGATGAGCGCGTGTGGGTCGGCTTCCGGCGAAGGAGTGAAATCCTCCTTTTCGAGCCGTGCGAGCACGAATGCGTCGATCGGGTTACGCACCCAGCTTTCAGATTTGACGGTCGGCACCGCCGGGCGCTGCACCGGCTGAAAAGCCCAGTGCTCGCGGGGAGAAGGCTGCTTTGGCTCCCTCGATTGTCCGGGCTGCAACGCTGGTGCCTGGGCAGTCAGCGGCGAATCATAGACCGCACCCGCGTCGATCCACGCGGCGATGTGCGTGATGGCCTCGTCCGGCAGCTTGTCCGCCTTGCGGGGCATGACCGGCTCTTTCGTGTGGGTGATGAGCTGGTACAGCAGGCTCTCTGCGGCCTCCCCGGGCACGACGGCCGGGCCGGTATCGCCCCCGATCAGCAGCCCCTCGCGCGTGGAGAGGTCCAGCCCCCCCTTGCGGAACGAGCCCCCGTGGCAGTCGAAGCAATGGGCTTGCAGGACCGGACGCACGTGCTGTCGAAACGCGGCCACGGCTGCTGGGTGTGCAGGTGCCGCCGCGGGACTGCCGGCCTGGGCGCGCGCAATCAAGATGACAGCCAGGCATATGCCTGCAAGCGCTACCAGGATCACCCGTGTGAACACAGGTTTACCGGCTCGAATCGAGCTGAGCATATTGCATCTCCGGCCCATCGCGAGATGTCCCGAACACCCATCTTTATCGCATATGCGGGCGGAGCTTTCAACGCTTGGCGACGGCTGTGTCGGGCAATCGGGGGGCGGGCTCCGGGGCAGATTCCGGTCCTGCGTTGGCGGCACGCCGGGCATAGGCGATTACGCGGACGGTGTTGATGCCGAAATGGATGGCCAACAGTGCCGGCAGGAGAGCGAAGGGGGCGCTGGACGCGCGGAGGCCGAACCACGCAGCCAATCCCGCGAACATGAGCGTAATGGTGGCCATGTTGGCCAGCGACTTGCCCCAGTCATCGAGGTAGTCGATCTGCCAGCCGTTCCACCAGAACACCCAGCGCGGCCGTTCAATGGGCGTTGACGCCTGCGGAATCGACCAGCCGCACTCCGGGCATGTGCCGCTGGTGTTCCCGGTCAGGTCATAGCCGCACTGGCCGCAGTGCCGGGGGTCCTGGATGAAGTTGCGCAGGTGATCCTTCGCGCTTGGCTTCCTGAACGCCTGGTAACCCATGGAAACCAGGAATACGGCCCAACACAAGAAGAACCACCAGGGACGAGGAGCTCCGCTGTACACCTGCACCGCGGCGAGGATGGCGATGACAGGCATTGAGAAGTAAAAGATCCTGCGGAACTTTTCCTGCAGCCGGCGCGGAGAGTCGTCCTGGCGGAATCGACGGGCGTTCCACCAGAAGCTCGCACCGAAGGCGACGAACATGATGATGGCAAGGGCAAGCTCGAGCACGGCTTACTCCGAAGATGCGCGGCCGCCTCTGGACCGGCGCAATCCCGGCCCCGATCGAGTGCGGACGCCCCTTGGCGGCTCTAAGAGCGAGCCAGCTTCACGCGGCCAGTGTGCGCCTCCTCCAGTGGCAGGTCAATGGCCGTTCGGTATGATTCGCGGCTCGAGCACGGTTTCTTACAGGCATATGTTGTCGGACGCCGCTCAGGCACGCCGGGTCAATCCCGGTACTTCTCGCGCAGGCGCGGTGAGAGCCGCAGCATGAGTTGGACGCGCTCGAACTCGGCCAGCCATTCGGCGGTCGCTAACTTCAGCAGCGTGTCCTCGGAAGCGGCCGTGCCAGTGGGGCAGGCCGCTCCCTGAAGCGTCTGGGTGAGTTGGCGGTACTTGGACAGCGTCCGGTCACCGTACCGGCCACACTCATGGTAATCCTCTGAAAGGAACACCACCATCGGCACACGGTGTCCGCCGTTGATGGACAGTTCTCGCTGGACATCCATGTGCTCGTCGCGGTCCAGGAAGCGCAGCTCAATCCTGTCCGTCGCCTCCGCGATGCGCTGCAGGATCGGACACTGGTTCACGCAGTCGCCGCACCAGACACCCGCCAGGCACAGGACGTTCATCCTTCGCGTGAAGCCCAGCAGCAGCGCCCGCTGCTCGTCGGTCAGGGTGAGCTGCTCGTAAACCGCTCGCCATCGCTGGGGCTGCCCCGGCTTGCCATAGGTGTCCAGGAAACAGCGGTAATCCGTTGCGGCCGTAAATTTGCTCTGCCAGTCCATGAGTCATTCTCCATTGCCCGAACGCCCGAATGGATTCATGATAGGGCGCGAGGTGTCCTCATGTTCAAGCAACTTTCTTTTCTGGGCGGGCCAGGCAGGTGTGCCGACAACCAAAGGCAACGAGCCGCGGGCTTCATGCCGCGCGGCCGCTCGCATTTGAAGAACGGTGCTTTACCTGTTGTGCGGACCTGTTGGGGGATCGCTTCCATCCTGATGCTGTCACCGGTCGTGCGAGCGGAGGCGGGTTGGCCGCGGTATGGCCACGATGGCATGCTGACGGCCCGTTCGCCGCTCAAAGGCGAAATCGCGGAGCCGCGCGTGGCCTGGAGCTTTCGGACCACCGGCGGCGAGCTGGCGATCGAACTGCTCCCGGCAGAGGGCACCGGTGTCATCAACCTGGCGGTGGGCACCTCGGTTGCCTCGCGTCCCCTGCGCCGCTTGCAGGTGCCCGATGATAAGAGTCTCGATATCGACGACAGCGGCATGCCGCGGCCCGCAGCCGAGACGTTCCACGAGCGTTGGGCCAAGGTGCTGCCGGACATCAAGGGCATGCAGCGTACCGCCTGGAGCCATACCTGGACCGATCAGAAGGTCTGCCGGCTTCAACTCTTCGCCTATGACCAGGGCTTCGACAAACCACGTATGGTCTGGGAGAGCGATCCGCCGGAAGACACCATCTTCAGTCCGCTCAACATAGTGTGCGACATCGACGACGATGGCGTGCAGGAGATCTGCGTGGCCGCTCACTACCGCGTGATGGTGTTTGAAGGCACCACCGGCAGGAAGGAAACGGAGCTTCGCTATCACTCGAACCGGCCTTACGGGTGGTTCGGACTCTTCGATGTCGATGGAGATGGAGTAAGGGAGGTCATCACCATCGGGGATTTTCAAAGCCACATCGACGTGCTGACGTACGACCCGTCCAAGCCAGAGAAGGACCGGCTGGCGGTCAAGTGGCGGCGGGATATTGAGACCAACATCGACGAGCGTCGCAGGTGGCCGCACGTCGGGCCCCGGCCGGTCGTGGACGTGACCGGCGATGGCCGTCCTGAGATCGTCCTGAGCCTATACAACGACACCGGCGACGGGGAATGGCACGTGGTCGTGCTGGATGCCGCCACCGGTGAGACGCTGCACGACTGGCCGAAACGGTTTACGCAGGGCTCGGCGGATCTCGACGGCGACGACGCGGAGGAGTTGTTCCTGGTCGAGACTGACGGGGTGCTGGTTCCTACGTTCGGGACGGTGAGCATCGTGCGACCGAGGGCGGAGGCCGATCCGGTCATAAAATCCATCCCCATGGCTGCGTTCGGGGCCGCGAACCTACCACAGATGGACGCGAACTGGTCCACATCCGCGACGGCCGGGATGCGGCATGTGTTGGTGACGCCTGCTGATCAGGTGATGCTGCCCGCCTTTCTGCTCCTGGAACGCCAGGCGAATGCCGAGGCGCCCTTCCCGACAAAACTCTCAGCGATGCAACTGGGGCCAGATGATCAACTGCGCGTGCTGTGGAGTGTGGGCGGTTTTCCTGGGGTGCCGGAACCCATCGGCCTGGTCAGCAAGGTGCCCAACGATGAGTCGACGGACGGGACGGCCGCTGTATCGGAGAACAGAGGACCTGGTGGTGTAGGGGCACTTGTCCGGTTGGCCCTGCCCGCACACTCCAGTGTCGACCTGCGTTGCACCCGCGCACGGGCCACGGTCGTCGAACAAACGCCGTTGCTTGTGAACCTGTCGACACCGGTGGTAGCTCGGCTCGAGAGCGGAGGATCCATGGCGGTGGTGGTCGAAACGCCCGCCCAACGCGCGACGGCCATCGCCTCACCGTCCTCCAATGGAGAACCGGAACTGCTCTGGCACCGCTTCGGGCGCGGCATGTCGGACGGCAGCCGATTCCTTGGACTGCTCGCCGTCGATCTCGACGGGGACGGCGGGGCCGAGGTGGTGGGGGCCTCTCAGACGGCTGCGGGTCAGGCGGTCCTGGTGGCATGGCGCCACGACGGCTCCGAGTTCTGGCGCCTGCCATTTGAGCAGACGCTGGGAGCGCAGCCGGTGTGGAATGTGCCGGCGTTGACCTTCTGGTGGCCGGGGCATTTCCGCGACCGTGCGCGCATCGACCTGTTCGTGAACACCCGCCGCGGGTTGATGCACTCGGATGTCGGCCAGTTGGTGGACGGCCGGACGGGTGAGGTGATCTGGCGGCAAGAGAAAGCCATCTGGCCGGGTGAATTCAGTTGGGGATATGCCGGCATCCCGCCGGGAATCGCCGATCTCGACGGCGACGGACTGGACGAGATCGTTTCGCTCTATCCGGTGTGCTTCTGGATCGCCGACGGCTGGACGGGGAAGCTCACCGCCGGCAGAGACCTGGCTTCCAAAAAGCTGCTGCCCGCCTGGGCGGCGTATGGCGAGTCGATGATCCACGATTTCACCGGCGACGGCCGGCCGGATGTGCTCCTGGATTCGCACTACATCCTGGCGCTGCTCGACGCGACGGGGCAGCCCATCTGGCATGGGCTGGGGCGCATGGCCTTCCCGACCTCGAGCCACGAAGGCAATGCCGGCCAGACCACGCTGGTGAAGCATGCCTTGTTGGATGTGGATGGTGATGGCGCGTTAGAGATTGCCTCCGGCGGGTACGCCGACGGCGTGCGGATGATCGACGCGAAGTCAGGGGACGTCCTCTGGTCGCTGGAAGCGCCGGCACCGACCTGCCCGCGCGTGGTGGCAGCCGACATCGATGGCAGAGCAGGTGATGAAATCCTCTACCCGGCCGGTGACACGCTGGTGGCGATTACAGGCGATCGTACGGCCGGCCGCGTGCTGTGGACCTGGAAGGGGCCCGCGGCGCTGTCCATGCCGGCCGTCGCCGATACGGACGAGGATGGCCGGGCCGAGATCGTGACCCAGTCCGCGGACGGCGCAGTGCATTGCCTGGATTCTAGACGTCAATAGGTCCACCGAGAGCCGAACACAACGAGCCGCGGGCTTAAGCCCGCGCGGCCGCTCGAATGTGGAGAACGGTACTTTATTTACCTGTTGTGTGGAGCTCGTTGGAGACTGAGGTACGCTTTTGATCAGTCGAGCTCACCTGTAATCGACCAGACGATGGAGTCGCAGATGTCCTCCTGCTGATGCCGACTGAGAAGGTTGAGAACTCGACGGTATGTTTCTCTGAACGGTAGATGCTGGCTCACAATAACGCCCCCGAACCGCTCACCTCTGCGCAATGCAGCGTGGGCCAGCGGAACGAAATGCCGGGTGTTGAAGGTCAGGACTGCTCGCTGCGCATGGGCAGCAAACTGGAAGAGATCCGAATCTGGCATCTCGTGATGCCCCAATTCTTTGGCGGCAACGGCATCATGACCCTCGCGGCGCAGCACCGAGGCGAGCCCGCCATGTACGTCCGCGTCAATGTACAGGCGAATCGCTGCCATTCATGCTTGCCCGGCAGTACTCTTCGGAGTTCTCAAGTATATCCTGATCGATCTGCTCTTTGTAGTCGTAGTAGTAGCTGAGGGCGTCGTAGATCTGGGCCAGCGTCAGGAAGGAGAAATCACGGACGAGTTCTTCGGGCGTCATTCCGAACTTGATTACATATCCGACCACGGACCGGACGGGAAACCTGGTTCCTACGATCACGGGCTCGCCCCCGACGACGCCAGGCCGGCGCTCGATGTGGGGATGAATGACTTCGGGTCTCGTGGCCATTTCTAGCTCCCTTACCCGCATTATATCGGGTTTTTCACCTTGAGTACAACTGGAAAGGACCGCACGGCACAGAACGCCGTGCGGTCCTTTGTGACTACATCAACTCAGCCTCGAGGATGGGTTCACTGCTCGCCCAGATTGATCCAGACCGTCTTTACTTCGGTGTAGTTGTCCAG
Source organism: Phycisphaerae bacterium (assembly GCA_045863575.1). GTDB lineage: Bacteria > Planctomycetota > Phycisphaerae > UBA1845 > PWPN01 > JAAXZI01. The sequence continues at coordinate 11,345 of BTUC01000038.1, forward strand.
GGCATTCCGTCCGCACTCGCGGCCCATGCCGGAGAACTTATAGCCTCCAAAGGGCGCGCCGGCGTCGAACGTGTTGTAGCAGTTCACCCAGATGGTGCCCGCGCGGATGCTGTCGGCCAGGCGGTGGGCCCGGCTGACGTCCTTCGTCCAGACCGCCGCGGCCAGGCCGTAGATGGTCTCATTCGACTGGCGCACGACTTCGTCGGTGTCCTTGAAGGGAATGGTCACCACCACCGGTCCGAAGATCTCCTCCTGGGCGATGCGCATTTCGTTCCTCACGCCGGTGAAGATGGTCGGCTTGATGAAATAACCGGATTCGCCGTACCGCTCGCCGCCGGCCACGCAGCGGGCGCCTTCCTTCTTGCCCAGATCGATATACTTGAGCACCTTGTCGAACTGCTCCTTGGACACCTGAGCGCCCTGTTCCGTGTTGGGGTCGAAGGGATCGCCCAGCCTCCGCTGGTTGGCCTTGGCGGCGAACTTCTGGACGAACTCCTCCTGCACCTTCTCCTCGACGAAAACGCGGCTGCCGGCGCAGCACACCTCGCCCTGGGTGAAGAAGATACCGGTCATGGCCCCTTCCACCGCCTGGTCGATGTCGGCGTCTGCGAAGATCACGTTCGGGCTCTTGCCGCCCAACTCGAAGGTGATCCGCTTGAGCGTGTCGGCCGCGCTGCGCATGATGATCTGGGCCGTCTCGTAGTGGCCGGTGAAGGCGATTTTGTCCACCTCGGGGTGCTTGACCATCGCATCCCCGGCGCTCTCGCCGTAGCCGTTGATGATGTTGATCACGCCCTCCGGGAAGCCTGCCTCCAAGGCCAACTCGCCAAGCCGTAGCGCCGTCAGCGGCGTTTGCTCGGCCGGCTTGAGCACAATGGTGTTCCCGGTGGCCAGCGCGGGGGCCCACTTCCAGGTGACCATCAGCATGGGGAAGTTCCACGGAATAATCTGGCCGCAGACACCCACCGGCTCGCGCTTGGTGTAGCAGAAGAAGTTACCCATGGCCCGATCCACGGGAATGGTCTCGCCGTAGACCTTATCCGCCCACCCCGCGTAGTAACGGAACGTGTTGAGCACCAGCGGCAGGTCGGCGCCCAGCACCTCGCGGATGGGCTTGCCGTTGTTGAGCACCTCCAGGGCGGCCAGCTCCTGGGCGTTCTGCTCGATGAGGTCGGCCAACTTGTAGAGCAGGGCCCCGCGCTCCCGGGCGCTGAACTTCGACCAGGGCCCTTTGAAAGCCTTGCGAGCCGCGGCCGCGGCCTGGTCCACATCCGCCTTCTGGCTGGCGGCCACCTGGGCGATGACTTCGCCGGTGGCCGGGTTGTAGGTCTCGAACGTCTGGCCGGATTGTGCGTTGACCCACTTACCACCAATGAGATTCTGGGTCAGGCGCACCTTGGGCGGCGCGATCTTCGTGGCAACCATCCATCTACCTCCAATCAGGCACCCGCCTGTCGATGAGGGCCCCGGTCGGCGTACACGGCCGACGACTTCGGTTTGTAGGAATATTTCCGTTTATATGGCCCGGACATGGATCGGAAGGGGAGGAGCAGTCGTTGCCGCGCGGGGTGAGCCGGCGCGACGGCCGAAGCCACGACCCGGCCGACATGTCCGATAATAGCTTAGCGACCAGTATTGATGCGTCAAGAAACCGGCTCATCCTCCTTGGGAGCGCGGTTGAAGATGGTCCCTGTCTCGGTCTCTCTCCGGCGCCCTCGGGAGGGCTTCGCTCGGGCTTCGACTGGTCCCTCATGGGTCCCTTTTAGCGAAATCTCGTCACCTCGTTGGCCGATAATCAACGCCAGTACCGGTAATCGCCGCCCTGCTGAGACGGGCCGCGGCGTCAAAGCTGACCAGGTAAGGGGTTGCCCATGAGATCGATGGATCGAGGCCTTCGTCGGGAGAACGTGTTGTGGATGGCCGCGATAGCGGCACTGGTTACGACGTGCATCGGCTGCACCGAGCCGCCCGAGCGGCTCAATGCACCGCCGCAGGGCAAGACCGAGCGGCCGAACGTGATGCAGGATCAGTACATCTACATGCACGACAACGCCATGGTCACCGAAATGTCCATGTCGCCGGCCCACTTTGTCCCGCACTCGTCGGAGCTCAATTCGTTGGGCGCCCGCCGCTTGTGCCGCTATGCGGATATGTTCAAGGAGTGTGGTGGAGGTACGCTACACTACGACGGTTTCGACGATCCGGAGACGCTCGGCCACGATCGCCGCGAGCAGATCAAGGCCTTCCTGGTGTCGGCCGGCGTGGCTCCCGGTACCTTCGAGGTCGAGCCGGGACTGGCCGGCGGACGCATGCTCAGGGCCGATGAGGCCGGCAAGATCCGCGATTTCACCAGCTTCAGCGTGCAGCAGCAGGAGCGGGAGGATAAAGGTGAAACCTGGAGGCAAGGGTCGCTGGACGACAGGTAGAATTGACGCCGCGCTGGGCGAGAGGGCTTGAAGGGATTGCCAGGGAGGATCTCCGATGACTGCATGGAAGCCAATACTGATCGCATTGCCGTTGGGTGGGCTGCTGCTGGCCGCCGGATGTGAATCGATGGGTGGGGCCACGGCCGGGAGTGGTGCTCCTCAGCAGGTGGCCCACATACCCGCTGTGGATACGAACGATCTGACCGATGCGCCGCCGCCGGAGATCCTGCCGGACACGCATCTGGCCGCGGGGCGCCTGCACGAGAGCAATGGGCGGCTGGCTCGGGCCGCTGAGCAATACCGGCTGGCCGTTGGCGCCCGACCGGATTTCGTTGAAGCCTACAACCGGCTGGGCATCGTCCTGGGGCGCCTGGGGCGCTTCCGTGAGGCTGAGGAGGCCTTCCGCCGCGCCGTCCAGTTGGCCCCGGACCAGGCTCACCTCTACAACAATCTGGCTTTCAACCACATCATGCAATCGCGCTGGAACGAAGCCCAGGCCGAACTGACCCGGGCGCTGGAGATTCAGCCCGAGTTCGGAAGGGCCCGCGTCAACCTGGGCATGGTGCTGGCCCAGCAGGAGCAGTTCGAGGCCGCCCTGGAGCAGTTCCGTACGGCGCTCAAGCCGGAAGACGCCTTCTACAACATCGGGCTGATGTACCAGTCCAAGCAGAAACCTGTTGAGGCCGCTCGGGCGTATCAGGCGGCACTGGAGGCGAATCCGAAGCTGACCGCCGCCCAGCAGCGGCTCGAGAAGCTCCCCATCGATGCGGTCAACACGGCCAGGCTGCTCGGCGCGCTGGCATTTGCGCCGCCACCCGTGGCCGAAGCGACAGAACCGACCGTCCCCGGGACGATCGAACCGGCCCTGGCCGAGTCTCACCAACCGGCTGGGGTAGAGACCTTGGAGCCTGTCGCCCAGGCTTCCGATCTGACCGGCCAACTCAGTCCGATCACTACCCGTCCTGCGCTGGCGGATCCCTGGGACTTTGACCTGTTCGATGCCGGCCTGGAGCAGTTCACCACGGTCGGTCTCTTCGTCTCTGATGATGAATCCTCCGCGGCGCAGGAGCCTCCCCTCGTGGGAGGGGAGATGGATGAACTCGCCCTGCTGGACTGGGATCCGTTCGCAGCGCAGCGGTTCAGCGTAGAGGCCGAACCTCCCGCACCGGCAGCCGAACCTGTCCCCCAGGCCAAAGAGTCGAGCGATCGCCACGGGGAGTCGATGACCCGGTTCATCGATCCGCAGCGGCTGCTACAGAAGGTGCGCTCACTCAGGGCGCCCATCGAACGGCTGATCGATCGCTTGTCCCTGAACGGCCAGGAATCAGCGGAGATGGGTTCTCCCGCCCCCCAGCCCATCGCCGAGCCGGAGCCGGCGGCACAGAGCATGATCGAGCCCAGGTGCTTCATCGGTCCGGCCGTGCAGTCTGATTTCGAGTTCATCGGCCCGCCGGATCTCTCCGTCGGCACTCCGGACAGTTTCATCGACACTCCGAATCTCTCCATCGACGCTCCAGATTTCTCTGTCGATCAGTAATCCCCCTCCTCCGGTACTCCCGGGGAGGGTCGGGGTGGGGGCTTGGCAGGCAACGGACGCGCCGAGCGACCAGCGATCAGCAATCAGCAATCAGTCATCGGTCTGAATTGCGGATGGTGGGGTGTTGGTCCTGGCTGATACATCTCTCATTCTCTCCATCTCTCCGTCGCCCTGTCTCTCTCCTTCGCTACTTCGGGGGAGGGTCGGGTTGGGGCTTGGGCAGGCAACAGACGTCGCGTATCTCCAGTTGCCGAGCTTCGAGTGGGTTTCCGCCTCGCCAGGCCAGGGCTGCGGATGCAGAAGCTGCCGGCCGCACAACCGCTGGTGGCCCTCCCGGGGGGGACGTCCAATGCGGGTTCGGGACCATGTGAACTCCGTCGGGGCGCTGGCTGTCGGATCGGGGCTGCATTACCATGTCGGGCATTATTGCGCGTTGCGGATTCTTATCCAGAGTGGCAACCCCAGAAGGGAGGCGTGTGTGCCTGTCGAGACCGCACCCGAGATCGGCGTTGAATCCGTTTCCAACCGGTTGGACAAACTGTACGAGTTCGAGCGCGAGCCGGTCACGGCCGACAAGCTGCACAGCGGCCGTTACTTCGCCGGGCTCTTCGCCGGGGAACACGTGGCCGCCACCGAGTTCGTCATCGGAGCCCTGTTCGTGCAGTGGGGGGCCAGTGCACGCAACCTGATCCTCGGGCTTCTGCTGGGCAACCTGCTGGCGGTTCTGTCGTGGGCCTTCATCTGCGCACCGATCGCCGTGCGTACGCGGCTGACGCTCTACTGGTATGCCCGCCAGATCATCGGGCCCGGCCTGACGGTCGTTTACAACGTGTTCAACGCGGTGCTCTACGCCTGCCTGGCGGCCGCGATGATCGGGGTTTCCGCGTCGGCGGTCATTCTCGGGCTCTCTAAGGCCGGGATCATGATTACACACCCCAGCCTCAATGATGTTTATCCCAACAGCGTAGGCTGGGTGCTCATCGTGCTGCTGGTGGGGTCGGTGACCGTTGTGCTGGCCATCGCGGGTTTCAAGAAACTGAGCCAGTTCGCCGGCGTGTGCTCCCCGTGGATGTTCCTCATCTTTGTCGCCGGGGCCCTCGCGACGCTGCCCAGCCTGGGCGAGATCCACAGCCTGGCCGACCTGTGGAGAATCGCTGAAACCAGGATCTGGCTGGAGACGCCACGCGAGGGCACCGATCGACTCGGCTTCTGGCACATCACCTTCTTCGCCTGGTTCTGCAACCTGGCAATGCACATCGGACTGTCGGATATGGCCCTGTTCCGCTATGCCAAGCGCTGGACGTACGGCTTCTACTCGGCGTTCGGTATGTACCTGGGGCATTACCTGGCCTGGATCTGCGCAGGTGTGATGGGGGCGGCGGTGGCCGAGGGTCTGAATCCGGGCGAGATGGCGGACAAGGCGGCGGGTATAGCCGGCGTGCTGGCCGTCCTGCTGGCCGGGTGGACGACCGCTAACCCGACGATCTACCGCGCGGGGCTGGCCCTGCAGATCGCCACGCCCAACTGGCCGCGTTGGCTGATCACCATCGTGGCCGGCCTGATCACCACCATCGTCGGTTTCTTCCCCGTCATTTTCATGCAACTGCTTGGTTTTGTGGCCTTGTACGGTCTGAGCCTCATGCCTATCGGGGCGATCATTTTCACCGAGCACTGGCTGTTCCCCAAGCTCGGGCTGCGGCAGTACTGGGCACAGAGGCAGCGCAAATTCGTGAACCTGCCCGCGCTGATCACCTGGCTGGCGGTGCTGGTGATTACTTTCCCGCTCGGGCAGTTCACCGATCAGGCAGTACGTTTGCCCATGGACATGATGGGGATCCACCTCTTTTTCCGCTGGCTGCCGGGCTGGTTCCTCTCGGTGGGGCTGTATGTAGCTCTGTGTTATGCCATGCCGGGCGTACGGCGACGGCCGGGTGAGGCAGATGAGCCGCCTGCAGCGGCGGCAGGTGGGTTCTCGGCTATAACCACCGGGGCCGCGGCTGGTCCGCCGGCCCGAACGGCGGCGGCCGCGACAAATCCATCCACGCCGGCGCAGAAATCGGCATCGCTCGGTCCGGTGGCTTGGATCGCCGGAGCGGTGGCGCTGGCATCATTGATCGCCTGCCTGGTCTTGCCGGCGCGCGTATTCCTCGCCGGCACGGAGTGGGAGTCGGCCATGGTGCCCTACAAGACCGGGATGATCGTGGCGACGATTACCTACTTCGCGGCTGCCATCGTGTGGACCTCGCAGCGGGAGAAGGCCCAGGCTGCCTGAAGCAGGTTCTGCTTAGAGAGGATCTCCTGAGGAGGTCTGCTCCCGGTGACCCGGGGAGGGCGATAATCCGGCGAGCTGAAGCGCCCGCTCGTACTCCTCGGGCGTGTTGACGCCCAGAAAGGATTCTCCATCCGGATCGATGTCCGCGTACAGAGCCGGTTCTATATAGCGGGTGTTGATTTCATTCAGGCAATCCCGCAACGCTGAAGGTCCCGCTTGCGCGCGGCGCTGAAGTGCTGCGGCCGTTCGCGTGCGATAGATGGCCGTGAGCGGTTGAGGGTGGCCTGCGTGGAGCGGAACGACCGCATCGTCCTGATCGCTCAGCAGGGTCGCCAGGCGTCGGATGAGCTCGGCCCGCAGGAGCGGCATGTCGCCTGCGCAGGCGAAGACCCATTCCCAACCCAGCTCATGCGCCCGGAGAATTCCGCCGGCCAGGCCGACCAATGGTCCTTGTCGGGCCACCGGATCATCGATCCGAGCAACCGGCCCCGGTAGCACCGGTAGCCTCTGTCCAGAGGTTGCGGACACGATAACCATCGGCAGCGCCGATTGCAGCTCGTCCACCACTTTCCGGAGCACCGTGTACTTCCCGAACGGCAGCCATTCCTTAGGGCGGCCCATTCTGCTGCTGCGCCCGCCACAGAGAACCAGTCCGCCGGTGCCGATAAAGAGCTCGTGTCCCATAAATGGGGCGCTCCGTGTTTTCAAGCGTCGGGACTCAATCGAAATTGTCTGCAAAAACTCAAGAGGGGCTGGGGGAGTACCGGCCCGGTGCCAGCCGTGTGACACCCTCTTGTCAGTAAACGCCTTATTCGAGATTTCCCTCTAAACTGCGGCGCAGGCTCTGGCCGATGGTCGGACAAGTGGGGGTTGTCTGCCTTGAGGGCGCGAACCCCGGGTGTGGCCATGAAACAGGCATTCGCAGAACATCTGGTATCCACAGGTCGGATCTCCCGGGAACGCCTGGGAACGTTGGCGCAGAGCGAGTGGCTTGATCGCGAATCGATCGGGCGGCTGGCTCTGCTGCACGGGTTACTCAGCGGCCCGGACATCGATGAAATCCTGCGTCACCAGCATTCTGAACCAGCATACTTCGGCGAGATCGCGGTGCGAAGAGGCTTCCTGACGCCGAAGCAACTCCTGATTCTGTGCAGAGGCCAGGCCATCCGCGCCTGCCTGGAGTTGGTCGAGGATCTCGCCTTGTCGGGCCAGATCGATCTCGACACGGGACTTCAGGCCATCGCCGACTTCGTCTCCCGCCGTGACTTTGCCGCAGTCCACGCTGGCATTTCCCAGGAAGCACTGAGCGCACGGGCCAGCGACTGACTGCTATCCTGCCCAGTGTAGCAGAATCGCGCACGATCACTTAGACTGGCTCCCCTGTGAATAGGTCGGTTGATCCCCGAGCCTTTCGGCTAGTGCCGGAGACTTCGGAGTCGAGGTGCATCCATGGCAAACTACGCTCTTCTGACGGCGATTGGGAAGGACCGGCCTGGCATCGTGGCCGCGATCACCCGCGTGCTCCTGGACAGCGACTGCAACATTGAAGATTCGCAGATGACCCGGCTGGGCCCGGACTTTGTGTGCATGCTGGTCCTGAAAATGCCCGAGGGGATGGTGAGTGAGAAACTCGAGCAGCGGCTCCAGCCGGTGGCGGCGGATATGAGCCTGCGGCTTTACCTTCAGGACCTCCGTCCGGAAGAAGCCAGCGAGACGCGTTCCCAGCAGCCCAAGCACCTTATTCATGTTTACGGCGCTGACCGCAAAGGCATCGTCTACCGCATCAGCGAGCATCTGGCCGAGCGGAGCGTGAACATCACCAACCTGCATACGGAAGTGATCCATCATCAGAATCCGCTGTACGTGATGATGATCGAAGTGGAGCTGCCACCGTTTGTCGATGCCGGCCGTCTTCAGGCAGAGTTGGCGGCCATCGGCAAGGAGATCGAAGTGGTGGTCGCGATGAAGCCCAAGGATGATGCGCGGTTTTGATTTGGTCAGTGGCCCGTTGTCAGTGGACAGGGGTCAGTTGCTGGGTGGGTTGCGGGTTGTCGGTTGTGGACGCGAGTCCGTCGGCCAGAGCCGGCCCGCACCGTTCTTCTCCTGGTGCCCTGGTGTGCCGGTCCCCTTGTTGCTCGATCCCTGTCACTCCTTTGTCCCTGTCACTCCTTTGGTTGAGTAAGGTTTCACTCAGCGATCCATGCTCACGGCTGGGGTGAGGCGGGGCACGGCGCGCCTATACTTTTGTATTCGGTGCAGGGGAGAGCGGCAGGAGGGCTCTGGCTGTGTGTGCCCTGGCCGTGTCAATCAGGGCCTCCCGGGGACGAGCAGCTTGCCATGGGCCGGAGATCGATGTCATGAGTACCAGACCGGGTGCGCGCGTGCTGGATGTGGGCCAATGCAGTATGGATCATGCTTCCCTGCGCTCACTGATCACGTCCCACTTCGCCGCTGATGTGGATCGGGTCATGTCCATCCAGGAGGCGCTGGCGGCCATGCGCAAGACAGCTTATGACCTGGTGCTGGTCAACAGGCTCATCTTTGACGATCACAGCGAGGGCCTGCGGCTGGTTGAGGAGTCGCGGCGCGACCCGCAGTTGCGCGACGTGCCCATCATGATGGTGAGCAATTATCCCGAGGCCCAGGCCGAGGCAGTGGCTGCCGGAGCGCTGCCGGGGTTCGGCAAGAGTGAGTTGTACAACGCCTCTACGCGGCAGCGCCTGGCCACTGTGCTGCCGCTCAAGGCTCAGCAGGCGACGAAGCGCTCGGTAGTTCGAGAATGACCTCATCGGCCGAGCCGACCCGTCCCGCCGTGACTAGAGAGGAAACGCGGCAGACGCGGCGATTTTCCTTCAGCGGGAAGTCGATCGTAACCCGGCCGCTCATCTGCGGCGGTATCAGCCTGCTGACGTCCAATTCAATGACTTCAACCGGTTGACTCTCAGCCCATCGATGCAGATTCGCGCGGGCCCATGCCGCGGCGCTCTCAGAAACAGCGCGAGCGGCAATACGAGTGCGATCGGCGCGATGCACGCGGTAGCGATGCGCGGCCGACGTGGCCAGCAGAGTGAGCAGGCCGGCAATGAGAATCATGCACATCAGCACGAGGCCCAGGAGAAACCCGCGGCGCTGCCAAAATCGGTTCAGTCTTTCAGAGCAGCGGATCATGAGGTTCCTCCCCGGTTGACTCGAGCGGTTGCGGCGAATGAGTGCATAATGCCAGGGCCGCGCTCCATCGGCTGAACCGCGCTGACATGGATCCACACAAGCTGTTCCCTGTCGATCTGCTCGATATGCAGGTCGATGTCGACGCCGTCGTGATCCCACCAGAAGACGACCGGCTCGGCGACCTCGCCGGATTGTTCCATCCGCCTGACGCGGGAATCGGCGATCTCGTAAGTAATGGTGGTACCCTGGCCGGTCAGCCGCAGTAACACCGTGCCGTTGTCAGGCTCGATGGCCGCTTCCTGCGAAGCCTCGACGTCGCGCTGGATGCGGCGGACCAGATCGCGCGTGGAGGCGTCCTGCTGGACGGCTCGCGATTCGCGGGTTTGCATGCGCAGGGCTGAGTTGGTGAGCTGGTGAGCAATGATCATGCCGACGGCCAGGATAGGGAGCAATGTGATGATCTCTACCAGCGTGAACGCATGCCGATTCAATGTCTTCATCGTTGGCGCTCCTGCCGGACGTAGCCGCTGACACGCTCGCTGACCGCATCGCTTTCGTTGAGCCCTACGGTGGCGGTGACGGTGACGAGGCTGTAGCCTTCCCAAGGGGGGGACGCCGCTTGGGTCTGGGTGACGAGTTTCACCTCCGGCGTCAGCAGGTTGTCCGGGGGCAGGGAATCCATCGACGCCCCGGCCTGATAACGCTGCAACTGGGCGGCCGCGGCCCACGCGGCTGTCTGGCGGGCGCTGTACTCCGCACGAAGGCGCTGGTGGCGAAGAACCCCGGCTCCCGCGAGCGCGACAAGCAGTCCGAGCAGGGGCAGGCTGGCGATGACTTCCGTCCAGGCGAAGATGCCCCTTCTCAAGCAACATGAATGAATGGGTGCAATGTACAAGTCAAACTCCAGTCGACGCGTTGATTAAGTGGACAAGCGGGAGAAACAGCGCCAGCACGATGACAGCAACGAGACAGGCCAGCGCCAGCGTCACCAATGGCCACGACAAGGAGCGAAATGCGATCCACAGCCGGCTCAGGAGCGCCTGGTGGTAGTCCACAGCGTAGCGAAGTGCCGCATCCATGTCGCCGTCGCGCTGGCCTGCGCCTAAGGCAAGCACGGTCACGCTACCCAGCCTCGCGCGCTGCGCGGCCTCCTGCGGATGCTCACCGGCGGACAGCAGGTCCATGAACCGTGAGAACCGTCGGCGTAATTCCGCGTTGATGTCCAGTTCGGCGGCGAGGCTGGCCGCGGTGGCCAGATCAAGGCCAGATCGCAAGGCCAGGCGCATCGTACCCAGGGCGAGGGCCATGCCCTCTCCCGCTTGCAGCCGTCCGATCCCCGGCGTGCGCCAGCGGAGCCAATCCGCGGCCAGGGTGGTCAGGCTGGGGTTCTCGATTCGTCTCGGCCGTAGTTGCAGGTAAATGGCCGCGGGGACAAGGACGACGGCGATGGCTACGAACAGGCCGCCGTACCCCCCAAAGAATCCAAGAACATCCACCAGCCCGGTGGTCATCGCGGGAAGGATCACCTCGTAATCGTTGAAGATCTCCTTGAACTTCGGAATGATGGCGATGCCGATGCCGGAGACGAGCAGTACGGTGCACGTAAGGACCGTGATGGCGTAGGGCCAGACAGAAACACCCACCCCGTTGCGGCGGCTCTCCTGATCCAGGAGGTAATTCTCCGCCTGTTCGAGAGCGGCGGGAAGCTGCCCGGCTCGCTCACCCGCCGCGACGAGACTGAGCACCAGCGAAGGGCAATCGGCCCATCCATCGCGCATGGCATCCGGCAGCGAAGCGCCCTGCGCCAGCAGGCGGGCAATACGCTGAAGGTGTAGCGCCGCAGCGTGGTTTTCGGACTCGGCCGCCAGTGCGATACCCGTCGCCAGTGGCAGTTTCTGGCGCATGACCGTATTGACCTGGCCCACCACAATCCGCGCCGTGCTGCTGCGTGGCAGCCAGGCGCCGAACAGGTGAACGACCAGGTAAACCAGGCCGACCGCGGTAGGGGCGACCAGCGAGGTGACGACGATGACGATAAGTTCGTCGGATGCGTGGACGCCTAGTATGCCGGTGATGGCCGCATAGATCAGCCCCACCAGAGAAACGGAGCCGAGTCCCACGAGCAGCGGGTCGGAGTGCGCCGGCGCGCGCCGGGTCGTCTTTCGGTCCCGGGTCCATCGGAACCTGGCCCACCAGCTGGCCAGAAACATCAAGAGGAGCATCGCCGCGAGAGAGGCGATGGTGGCAACGAGGAATTCTCCGGGTTCGTAGCCGAGCGTTTCCGTGAACAAGATAAACAGGGCCAAGCCCAGTACGGGAGGGCCGGCGAGCTGGAGTGTTTTGGTCCACGAACGCATTCCGGTCAGCCTCCGCTGCTCACGCTGTTGATCAGATGCACGAGGGGCAGGAACATGGCGACCACAATCAGTGCCAGCCCGCCGCCCACCAGAACGACGATGGCCGGCAGCAGAATCGTCCGGATCAGCGATTGGCTTTGCACGGCACGACGTTCGTACGACTGGGCCAGTTGGGCGATGGCCGCGGGCAGTGCGTCACGGCCGGCGGCGATCTGCACGCAGTAGCCGAACAGCGGAGGCACAACCCGCGTGGACTGGTTGGCCACGAAGATGGACTGCCCGCGCTCGACTTCGCGAGCGAGATGATCCGCGTCTGCTTCCAGGATCATGCTGCCCGTCGCCCCTGAGGCCAACCGAATGGCCTGCGGCAAGGGGAGTCCGGAGCCGATGGCTGTGGAAACCGACCGCAGAAAGCGGGCCATCAACGAAGCCCGGTGGACGCGTCCGATTACCGGAAGACCCAGCACCAGCGATTCGCGGAAGCTGCGTCCTCCCGGCGTGAATCTCAGAAAATGCCAACCGAAAGCCGCACCGACCACAATGATGCCCAGGACCAGAGCAATAATCGGGAAGACGTCGGCGACGTCCAGGAGCAGCCTGGTGATCGCGGGCAATTGGGTTCCAAAGTCGCGGAATATGTCCCGGAACTGGGGGATGACAGTGGTGAACAGCACCCCCATGAGCCCCAATGCCAATACCAGCACGATCAGTGGATAGGCGGTCACTTCCCAGACGATGCGCCGTGTATTGCCGGCCAGCCGCAGGTGCTGGTTGAGATTGAGCAGGGTGGCGGACAGGTGACCTGTCTCCATGCCCGATCGAAGGACTCGGCTGTAGAGAATGGGCAGACCCGCCTCGCGGGCCGCGATGGCCTGGTCGAGGGGGGTGCCACGGCGGAGATCTTCAACGAGGCCCTCCAGCCAGCCGCGAAGCCGGGGCTCCTGCACGTCCCTGGCCAGTTGCGCGAGCCCTTCGTCCAGGGCGATCCCCGCCTCGGCCAGTGAAGCCAGTTGCTGGTTGAAAAACACGAGATCGTCAGGCCGCAGCCGCCCGCGCTGCGGAGGCGGCGGCTCGGATTGATGCAGCTCACGGACTTCGATGAGCGTATCGGCCAAACTCGTGCGCGCCCGCTCGGAGCTGGCCGCCTCGACGCGGCCGGCAATGGCGGTTCCACCGGGTGTCAACCCCTCGTACTCAAACCACGGCATGTGTGGTCCTCGCTTCGGTCAGGACAGATCTCCTAGGACCCGCAGAGCCTCCGAATCGGTCGTGCGGCCCTGATGAATGAGTCGGCGTGCGTCGGCGGCGAGACTGCGACCCTTCCCATTGACGATCCGCCGCAGCTCGCCCGCCGACTTGCGCTGCAACACGGCCGTACGCAGCTCCTCATCGAGGACTGTCACCTGCCCACAGGCGATGCGGCCGTGAAATCCGGTATCGCAGCAGTGCGCGCAAGGGGGCTGGCCCTGGCATTGCGTGCACAGCGTGCGCAGCAGCCGTTGCGAGCAGACCACGCTCAGCGCACCCACGAGCTGGTAGGGAGCGATGCCCATCTCCAGCAGCCGAACCATCGCTTCGGCCGGATCGCCGCTATGCAGCGTGCTCATGATCAGGTGCCCCGTCAGAGAGGCTTCGACGACGATGTGGGCGGTCTGATCGTCCCGGACCTCGCCAACCAGCAGCACCTGCACATCTTGCCGCAGCAGGGAGCGCATGGCCCGCACGTAGTCGAGCTCCCCGTGGGGAGAGATCTGGATCTGAGCCATACCTTCCACCCGCTGCTCCACGGGGTCCTCCAGGCTGACAACGCTTCGTCCGGGCGTGGCTCTCAGGATGTGCCGAGCCAGGGCATAAAGGGTAGTGCTCTTGCCGCTCCCTGCCGGACCGGTCACGAGAATCAGTCCGCTGGGCTGCTCGGCCGCCCGGCGCAGCGAGTTGACCGCATCTTCGGCAAGCCCCAAGCCGTCCAGGCCGCTGACCGGGGCGACCGGGTGCAGCAGCCGGACGACCGCCCGCTCACCGCGGATCGTCGGGAAGGTGGCCACTCGAAGGTCCAGGTCTACCCGTCCGGCCATGGATGTCGCGGTGGATACTGCCGATCTGCTGCCCGCCGCCTGTTCATCGGCTGGCCTCGAGAAGGCGCCTTCCTGTGGTATATCCGTCCGGTAGGTCAACAGTCCGGCCAGCACCTTCAGCCGGGCGATGATGTTCTCTGCCAAGGCCCGGGGGAGGGCGTCGACCTCATGTAAAAGCCCATCCAGACGATACCGGATCCGCATATGCGTCTCGCCCGGTTCAAAGTGAATGTCGCTGGCCCCCTGGGCAATGGCGCGGGCGATCCAGGTGTCGAGCAGCGCGACAACATCCGCGGCCGGGACGCCCGGCGATGGCGAGCTCCTCTCGCCGGCAGGACTTCTCGCAGTCATAGGTTCCTCCGCAGGTTACAGACGTCGGAAGCAGCCAGTTGTAGGTGTCGGGAAGCGGCCGAACGAACTCGTCACTCGAGGTGGGATGGGCGGTCGTGGCATGGAATCGGCAACTGGTAAGAAATGACCAGTAGGAGTGCAAAATGGAATGGGGCGGCTACTCCGACCCTATCAAGGCGTGCGCTGCCACGTCATAATATCTAACGAGGATCTTCGGATGTCGCAGGCTCAGGTCATTGCTTTACCGCCAGAGCTTCGCTCTCTGCTGGTCGGCCTTTCGACTGCCCATGTCGCAGACGACCAGAAGTGGATTCTGGCAGTCATGCGCCGGCAGGGGCTGACGGTTGTCAGCCTGCTCTGGCGCATGCTGGGTTCTCCGCAGGATGTGTTGGACGTCTATCAGACCACCGTCTGCCGGCTGATCGCCCAGGGGCCAAGAGCCATTGGTAGTAACGTGGATGGCTATTTCTACCGCGCGGCGATGAATGCCGGCATTGAAATCATCCGCCAGCGCAAGCGGCGACGAGCCCAGTGGCCCGCGGTAGTCGAGAGTCATACCCAGCGCGACGCCGAACGGGAATCAAGCCATGCCCCGGATCAGGCGCTCCAGCATCAGGACACGATGGAACGTATGCGGCGGGCGATGTGTCAGCTTCCGCCGCGCGTGCGCGAGGTCATTCTGCTGAGAGACTTAGGGGAGCTGCCGTATCGCCAAGTCGCGAGGATGATGGGGATCACGGAGGGGACCGCCCGGTTGTACCGGCATCAGGCGGTGATGCAGTTGGCCGATCTGCTGGGCCGGGAGATGGACGAATGAACAGGGCCGATAACCAGTTGCGGCTGATTGAGTCCTGGGTGAGCGGGGCAGGTGCGACCTCCTGCCG
>BTUC01000039.1:0-26082 GCA_045863575.1 Phycisphaerae bacterium
ACCGGCCGGGCGGGCAGGTGCGCGGCGATGGCCTCACCTATCTCGTAGAAAACCTCTCCCGGCAACGCGACGATCCCCCCCCCGCCGACTCGGAAGATAGAGATGCGGGCGGGCAGCGCGGGCAGGGCCGATCCGTTCGTAAGAGTCGCCTCGAGTTGCGTGAACCACTCGCGCCAGGCTTGCCGGACGCGCTGTTGCACAACGGGATTGCCGCGCTCCGCGCCGCGCACCGTTCGGTCCGGCCGATTCAAGTCAGCGCGGACCCCGGCCAGATCCGGCGCCTCGTCAAGAGGCAGTTCGAATCTCTGAGCAGCCACGCAAAGCACATCCGAATCCGCGGGCTGAGCGTCGTTGACCGCCTTCAAGACCGCGTCCGCCACTTGAAGGCCAGTGGACCGGGCCGCGTTAAGACCGCCGAAGCCCTGCACTGCCGCGATATTGCCGGCGCAACCGTTGAGATAAACGCACCGATGCCCCTCCTCCGCCAGTAGACCGGCCGCGTGCCCCCAGAAATCCGCGCTGATCCAAGTCGAATCACCGCCAAGACAATAGGGGTGGCAGGTATGCTGCAAAAGGAGTATCGACCGACCCTCTCCACTCAGCCGCAGGACGCGCACCAGGCGGTCCGCCGGCCCGTCAGGATTCACCCCCAGCACGACGCCGCGTCCCTCCGGCGCATTCACGACCTGTCGACGGTTGACGCCGATGGCCAACGGTGCCGTGCCCCAGGAAAGCTGCACCGGGGCGGCATCCTCAATCGCCCCGCCGGCAGCCTGACGGACACGATTCGCCAGCAGCTCCAGGTAGGCCGAGTCGGCCGGTCCGATGCCGCGCATGAAGACGGTCAGGGGGCCCGAGTGAGTGTGGCTGCACGCGAGAAGCACCTGTTCCTCGCGAAGCTTGAACTGGCCCGCCAACTCCAACACCAGCCGATCGGCATAATCAGGCGACAGGCCCAGCACATCCAGCCCGATCAGCAGCGCCTCGGTGCCGTTCGCACGCAGGTAAAGCGCGCGGGCCTTCAGCGGCACGTCCACACCGGTACTCGGCGAGGTCCGGGCAATGAAGCCGCCAAGCGTTGACCCAACTGAAGGCGTAATGTCCACGTCCGCAAAGCCGGCCAGCATCGCACGTCCTCATCTCTAATCCCGCGTCCGTCTCTACCATATCTGGAGGGGAGCGGACCGGCCACCCCACCGCTCATGACCGCAGGTTTTATCGTCTCTCCGCCGGTCCGGGGCACGCCTTTGGACCCACAACCTGGGCTACCCGGTTCTCAGAACGGTGCTGAATTTGCTCTTGCATAGCTCAGGGAAAACAAGTAGAGTGAGGATTATTCAGCGCAAATCCTCGGGTGAGGCAACCGCTCCGCGGGATAGGGGGAGCAGGATGAGACACATCCCGAAACGTTTGTGCTGCTGCGTACTCACGGCGGGACTCAGCCTCGCGGCGACGGCTTGGCCTGCGCGGGGGGCTGACATTCAGTTCCGTATCATTCCCCTCCTGTCACCAACCAGTGCTGACCTGGCCTACGGCGGGCCCCCTGCCGGAACTGATTCGGTGCCGGCCGGATCGGCGCTCATAGTGGAGATCTGGGGCTGCGATCTCGATGACAGCCGGTACGGCACAACCGGCCTCATCGCCGCTTACCTGAATGTATTCTTTAATCCAGAGTTGTTCACCGCCCTTGTCGCGCATCACAGCGCCCTGTTTCCCCCGTTCCTGGGTACGGAACCCATGGTCGATCTGGTGCAGGGCAGCGTATTGAACCTGGGGGGCGTTACGCCGATGCTGGATCGGCCGCAGGCAGTCGAGCCCGAGTGGGCGCGGATTGCATGGGTGGAATTCTCCAGCGTTCGTGTCGCTCGGCCGACGGAAGTCTGCGCGACTGGTTCTGTCGGATCAGGCGGCATCGGTTGTTATGGTCGAAGTTGCGAGGACGTCGAGGTGGTGGGAAGCCACACGCTCGTCGTTCCCGACCTCTCGTGCGGCGCTACGGTGATGATGGCGCTCATCGCAGCTGGGCGCACGCGAGCCTGGCATTCAACAAGCTTCGAGAATCGTCTGCCGGGGTACTCTTTGGATCGCTGTCGTACCGCGTAATTCCCGGTAGCGATCAACTCTGCCTTTCCTGAGGCATGTCGCGCCCCTGCCTGGGCAAAAGGAAATCGTATATGCACGCGATTGCCGCACGAACAACGGTGTGGCCGGCGGCCATTGGAGGTCCTGGGCTGCTGCTAACGCTGTACTCTTCGCTGGCCGCAAGCTCCTTCGCCTTCGGTGCAACTGGTCCCGGCTGCGAACCGGCACCGCCATTTCTGGCCGGCGCCCATGGTCGTCTCTTGGTGGCGCTCGACCCCGACAACGGTCAACCTACGCTCGTTTCGGGAATGGGCTTGTCCGGCTACGTTTCAGCAGTCGGCGGGCTCGCATACGACCCGGGAGGGGACCGGCTTTACGCCAGCGATTTGGCGTCCGGCCACCTGGTCTCCGTAGATCTTGCAGATGGAGCGGTGAGCCTCATCGGCCCAATTCGCTTTACCGACGTCGGGGGAGTGGCCCTGGATACGACCACCGTAAACGTGTACGGCATCGATGCCGCACCCGTCCTGTTGATACTCAGCGACTCAGCGACGGCCGTCGCCTCTGTGATCGGCTCACTGGGATCTCTTCAGGCGGCGGCATTGGTCTTCGATCCGGCCACCCAGATGCTATACACCTCGGATGCCGCAGCCGGCGTATTGGTCAGAATTGACCCTGTGACAGCAGCCGCAACACCCGCGCCATCTTCCATCGGTTTCACACAGGTACAGGGTCTGGCTCTCGATCCTGTCGGCGGTGTCCTCTACGGCGTCGACGCGGCAACGGCTCAGATGATCACTGTTGACCGGGAAACGGGTGTCGGCACCGTACTGGGAAACTTGGGAAACAACAGGATCCACAAGATCGAATTTGATGCGGTGCACAGCACGCTCTATGGCATGGAATCCGGCACCGGCCGACTGGCGGTCCTCGACAGGAGCACCGGAGCAGTATCGACGGTGGGAAAACCCGTGGCCTTCGGCAACGTTGCCGGGTTGGTTTTTGATGCCACCGACGGAACGCTTCTGGCTGTCGACACCGCGTCCGACGTTCTCCTGCGGGTGAATACCGATACCGGGCTGGGTCAAGCGGTGGGCCTTATCGGTTCGGGGGGACTTGGGGACCTGGCCATCCACCCTGGCAGCGGTGAAGTCTATGGAATTGATACCGCAAGCGGAGAGCTCCTGATCATCGACAAGATGACGGGCGCGGGCAGCCCCACGGGAATCTCTGGGCTGTCCTGCATCCAGGGGCTTGAGTTCGATGCCACCACAGCAGCGCTTTACGGGACGGATACTTGTGCAGACGTACTCATCCACATTGGGCTTCCCGGAGGGACTCAAACCTCAGTGGCTCCCCTGCCTTTTGCCGAGGTGAGCGCACTAACCCAGGCCGCTGATGCCGGCCGGATGTACGGCCTCGAGGCCGAATCCGGGCTCCTGATCAGCGTGGATCTGATCACCGGATCAGCCGCTGCGGTAGGCCCGCTGGGATTCTCCACCGTCCGAGCACTGGCCATGGACCGAGCGGCACAGCGGCTATTCTCCGTCAACACGGAGCTGGACACGATTCTGCGGGTGGACCAGACCACCGGCGCCGCGCGAACCGTTCGGCGCCTGGCCGGGAATGGCGTGCACGGACTGGCCTTTTCGGCGGAAACGGCCGTGCTATACGGGGCTGACGCTGACTCCGGTCATCTGCTCCGCATCGACGCTCGCAACGGTGACAGCGCTCCGCTGGGCAGTTTCGGCGAGGGTGTGTTCGTCGCAGCACTGGCGCTGCATCCACCGTCCGAGGTGCTGTACGGCGCTGACCGAGCGAGTGGCCAGCTCGTCCGGGTGGACACCACGACCGCTCACGCGACGCCGGTGGGTTCCTTCGGTTCGGCGACGATCGCGGGCCTGGCCTTCGACGACACCGGCGAGTTGTATGGTTCAGACGCCTCGGCCGGCAGCCTGTTCCGCATCGATACCTCGACGGGTGTGACCACGCTGGTGGGGACTTTTGGTCTTCCCGACAGCGCGGCCGTGACCGGCTTGGCCTTTCATCCCGCATCTGGCCGGCTCCTCGGAGCGGACTCAAAAAGCGCGCAACTGGTATCCATTGACCGGCTGACGGGCTCCGCGGCGCCAGCAGGCTCCATGCGCCTCGGCGGGATCCATGGACTGGAATGGATCACCGGCGCAGTGCTGCCCGAATGCCGCCATGAACTCCGCTTTGCGATCGTGCCGAGATTGACGCCCAGTAGTTCCGATGCGGGCGACCTGCCCGCTGCGGACGAGATGCTCGCGTGCGAACAGCCATTCTATCTCGAGTTCTGGGCTCGAGATGAAGGTGTGCAAAACACGGGCGTGGTCTGTGCCTACACGGACATCGTATACCAGCCGGACGGTGTGCGGGTCGAGCAGATTGTGCACACCGACGCTTTCGATCAATCACCTTTCAGGAGCGGCACCGATGACGGTGCCGGACGTATAGATGAACTGGGTGGTTGCCACCTGGAGGGCAGCCCCAATGTACTGGGCATTGAGCCGCAATGGGCCTGCGTCGCTCGCATTCAGATGATGCCGGTCGACACACGTTGCAGCCGCACCTGCGCGCCGGCGACGACCGTACTGGCCTGCGAAGCGGCGGAAAACGAATCGTCAGTCTACGCGCGCGGAGCGGTGGCGCCTGCCGACATCATCCACGGGCAGACGACCCCTGAACTTCGATGCACTTGCCTGTACGACCTGACGGGGGACTGCCAGGCAAACGCCGCAGATTTGGGGATCATCGCCCCAAGCTGGCGGAAGTGCATCGGAGACCCCACATACGATGTCCGGGCGGACTTCGATTGCAGTGGTTGCTTTGCAGGAGGCGATATCGGCTTTCTGGCCACTGCCTGGCTGAGAGCGTGCAGTGATCCGGAAGTCGTTTTCGCTCCGTGCCAAGGCTGCGGACCCACTCCTCTTCACCGTAGCCTTGCGAGTCCGCCGGATACCAGGCCAAGTGTTCAGTTTGCCCTGAGGTTGACCACTGAACCGATCGCGGACGGCACTCCACGCAGTGAGCTTCTCCCCACCATGACAGCTACCCGGACCGGACAGAGGCTCTTTGCAGAATTCTGGATGCGTGATCTGAACGAAGCGAGTCGCGGCCTGGTTGCCGGGTTCGCAAATCTCCGCTTCGCACCAGACAGCTTCCGGACAGTTCGTACGAAAGCGAGCAAGGCGTACAATCTGATGCCCTCCGGTTACCTGGAGCGGGGGGCAGTGCTGAACCTGGGCGGCGCGACGGTCGTGGCCGGTGCCCAACCAGGGAAGTGGGTGTGGGTCGCATCAGCCGAATTCGAGGCGTTGCAGGACTCGGATGCGCCGCGGATCTGGCTGGAGCCGGGCGGGCTCGAGCCCGCCGCCCGTTACGGGCCGGGCGCCATTTTGCCCTCACAGATCCAGGTCATCCAGGTCATGCCGCTCTTTGCGGCGGCGGACTTCGACCAAGACGGCGATGTGGATCAGGACGATTTCGGGGTACTTCAGCGGTGCCTCATGGACTCCGACGCGCCACCGGGCGATGAGTGCGCGAACAGCGATGTAAACGGAGACCTGCGGGTGGATGCGCAGGACGTAGCCGCCTTCGTGAGCTGTGCCCGGGGACCGGCCGTGCCTGCTGATCCTGGTTGCTGCCCATAAGCCTCTTGGTGAGATGTATCATGTCAGCCAAGTCGTTCTTCCTGGTTGCGCTGGCACTTTCTGCCGTGTGCCGGCTGGCACTCTGCGATGAATCCACCGCGTCAACCGGACCAACGTTGTTGACGCTTCGGGTAAAGAGTCCTTCGGTCGCGCAGGCCGTTGAGCAGGCCGGCGGCCGGCGGCTGGCCGACTACGGCTCATTCAGCTTGATGGAGTGCGACGCGGCCACCGCCGAAAGCTTCTCGGGATCAGATCCCGTGGAGGTCGTGGACGCATACAGAATAAAGCTACGCACCGGATCCATCGACACGGCCCTTCCGTCGACGGCGACGACACACCATCCTCCCGGGGAGCCAGCCGGCAAAGGCCTGCGGCTCGTCCAGCTCGTGGGGCCCGTCCAGCCCGCCTGGTATCAGGCGCTCACCGCCACTGGCGTCCAGGTGATCACGTACATACCGGAAAACGCCTACCTCGTGTACGGGGATGCCGCGCCACGGGAGAACCTGCGCCTGCTGGCGGCGGGCTCAGCCTTTATGCGGTGGGAAGGAGCTTACCTACCCATCTATAAGAACCTAGCGGTCCTGCCCGGCGCTCGCCCCCAGGGGCCAGGCCCCATGCTGTTTACCGTTCAGCTCGTGCGCGATCCGTCGGAAAACGGGGTCACGCTGCAATTGATCGAGTCGTTGCGAAATGGACGCATCCAATCATCGTATCCAGTTCTGCGCTTCTGGAATCTGGTCGTCGCTCTGCCTGAAGACCGTCTCGCGGATGTTGTTGCACGGCCGGATGTGGTGTTTGTGAACCGTTTCGACGTGCCAACCCTGCTCGACGAAGCTCAGGGCATCATCGTGGCGGGCCTGGCAAACAGCCAAGTCCCAACGCCCGGCTACCTCGACTGGCTGACGCGCATGGGATTTACCCAGGAGCAGTTCGATACCTCCGGCTTCGTGGTGGACGTTGCCGACAACGGGATCGATAACGGCACGGTGTGGCCCAGCCACTTCTGTCTCTACGTGGGGGGCAGGCGACCCGGCACCAGTCGCGTGGTCTACAGTCGGTTTGAAGGGGAGCCGATCGAAGGAACGCTCTCCGACTGCGAAGGTCATGGTAGCATCAATGCCCACATCATCGGAGGCTACAATGATCTGAACGGCTATCCGGATCAGGATGCGCGCGGCCTGCGCTATGGTCTGGGTATTGCTCCGTTCGCGCGGCTCGGAGCCTCCATCATTTTCGATCCTCTCTTCACCTACCCGAATTATCCCGACATGTTGTCGCGAGCGTACCGGGACGGCGCTCGGATCGTCTCCAACAGTTGGGGCAGTGTGTTCGACCACGCCTATTCAGAGGTCTCGCAGGCCTACGACGCACTGGTACGCGACGCTCAGCCGGCAGGGTCGGCCAGCCCCGAATCCGGGAACCAGGAAATGGTGATTCTCTTCGCTGCTGGCAATGCCGGTCCGCTCGCAACCACCATCGGGTCGCAGGCAGCGGCCAAGAACGTGATTGTCATCGGCGCCGCCGAGAATCTTCGAAGGCTCGGCGGACAGGACGGTTGTGCCGTGGATGACACGCAAGCGGATGACCCGGAGGAAATCGCGCTTTTTCAAAGCCGTGGGCCGACGCCCGATGGACGCTTCAAACCTGACCTTGTCGCGCCGGGCACCCATATCACCGGGGGCCTCATCCAACAGCCAACCTATGGTGCGCTCGGCGCGGTCGGTCCCTGCTTTGACGGGTCAGGCGTCTGCGGAGGAGTCTTTCCAGACATATTCTTCCCTCCTGGCCAGCAACTGTACACCTCCAGTTCCGGGACCAGTCATTCCTGCCCTGCCGCGGCCGGCGGTGCGGCCCTGATCCGGCAGTTCTTCCTGAACCAGGGGCGGAATACTCCCAGCCCGGCGATGACGAAGTGCCTGCTCATCAACTCGGCCAGATATATGACCGGAATTGATGCAAACGACACCCTGCCGTCCCCACATCAGGGTATGGGCGGAATGGATCTGGGAGAAGCGTTTGCCCGAGGCACGACGCTGGCGAGCATTCTTCGCGACCAGTTGCCGGAAGATGTATTGACCTCATCTGGGCAGACGCGGGTCTACACCGGCACGGTGCTGGACCCGGCGCGGCCGTTCCGTGTGACGCTGGCCTGGACCGATGCTCCCGGTTCACCCATTGGGGCCGTCGAGCGGAACGATCTCGACCTGGTGGTTATCACAGGCGGGCAGAGTTACAGAGGCAACGAGTTCGCCGGTGCATGGTCGGTCCCCGGGACAACGGCGGACCGCAAGAACAACGTCGAAAGCGTCTTCCTGCCCCCCGGCACGGCCGGTCCGGTCACGATCACGGTGGAAGCGGCGAACATCAATTCAGACGGCGTGCCGGAGGTCGGCACCCCACTCGATCAGGACTTCGCCCTGATCGCACACAATCTAGTGGAGAGCGGATCGATTTTCATCACGGCCACGGATTGCGTGTTGACCGGAGAAAGCTGCCTGCCTTTCAACAACCTGCCCGACCCGGGGGAAACCCTGACGCTGGCGTTGTCGCTGAGCAATGCGGGCCCGGTCGATGCGACAAGCATTAGCGCAGCCCTCATGGCCACCGACAAGGTCGCGCCGCTTTCCGATGTGGTCCAGTATGGGCTCCTCCCAGGAGGCGGGCCGGCGGTGAGTGCGTCTTTTCACTTCAGGCTGACGGGCTCCTGCGGCGACGAGGGGTGGCTGTTCTGGAGAACATGGAACCACTCCCAAGATCTTGGCGTCATCCGTCTGCGGCTCCCTGACGGCGCTGGGGGCCCGGTGTTCGCTGAGTCCTTCGATTCCCTGAACCCGCCCGCGCTGCCGGCCGGCTGGACCGAGTCTACTCAACCCGTCCATGGGGAGCACTGGCAAAGCACGAACATGGACTCGGATAGCCCGCCTCAGGCAGCAGGCATTGTCCTGTCAGCCGGCGGCATGACCAGGGAACTGATTTCCCCACCGGTGACTCTGCACAGCGCGTTGGCCGAGCTGTCCTTCCGGCAACGATACCGTCTCTCCGTCGGGACCAGCGGGCAGTTGTTAATTTCCACGGCCACTGAGCCAGCTCGCGACATTCTGAGCATGGGTGGAACGTTTCACACCGGATCATACAACGGCTTTGCCCCCGCCGCGCCGGGTGGACAGTGGGCCTGGACTTCTGATTCGGGCTCCTGGATGGACACGGCCGTTCAATTGCCGCCAGCCGCCGTCGGGCAGACGATTCGACTCCACTGGCGGATCCATTCGGTGGGGAGCACCGGGGGAACCTGGTACGTGGACACCGTCTCCATCACCGACCGGAACCCCTGCTGCGATGTACCGGCGGTTGCCAGTCTGGAGGGACCCTCGGTATCGGGTACACGAACTGGCCCGGTCGCTTATACCGTCTTCTTCACCGAGCCAGTCATCGGTTTTGATTCGCGTGAGGACATTCAGGTCCACGCCACCGGCAACGCGGCTGTCGGGGCAGTCACCTTCACTGGGACAGGCATGGGCCCCTACCACGTCGAACTCGCACAGCTCACAGGACAAGGTACCCTGAGCATCTCGATCGCAGAGAACGGCTGCACGGACGCGGATGGGAATGGCAACCCGGCCAGCGGTCTCAGCCCGCCGGTCCTGGTGGACCATGCCGATATCGCCTGCTCGGTGAGCCGCCTCGACGCCAATCCGATCAATGCTCTGGAAGTCCGGTTCAACATATCGTTTTCCGAGCCGGTCTTCGGCTTCACCACGGAAGACCTGCTGCTGGACTCCTCGGTCAACCGTGCGGTCCTGGGCCGGCTGGAAGGGGGACCCTCTGAGTACCAGGTCAGGATCTACAACATTGTGGGCGACGGGACCATCTGTCTGCAGATCCCCGCGGGCGCGGCCGGCGACGAGTTCGGCAATACCCATCCATTCATCGGGCCGGTCTGCTATGCGATCAACCAAATCCACGCGAGCACGCGCTTTAACTACCAGCTCGCGGCCACCTCCCTGCCAAGCGCCGTCGGCTCGGGCAGCCTGCCCGCGACCCTGTCGGAATTGTCTCCCGGATCTGTCTTCTACATGGAAATCTGGGCACGCCAGGAGAAGCGGGAAGATTCCGGCATCACGTGCGCTTACGCTGATCTTTCTTACCAGCCAGCCTTACTGGATCCCCTTGCGGAGAGTCCTGACGCGCGTTTTGCCGAATCCCTCTTTCTTGGCCGTAGCACCCAGACCAGCGGCCTGATCGGCGAGATCGGCGGTTGTAGTCTGGACGATCCTCAGGAGCGGGAGATGGAACTGTCCGACTGGCTTCGGGTCGCCAAGATCCAGATGAGAACGCTCCCACCTCCCTGTGCAGGGGGGGACTGTTTCCCGGCCACGGTTCAGGTCGCGCTGGCGCCTGCGCAGGCCGAATCCGCGGCCTACGGCGAAGGCGTTGTTCCTCCCAACCAGATTCTCTACGGCCAACTGCAACTGCTGATCCATGCGTCCATGCGCACAGATCTGGACCGCGACGGAGATGTCGACCTCGACGACCTGGCCCTCTTTGAGCTGTGCCGAACGGGTCCGGCATTGCCGGTAACCGTGAGCTGTGCCCCGGCGGACGTTGACCGGGACGGCGACGCGGATCAGGCCGATTTTGGCATTCTCCAGAGGTGCTACGGTGGAGCGGGAATCTCCCCACCGCCAAAGTGCGAGATGGCCCCCGAGTGATTGAAACGGCCGGCGCCCGCTTTGACTTTGGGAGAGCGCAGTCGATAGCATAACATCTAAGCCGGAGCTCAGCGGTGATCTGGGCCTCGCCATGGTTCGGTTTGTGGATGCCCGAGCCTTATACAAGCAGCCGGGACGAATCATGAACCCTGACGCGCCGCCCTGCTGGATTCCTTCGCCAGAGGTCATGGCGGACTCGAACATCGGCAAGTCCTTGCGCGGACAGGGGTTCGTCGACTATCGAAGTCTGCACCGCTGGTCGGTGACCGATCACGAGGGCTTCTGGCGTTTCACGCTCGGCCGGCTGGGAATCCGCTTCAGGACGCCGCCCGCGCACATACTGGATCCCGAGCGCGACCCGCGAACGCCGCGCTGGCTGCCGGGGGCGCGTTTGAACATCTGCGAGAGCTGCTTCTCTCCACCAGCGGATGCGACCGCAATCGTGACCGGCGATGCATCGGGCGACGAGATCGGCCGAATGAGCTACGGCGATTTGCGCGCGCTGAGCAACCGCGTCTCGAACGGCCTTCGACGGCACGGCTACGCGCCAGGCGACCCCATCGCCATCGTCATGAACATGCGCGTTGAGAGCGTCGGCATCTACCTGGGCATTATCCAGGCAGGGTGCGTAGCGGTTTCGATCGCCGAGAGCTTCGCCCCGCCGGAGATCCGTCGGCGACTGGAGATTTCCAAGGCCAAAGCAGTATTCACGGCCACGCACTTCTATCGCGGCGGCAGGAGGCTGCCGCTCTACGAGAAGATCGTTGAGGCCGGCGCGCCTCCGGCCATCGTGCTGGCAGAGCCGCAGAACAGTTGCCACGATGGCGGGCATGATCTGGCGGACACCGCCACGCATCGCCGCAAAGACTTGGCTTGGGATGAGTTTCTGGCAGCAAAAACCGATTACGAACCGGAAGCGCGGCAACCCGCCGATTGGATCAACGTTCTCTTTTCCTCCGGCACCACGCGCGATCCCAAAGCGATCCCCTGGGACCAGATCACGCCCATCAAGTGTGCCTCCGACGGCCACTACCACCACGACATCCGTCCGGGCGACGTGGTGTGCTGGCCGACCAGCCTGGGCTGGATGATGGGACCATGGCTGGTGTTTGCGACGCTGATCAACCGCGCCACCATTGCCTTATTCGACGACCTGCCCACCAGCCGGGCGTTTGGGGAGTTTGTGGCCGTCACCGGCGTCAACATGCTCGGCGTGGTGCCCAGCCTCGTGCGGCAGTGGAAGCTGACCGGGTGCATGGAGGGCCTGGACTGGAGTCGCATTCGGGCGTTCAGTTCGACCGGCGAGTGCTCCAATCCGGAGGACATGGCCTATCTTGCGTCCCTGGCCGGAGGCCGGCCGATCATCGAGTACTGCGGGGGCACCGAGATCGGCGGCGGCTACATCACCAGCACCGTCGTCGAACCGAACGTGCCCAGTACCTTCTCCGGACCGGCGCTGGGCAACGCCTTCGTCATTCTCGATGAGAAGGAGGCGCCGGCCGACGAAGGCGAGCTGTTTCTGATCCCGCCGGCGCTGGGATCGTCGACGGCGCTGCTCAACGCCGACCACCAGGCGGTGTACTTCGACGGCACGCCTCTTGGCCCCGATGGCCGGCCGCTCCGCCGGCACGGCGATCAGATGCAACGGCTGCCCAACGGCTACTTCCGGGCGCTCGGCCGTGCGGACGACGCCATGAATCTCGGTGGCATCAAGGTCTCGTCGGCGGAGATCGAACGCGTGCTGGGACAGGTAAATGGCGTGCGCGACGTAGCGGCCGTCGCGGCGCAACCGCCAAACGGAGGGCCGACCCGCCTGGTCATCTACGCCGTGGTTGATCAGCAAGCGAACCAGTCCGCTGAGACCTGGCGCACCGGGTTCCAGCAGGTGATCCGCACGGACCTGAATCCGCTGTTCAAGATCTCCGAGGTTTGCCTCGTTGATCAACTGCCTCGAACGGCATCGAACAAGGTGATGCGTCGAAAACTGCGGGCCGACTGCGAGGCTCGCCTCCAGCAACCGGAGGAACCCTCATGACCTCCCGAAGCATCCTGATCACGGGAGCGGGCAGCGGGCTGGGCCGAGGCCTGGCCATCGGGTTGGCCACGAACGGACACGATGTGATTGTCACCGACCAGTTCCCCGAGCGGGCTGCGGAGACGCTGGCCATGATCGCGAAGAGCGAACAGCCGGCCAGCCCCCTCACTTGTTCTGCCCACGGCCTGGACGTCACCCGCGCGGAGAGTATCGAGGCACTGCTGCAGGAGCTGCGCGGACGGCGCATCGACGTGCTCATCAACAACGCCGGCCTGCAGCACGTGGCCCCACTGGAGGAGTTTCCGCAGGAGCGGTGGGACCTGCTCATCGACGTGATGCTCGCGGGCGCCTGTCGCATGACCCGGGTCGTGCTGCCGCTGATGCGCAGGAACGGCTTCGGGCGGATCATCAACATCGGTTCCATCCATTCGCTGGTGGCCTCCTCATTCAAGTCCGCTTACGTGGCCGCCAAGCACGGCCTGCTGGGCTTCTCGAAGGTGTTGGCCCTGGAAACGGCCGACGTGGACATCACGGTGAACACGATCTGCCCTTCCTACATCCGCACGCCGCTGGTGGAAGCCCAGATCGAAGCCCAGTCCAAGGCCCACGGGATTCCTCCGCAGCAGGTGATCGATCAGATCATGCTTAAGCCCATGCCCAAGACACGCTTCATCCGTGTGGAAGAGGTCACGGCCACGATCGAGTTCCTGTCCGCCGAGACAGCCCGCAATATCACCGGCCAGTGCATCGTTATCGACGGCGGCTGGACCATCCAATAGTCCGGATCGTTCACCCCAGAGACTTGAGAGGCACTGAACCGGATGACGAATGTCGAAACCAGAATGTCGAAAGAATGTCATAACCAGAATATCGAATGATGAACGTGGTGCCGGATGCGGAGTTGATTCCTCATTCAGGCCTTCGCCATTCTTTCGTCATTCGGATTTCGCCATTCGGGTTTGAGCTCCAATCATGGTGCACCCCTATTTCCCCGCGACGGCCGGCTGTTCAGTCTTGCACCACAAGCCCGGCCACTTCTGTTGACGGCATCGCCACGAATTTGTTGCCAGAAAGATAGAAAGAGCGTGGACAATTTCGGCTGTTGTAGTATGATGGCCATTGGCCGAGCCGCGGAATCAACGATCTCGTTACCCGGGCTGCACGTTTAGAACTGATCGGGCTGACAGGCAAATCTTTCGCATGGTGCAAGAACAATGCGATGCTCCATAATACGTCAGGGGTACCGCGATTGCCTTCTGGCAGCCGCCTTGGCCAGCAGCCTTGCCTGCACCACCGTCAACGCCGCGGTCACCTTGCTGGGTATCCAGTACCAGCAGGATGACTGGCTGCCGGAGTTCAACTGCATCTGGAAAGACAGGGACTACCCCACCTCGTGCAGCGTAAACCCCAATCCCGGCTGCAACGTCCATGCGTTCCTGAAGAACACCGGCGGGTCCGCGGTAACGGTCAGCAGCGTGAGGCTGGCCGGGTACGACCTGGGAACAGTGCTCAAGCTGAATACGACCGTGCACGATGCGCGGAGCATCTTCTTCTATTGGGACAACCCCCCCCAGGACATCCTCAATGCCGGCGAGCCGGTCTGGTACAAGGTCGATCCGGGGACGACCATCCCGGCCGGCGGGGTGGCCCACGTGGTGGTGCGGCTGCGGCAGATCCCGGTGACCCGCCCCGTCAGCCTCACCCTCGTCACCTCCGGGGGCACCATCAACGCCGCCATCCCGGTCGACGCCGACGCACCCCAATTGGCTTCCGTGGGCTTCTCGCAGGACCGCAGCAAGGTGTACCTCCACTGGCGCCGCAATGGCGGTGCCGCGCCGGCCTCGGTGTGGATGGACGGCATCAATGTGACCGCCCACGCGACCACCGTCGGCGACCCCAGCGTCAATTTCGCCGCCACGGTTTTGTCCTTTCCCACACCGCTGGCCAACATGTCGTACCACGTGTACCAGGGCGTTTACGCTGACGGCGCGACGGCCACGGCGTCGCTGCGAACATGGGTCAACAAGTTCATTCACGCCACGTACAACACGTTCGATGTGGAGTCCAGTCCTGCCTACACGATCGAAGACTGGATCGCGGAATCATCCGACCACGGCATCAACAGTTGCCAGGTCAGCGTGGGGAAAGTCGTCAGCTACCTGAACACGCCCGCCGGAAGCGCGGACATGATGGCCCGCGAATACGGTTACATCTCAGGCGATAAGACCAAGTTCGATACGGCCGGACTGGGCCCGGACATGTTCTTCATCAACGATGAAGTCGATGCCGAGGATGCCAACATGGAACGCACCCACTGCGGCACCGGTACTCGGCTGCCCTGTGGCCGCAGTCCCATGGGCATCCTGGCCATGCGGACCATCGAGCAGGGAGAGGCGCTGCGGGCGATTCGACCGCTGACGCCGACTTCGGTCAACATGGACGGAGCTTTCAAGCCTGAGAACTATTATGCTTACGGGCAGGCCGTCGATATCCTGCAGGTCGACCCTTACTATCAAAGGCGGCTTCAGGACGCCTACTGGCGGGATCAGCATGTGATCCCGGTCTATGAGAAGGCTACCTACATCTACGCTGTCTCCAAGGCAGTCGCCCGGGCCGCCGAGCCCAATCCGAGCAACGTCATCCTGTATTCCTGCTCGTGGAAGTGTACCCACGAGAACGCGTGCGACCCGGAATACGTGAACAGCATCTGGCCCTATCCGACCCCCGAGGCCAAACGGATCGAGGTGTACTACGCGCTGGCCGCCGGCGCCAAAGGTCTGTGCTACTGGTGGCTGAACTGGAGCGGTTGGCCGGCTCACGGCCTGGGCGATCAATCCACGCAGGCGGCGAGAAACCTGTGGAAGGAAATCGGCCTCTATGGCAACGAGATCAAGACCGTCGCCCCGATCCTGGTCACCAGCCACCCGGTCGAGATGACCCTCTCCCCGAGCAGCAACGTGTGGGCGAAAGCGCTGGCCTCGGGCACGGACACGATCATCCTGCTCGCGGTGAACGACGACTACTACAACGACTTCAGCGGCTGCCATTACACCCCGGTCCCCAATGCGACCGTCACGGCCACGCTGCCGTCGTGGATGCGGGCCCCCGCCCCCAGCGCGTTCGAGGTCCGCCCCAGCGGCCTTCACGATGTGACCACATCGCTGGCCGGAAGCGATTTGACCATCCACCTGGGCACGCTGAACCTGACCCGCATGATCGTCATCACCAACAACCCCACGTTACGTCCCATGATCCAGCAACGCTACGAGGAGAAGGTCCGGCCGGGCGTGTGCGCGTTTGCACCCGAGCACTGCTTGCCGCAGAACGCCCCGCCGGGCATTGTCCAGCACCCGATGAACCAGGTGGTCGTGCCCGGCGGCTCTACCGTGTTTACAGTCGTCGCATCCGGCAGTAGTCCGCTGAGTTATGAGTGGTACAAGAACAATTCACTCCTGGCGGACGGCGGTCACTACTCGGGCTGCACCACGGCGGCGTTGACCGTCTCGTCGGCCGATGACGATGATGTGGCCGGCTACTATTGCGTGGTGGCCAACCCGTACGGGACGGCGCCATCGAATGCGGCCACACTGATGCTGGGCACGCCCAGCGGCCCGATCATCACCCAGCATCCGTCGGATGAGTCGGTGGCCCCCGGCGGCACGGCGAGCTTCGCGGTGGCTGCAGCCGGCACCGAGCCCCTCTCATACCTGTGGCAGAAGAACCAGGCGGATCTGGCCAACGAAGGTCACTATTCGGGAGTGACGACGCCGGCACTGACCATCACCGAAGCTGACGGCTCCGACGTGGCCTCCTACCGATGCGTCGTGTCCGATGCATTCGGAAGCGCCACCTCCAACGCGGCGGCTCTGACCCTCCAATCATGCCTCCCCTCGGCCGGCCTGGAGAACGGCGACTTTGAGAACTGGCCGTCCGGCCTGGTGGCTCCGGGGTGGACGGGGGCCTACAGCGAGACGGTCGCCAATCAGTTCGTCAAGTCTACCGCGATCGTCAGGCCCGGATCAACACGCGCTCAAGGAGTAAAGGCCAGGGATGCGATCGGGGCCTGGGCTCACGTCTACCAGGCGTTCGACACCGCCGTGGGCGATGCGCTCACCGTGCTGGCCTATGCCTATCCCACCGCGACCTCGACGGGCGTCAATCCGCAGATTGGAGTGAACACGTCCAGCGCCCGCCCCAACGCCTGGCTACGGACATTGACCAGTTTCACCAAGGATACCTGGTGCACACTGGGACCGGTGGCTTTCAACGCGACCGATACCACGACCTATCTATTCCTGGATGTGAAGCGGGTCGGCGCGGTGGACACCACGACCTACTGGGACGACGTGACCGTGTACCACGCCTACGTTCCGCCCATGCCGATGATCAGCCAGGCCACGACCGCCACCCTGGAGGTGAACGTCGATCCCGGCTGTAACTCGAACAACAGCGCTGCCCAGTACGCCATCAGCATCGGCGGCGGGGGACATATGCTCGGCAATCATTGGGTGCAGCCCGATGGAAGCGTATCTACCTTCGCCGTGTGGCAGACTGACGCGGAGTGGGCGGCCCAGACGGTGACCGGCCTGGCTGCGGATACCTCCTATTCATTCCAGGTCAAAGCGCGCTACAGCGGCACGTATACACAGGAAAGCACCCTGGGGCCCGCCGCCGTGGGGGTCACCACCGACGGCACGATCACGCCGTCGATTCCCGGTGATTTCGATCAGGACCGGGATGTGGATATGGACGATTTCGGCCATCTACAGGCCTGTCTGGACCCGGCCACGGGTCCGCTGCGTGATCCGCATTGTGCCGATGCCAATCTCGACCAGGATCCAGGCGGACGAGTCAACCAGAACGATCTCGTCGTGTTCATCGGGTGCCTGAGCGGCCCTGGAGTTACAGGAGATCCTGACTGCGGAAGCTGAAACCCTTCGCGGTTTTCCACATCGCCTGGAGAGCGAAAAGGAGCATCGATATGACATCCACCCGCTCTTGCCGTGGGTACCTGCTTGCGGCCCTGGTGGCCGGTGGGTTCGGCTGCGGCGCGGGAAACGCGGCCGTTTCCCTCCTGGGCGTCCAGTACCAGCAGGATGAGCCTTTTCCGGAGTACCAGTGCTTCTGGAAGGACCGGGATTATCCCGCGTCCTGCGGCATCGCTCTCAACGGCGCCAACCTTCACGTCTTCCTGAAGAACGACGGGACGTCCGCCGTGACGCTGGACGATGCGTTTCTGGCCGGCCATAGCCTGAAATACGCGCTGCGGCAACTCAGCCTCAACGACCACATCACCAACAGCATCTGGTTCAGGTGGGACAATCCGCCGCAGGATATTCTCGATGCGGGTGAGCCGGCCTGGTTCAAGATGGACCCAAAATCGGTCCCGGCCGGCGGCGTCGGACAGGTCATCATCCGCTTGCGCCGTGTTCCGACCACGCCGACGGTGGCCGTCAGTGTCGACACTTCCGCCAACGTCCTCAACACGGCCATCGAGGTAGATGCCGGCGTGCCCCAGTTGGCCAACATCAGCTTCGCGGAGGACCTCAAAAAGGTGTACCTCTACTGGCGACGGCCGGGCGGGGCCGCGCCAGCCACCGTCATGATGGATGGCGTCGACGTGACTACCACCACCCACACGGTCGGAGATCCGAACACCAACCATGCGGTGTCAGTGATCTCGCTGGCCTCTGCGCTGCCGGAGATGTCCTATCACGTCTTCCAGGGCATCTATCCCGATAACCAGAGGGCCACGGGAGGCGTGCGGTGCTGGGTAAACCCCTTTGTCTACGGGTCGTGGGCCGCGTTCGAAATCCCGGATGGGAACTACACGATGGCCCGGGCCTGGCTCGACACCTGCTTGGACCGCGGCATCAACACGTTGGAGATGAACAGCGCATCCGGCGGTCTCATGCAGTTCCTCGGAACCGGCGAGGGAAAAGCTTACGCGGACAGCCGCAACTACGGTTTCATCAAGGACAGCCCTGACTGGGGCACCTGGAGCAAGAACCCCCGGATGTGGTTCGTCGACGACGAGCCCGACATCGAAGAAGCCAATCTGGTCAACAACTTCTGCGGCACGGGCTACAAGCTGCCCTGTAGCTCTAACCAGGCTGGCACCATGGGGATGCATTTCATCACCGTGGGCGAGGACCTCCGCAAGGTCAAGAACCGCCCCACCACCATCAACCTGGACGGCACCTGGAAGCCCTACAGTTGGTATGCCTACGGACAGCTCACCGATTGCCTGGCCATCGATCACTACTACCAACCCAAGGTCAGGCACGCCTATACCGACCTTCCCCACACGCTGCCGCTGTACCGCAAAGCCACGGTGGTCTATGCCACCGCCAAGGCAGGAGCACGGGCGGCGGAACCCAACCCTTCCCGGCAGTTGCTCTATTCGTGCCAGATCAACAATGACGGGCCGCTGGACCCCTGGCCGTGGGCGGCCCCGGAGACCAAGCGCATCGAAGCCTACTACTCGATGGCCGCGGGTGCCAAGGGCATCTGCTACTGGTGGTTCAAGAGAAACCCCAGTGCCTCCAACGGCCTCTCCGGCCAGAACCTACAGCCCCAGGATCCGGCCCTCTGGAGGGAAATCGGCCTGATCGGGGCCGAGGCCAAGCTGCTCCAACCGTACCTGGTGACCAGCCACCCCGTAGATCTGGATGCTACCGGAAGCACCCATGTCTGGGTGCGAGGCCTGGCCCGAAGCACCGACACGCTGATTCTGTTCGTGGTCACCGACGACTACTACAACGATCAGGGCTTCCACGGCAATCCGATCAGCAACGCGTCAGTCTCGCTGGGTCTGCCATCGTGGATGATCTCTTCCCCCATGGCATTTGAGGTGGGCCGGACGGGGATCGGCAACGTCGGCACCTCGCAGAACGGGAACAATCTGACCCTTTCGCTGGGGACCCTCGACGTCGCCAAAATCGTCATCGTTACCACCGACCCCCAACTGAGGATGACGCTTCAGCAGCGGTTCGATCAGCACGTCTGGCCGGGAATCTGCAACTTCGCCTCCTCCGTCTGCCAGCAGAACACCAGCCCGCCCAGCCTCCTGGCCCATCCATCGCCGCAGAGTGCGCTGGCAGGAGGCTCGGCCACCTTCACGATGGTGGCCACCGGCGGAAGCCAGCTCACCTACCGCTGGCAGAAGAACAGCTCCAACCTGTACGACGGCGGCCATTATTCCGGCTGCACGACGCCGTTTCTGACGGTCTCATCGATCGACGGCAATGACGTGGCCAGCTACCGTTGCGTGGTGACCAACCCCTATGGGACCCAGACCTCCAATCAGGCTGCACTCGTGATTAGCACCGTGAGCATCACGGAGCATCCGACGGTGCAGAACGTGTGCGAAGGCTCAACTGCCCAGTTCAGCGTGACCGCCACGGGCCAGGGCACGCTTAGTTACAGATGGCAAAAGAACGGCGTCAATCTTGATAATGGCGGCCCCTATTCAGGAGTGACGACGCGCACGCTGACCATCGCCGACGCGAGCGCCAATGACGAGGCCGACTACCGCTGCGCAGTGACCGACAGCACAAGTACGAGCTATTCCGACGCGGCCCGGCTGATTCTCACCAGCGCCGCGGAGATCAGCCGGCAGCCGACCAGCCAGAGCGTCGTGCCGGGCGCCACGGCCATGCTCAGGGTGGAGGCCTCGGGCGGCAGCTCGCTGACGTATCAGTGGCAGAAAGACGAGAGCGATCTGAGCGAAGGCGGCCATTACTCGGGCGTGGCCACGGCCACGCTGACCATCTCCAGCTTCGCCGCTGAAGATGTCGGCGGCTACCGCTGCGTCGTGATGAGCACCGGATGCGGCAGCGCCACCTCTGAAGAAGCCGTGCTGACCATCAACGCGTGCAGCCCGGTCGCCCTGCTGAACGGCAGCTTTGACGATTCCACCAGCGGCTGGTCCGTAGCCCCGAACTGGACCAGCTACAGTTCGGGAAGCGGTCAGTTCAGCAAGAATACCAGTGTCCAGGTCAGTTCACCTAACGCACAGGAGATCGAGCCCCCATCCAGTGGGGCCGGCGCTTATGCCGGCGTCCGCCAGACCGTGGGTGCAAACGTCGGGGATGCGGTTACCTTCGTGGCCTGGGCCTACCAGAATTCACCCAACACCTATGAGACCGCCCGCCTGGGGGCACGGTTTGACGGGTCGACAACACCTCCAACCAGCGGGTGGCAGACGGTCACAACCAAGCAGGTCTGGACCCAGCGCAATGTTTCCGGTCAGGCGACGACGGCCAATGGGGTAACCGTCTTCCTGGACGTCCTGCGCGGTGGCACCGGTCAGTATTGGTCGTGTTTCGACGATGTGAGCGCCTGCTGGGCTTACGTGCCACCCGCACCGCTCGTGAAGAGCCCGGGCAACGACTCTCTCGGCGTGGACCTGGACCCCGGCTGCAACTCGATGAACAGCAGTGCTGAATTCGCCATCAGCATCGGCGGCGGATCGTATGTCCTTGGAACGCATTGGGTTCAGGCGGATGGCAGCGTAACCACCGGCCCCCTCTGGCAAACGGATGCCGGCTGGGCGACGCAAACGGTCGTTGGGCTGACGGCCGGAACACAGTACACGTTCAAGGCCAAGGCCCGCTACAGCAGCACCTATCCCCAGGAAAGCAACCTGGGGCCCGGTGCTGAGGGCACCCCCGGCGACGGGTGTGCGCCGCCCGGGGCTCCACTATCGGTCAGTGCCGCCCCCACCGCGATCTGCGCCGGCGAAAACATCCAGCTCTCCGCGGAGCCGGGCGCTGGTGGCGATACCATCGAGTGGTTCATCGGCGGTTGCGGCTCGACTCTCGTGTCCGGCGG
Organism: Phycisphaerae bacterium; assembly: GCA_045863575.1. GTDB lineage: Bacteria > Planctomycetota > Phycisphaerae > UBA1845 > PWPN01 > JAAXZI01. Next base: position 21,336 of record BTUC01000039.1, read on the forward strand.
CGGTTCACCGACGGTCAACCCCATTGTCCCGACCACCTATTATGCGAGAACACTGCAATCGGCATCCGGCTGTTCCAGTTTGGCTTGCACCTCCATCGCCGTGGCCGTAACCATCCCCGTGTTCGCAGACTTTGACCACGATTGCGACGTCGATGGATCGGACGTTTCGCTGATCCTCTCCTGTATGTCAGCTCCCCAGGAACCTCAGAACGACCCCGACTGCCAGGGGGCCGATCTGGATGGGGACAACGACGTCGATCAAACTGATTTCGGGCTGTTCCAGAGGTGCATGAGCGGCAGCGGTCGCAACCCGGAGCCAGGCTGCGAGGATTGACTACGCTCCGTTGAGGTAGGACCGCAGACCGCTCTGCGGGAAATCTGGCGACAGAATTCGAATTAACCTGTCTACACACTTGCACTAGCGATCACCACAGCACCAAGCACCAGCTCATAAAAGACTGTACGGCACGCAAACCGTTCTGGCTCAGAGTTTTAAATCGATCAAGCGCTGGGATGGCTCACGATAGAGCCTGGCGAGCAACGTCTGAGCGCCGTCCGCTTTGTCTCGCGCATTGCTCGCCGGTACAGCCGCCGCTTTTTTCAGAATTCCACCTGGACCCCATTCGCCCGGGACGTGAGGGGCGAGCTGCGGATTTCCGTAACTCCCTTGTAATCCGAGATCTGTAATCGATTGACGGAACCTGTCTTTCCGCGGTCGATGAGATTTGCCCCTGCCGCCGAGCGGAAACGCGTTCGCGAGGGCCGGATTTTCCGGCGACAAAACGTTAGGCATTCAGTCGACACCAAGGTATACTATGATCATGAGCAGATTAACCGACAAACGGAGCCTGGCGGCCGCACCGGCGCCCACCATTCGCGAAGACCTTCAGCGGGATGCCGCCTACAACCAACTGCGTCGCCACCTCATCCTTCAGCAGATCCAGCCCGGCTCGCGTCTCGCGGAGGTCGAGTGGGCCAATCGTCTGTCCGTGAACCGAACCGCCCTGCGGGAGGCGTTTGCACGGCTGGAGTCGGAGGGGCTGATCCGACGCGGCGAGAAAACCGGCTATGTCGTGCCGGTACTTACTGAAGAGGACGAGTTCAACACCTTGCTGGTGCGACTGGCCCTGGAGGGTTGTGCCATCGACGTAATCTGCACCAAGGGGCTCAATACGCCCGAGGGTCTGGAGCGACTGACGAATGCCTGCAATCTGCTCGAGCAACTGGTCGGTGAGGAGTATCACCTGAGCACCGTCGAGGCTGACTGGCGCTTTCATGAATCGCTCATTGAGGCCGCGCACAATCACGTTTTGACCATCGCCTATCGCCATGCTCCGGTTCCCATCCTGCATGCGGCGATCAAGCAAGGCCCTGATTGGGTCCGGCGGGAGGAGCGGAGCATCAGGGAACACCGCGATGTCCTGGCCGCCATCCTCCGGGGCGATGCCGATGAGGCCAAACGGATACTTCGGCAACACTTGATCGGCGCCTGGGAGGTTGAGCACAAAAAAGCAGCGTCCGCATGAGCCGATCCCCCTCTCCAGGCCCCGCTCTCGAACTGTTGACAAACCGCCCGGCAAAGTTCGCTGAGGACGTACGCTACCACTGTAACGAATAGCCATTTCCAAGCTTCTAAGGGCTATTTTGGCTCAAACGGTACCTGAATTGAGCAGCGGGCCACATTGGCACAAATGCTGCATACAGATTTTGGGATTTTCTGTTGACAGTGGTTTTGCCGAGTGGTAGTCTGTAGCGTGTGGCTGAAAGAAGCCCATTCGCTGCCGCGGCCTGAACCCACTTGGCCGCGCACGAGGCACGACCGTACGGTCGATCATATCTGTTCCACGACCTTTGCGGCCGCTACCCCGGAACGGTGAGCTTCCCCAACCACAGTGCTGGAAGCGGACATCCGGGCCGCGACCCGGACGAACACCTCGGATTCGGACCAAAGGAGGGAACCATGGAAAGGCTGCTGATTGCGTTGGCGGTGGCGGCGATGTTCTGCCCGGTGCTGGGCTCACCGGTACTCCAGAACGGCGGCATGGAAGATCCTTTTGACAGCGGGGTCGCCTCGCCGTGGACGTACTATTCCGGGGGCTCGATCACCGGTCCTTCGCCCCGACAAGCCAAAGAAACCTCTATTGTGCATGGTGGTGCAAGCTCGCAGAAGCTCTCGGGCAACGCGGGCAACAACGCCGCCAACTTCGGCATCCGCCAGGCGCTGGATGCCAGCATCGGTGATGCCTTCACCTTCGGCGGCTGGGTCTGGCCCGACTCGGCCGGCCAGTATAACGAAACCTCCATTCGGGCAGCCTGGGACGGAGGAACCTCGGCATTGGCCGCCACCATGCTGAGCAACTGGCTGCCTGCGGGGTCGCAAAGGCAGCAGTGGCACGAGATGGCTCTGGCCGGAGGCAATGCCGTCTCTACCACTGTGAACCTCTTTCTCCACAGCGACAGGAATACCAGCAACGGCAGTCTGCTCACCTACTGGGACGACATCGTGGCTTATCACGCCTACGTGCCCCCGGCCCCTGCCGCCGGCAATGCGAGCTTCACGACGTTCGATGTCAACGTCGATCCGGGAGACAATGCGGCCAACAACCTCGCCGAATACGCGGTGACCATCGGTGGAGGCGGATATACGATCGGGGTGGACTGGGTGCAGCCGGATGGCACGGTGACCGGCTCGCCGGCGTGGCGCATCGACCCGATCTGGGGCACCCGGACAGTGACCGGCCTGACGCCGGATACGACCTACACAATTCAAGTGAAAGCCCGCTACAGCTTTGATATCACCCAGGAGACTTTCCTGGGCACCGGCGCCGAAATCAAGACCCTGCCCGAGCCGGCCGTCGCGGCCCTGCTCGGCATAGGGGCGCTGATGTTGCGGCGTCGACGAAAGTGAACCAGCCGTTTACGTTTCCGGTCCTCATGTCCAGCTAGAGAGGGTTGTTGAAAGATGAATCCAAAAGCAGCGCTCATTCTCGTCGCCTGGGTCGTGGCCCTCCCCACCGGTGCACTGGCCGACACCTGGTGCAACAGCAACTATCCACCCGACGAGCCTTCGTGTCACAGCAGCGCGATTTACTGCAATTCAGTGGATCGGCTGTGCAACGGCGCGCCGGCCTGCCCGCCGCCGCCTCCGGAGGAATGCCCGGACAGCAGTTGGAGCTGGGCCGTCGTGCGCAGCCAGTTCCCGCGCACTTCCAGGATCAATGACACCGGCAATGCCTGTGGTGTTGAGTTCAAAGGAGACGAGGATACGAAGCTGTTCGATGATCCACCGCTGGGCCTGAGGCATCCCGCCGGGGACCTGGGCCAGGCAACCGTGGATCTGACCGGTGACATCCAGTACACCTTCGGGGAACAGTACGATGCGGTGGGCGGCTCCGACCAGGAGCCGCTGGTTCTCCGGTACGACGTCAGTGGAGGCGTGGCGGCGAACTTTCACGCCCCCTGGGACATCGGGGTCCTGGAGCTGTTCCTGGACACCGGAGTGCCCAACCAGAATCGCTCGCCGATGGATTACATTCTGGTTGGCGCGGACAATGGATCAGGCTGCATCAACTGCAATTCCTCCTGCCCGCCGGGGCAGAACAGTGTGCCGGCAGCCTGGCCGTTCGTCTGCCAGTCTTACGAGACCCGGAACGCCGCCCCCTTCTGCCCGCCGCTGCAAACCAACGTGCGGACGGCGGTCGCCGTGGGCATCAACGCCCTGCTGGACAACAATCCCTGCCATTGCGACACCCCCAGCAACCAGAAGCCCACCAACCCGTACCTGACCTACTATGACGGCCTCAAGTGGCGGATCCTGCATCCCGACCGCCCCGGGCCGGAGGGCGAGAACGCGGTGTGGTCGACCACGTCGGAGGGCATGTACTTCGTGATCGGAGCCAAGATCAACGTGATCACCATGACGGTCAGAACCAACACCGTGGACATCACCATGTTCGCGAAGAACACGCCCATGGGAGGCGGCGTGTACGAAGCGGTGACCAGCACCGTTACCGGGCTCAAGCGCCACTACGTGGGGCAATTCAACAAGCTGCACCTCGGTTCATCCATCGGCTGCCAGATCAGCAGCGAATCATACACCTGCCAGGGCAACCGGCATTGCATCCACATGGGCTATGACGGCTGTGACGGCAGCAAGCCCGAGTTGGGCACCAAATGGCTCGAGTTCGACAAGATCGCGGTATCCGGCGGCACCCCCGGTCCGGGCGCCTGCTGCCTGGGCGGTTCCGACTGCGCCACCATGCTGCCGGACGAGTGCATCGCCGCGGGCGGAACTTTTGCCGGCGGAGGCCAGCCGTGCGGGCCCACCACTTGCCGGGGAGCATGCTGTCTGCCCGTCGGCGACTGCTCGGAAACCTACGTCGGCGAGTGCCCGGGTACGTTCCAAGGCCTGGGAACCGACTGTGCGACCACGAGGTGTCCGTGTCCTACGCCGTTCCCTGATGCGGACGCGGACGGGGACGTGGACCAGTCGGATTTCGGCAAGTTCCAGGCCTGTTTCACCGGAGACGGGCTGGCCCACGAGCCCGGTCTGTGCCAGTGCTTCGATCGCGACAACGGCGGCGAGGGCGACGGCGATGTGGACGAGGACGATTTGACCGCTTTTGTGAACTGCGTCAGCGGCCCGGACATTCCGGCCGACCCGGGATGCTAGCGCCCTTTCCCGTTCGTCAGTTCCGTAGCGGGTTGAAGCTGCGGCCGCCAGCGGGCTGAACGGTCGGGGCTTTGC
>BTUC01000040.1:0-26043 GCA_045863575.1 Phycisphaerae bacterium
GGGCGCTACACGCTCTTCTACAACGGGCCGCATTGCGGGGCCTCGGCTCCCGACCACCTCCACGTTCAGGCAGTTCGTGCGGCCGCCATGCCCTTCGAGGCCCAGTTGCTCTCGTATCTGTGCGGGCGGTCTTCTCCGGCCGGGGAGTGGATCGAATGGCTGCACTCCGAGCCGGTGCGCGTGGGTGTCACGAGCGAGGGCCGGTTGCCGACGGTGGTCCTCACCGGCCCCGACAAAGGATTGCTCGCTAAAGTCATCACCGACGTTGTTTCCATGATTGGCGATGTTCATCCCGCTGAGCCGGAGCCCATGTTGAACGCTTTCGCCGTCAGGCAGGACGACCGTTGGGTTTTTTACTTATTTCCAAGGGCCGCGCATCGGCCCGCCGTCTATGGTACGGGGCCCGAAGAACTGCTGATCAGTCCTGGATCCGTCGATTTGGGGGGCCTGCTGATCGTGCCCAGGCCCGAGGATTTCGACCGCCTGGAGGCCCAGCAGATCCAGTCCCTGTTGACGGAAGTGGTTCTGTCCGCCGACTGCTTCGCCCGGCTGCGTGAACGACTGGCCGCCTGGTCGCCGGCTTTGTGAGCGCATGCCGGTCATTGGCGTCCGGCCATCATGTTCCCTGCCCGGGCGGCTCCAGACGCGTCCGGCGTTGCCCATCGGAGTTGCTGATGCGTTTTTGCCTGTTCGTGTTCGCGATATGGAGTGTGAACGATCTGAGCGCACGGCCGGGCCTGGCCGCCGTGCTCGAGTTCGCCACCGCTGACAGTCTGCGGGGTTGGTCGTTTCACCACGGGCCGGAATTCCCTGGAGCGACAGGCGGAATCCAGTGGAACCGTCATGATGGCCACGACTCGCCGGGCTGTCTGGCGATGAACTTCTCCTTCGTGGGGGGCGGGAACTACGTCCAGGCAAACTGGGCAGTGCCCAAGGAAGCCACGGGGCGTATGCTTCGCATCTGGCTGCGCAAAGCCGGTGCACATCGGGTGACCTTCCGAGCAGTCGACCAAGGTGGGCAGACCTTTCAGAAGGGCATCGACTACACCTTCGAAGGCTGGCAGCAGCTTGAAGTGGATTTGGCCCGTTGGGATCATTCGTTCGGCGGGGCCGGTGACGGACAGGTCCGGTTCCCGCTCCGCCAGATCGGCATCCTGATCGAGAACAATGCGGAACCTCGTACAGGTGTATTGCTCATCGACAACGTCGAGTTGCTGCCGGCCGAGGCGGCAGATGGGTCGACGCATGCATCGAGCTACGTCGCCACGGACTTCGGTACGACCGACGCCTGGCGCGCGGGCGGTGGCAATGGCAGCACGCTACAGAACGGCACATGGCGTTATGTATTCGGGGAGGGCACCGATACCGCGGCCATTCACGCCGGCTTTTCCCTGCTGGGTGGTCGGCCGCTGGGGTTGCGTCTCGTTCTGGAAGGAGACGGCTCAGGGCACGAGATGCACGCTCAACTGGGCTCGCACTTCCAAGTCTTCCATCGCTCCATTGGCGTCGTCGGACGGGGCGAGCAAACCTTCGAGGTGCCCCTGGACGACCTCTCCACCTGGAAGCACCACAGCGGGCAGAATGATGGGCAGGTGCGGTATCCGCTTCGGATCACCCGCATCTGGCTGAGCCGCCGTCCAGGTGGGCCGGCCAGCGGCAGCATTCGACTCAAGCGGCTGGAGGTTGAGACCCGCTTCCGAGCCGAGGAAGCAGTCCTGCTCATTCCCGACATCGACGAGCCCGACGGGCAGGGCAACGTGCCATTCTCCGTCGAGCTGCGCAGCCTGCGCCCTGGACCGGCGAGTGGGCGGCTGGTCTGCGAATATCGGGGGCTGTCCAGGCGGTTGGGCATGGAAGCCGTGGATCTGTCGCTTCCGGGCGGTGCGGAACCGTTGCGGCGAGCATTCGCCCATTCGCTGGGCAAGGAGCACTTCGTCGAGGCGGTGTTCCAGTGGATCGAGCCGGGCTTCACGTCCAAGCCCGTGTCGATCGGCTTGAGCACGGTGCCGAAGGATCCGGGCAGTGCGAAACTCGACCCGGCCAGCCCGATGGGTGCCGGGCTCTATCTCTATCGGTGGAACGGCAATCATCAGGCGAAAGCCAAGATGACTCAACTGGCAGAATTGGCTCGCCATGCGGGCGTGAAATGGACCCGTGAGGAGTTTCTCTGGCACACCATCGAGCCGGTGGAAGGGCAATTCAACTGGAGTTTCTACGATCAGATGGTCGAGGTGGCGCTGTCTCAGGGCATCAGCGTGTACGGCCTGCTCGACTACTGGTCCTCCTGGACGCGGCCCAATACGCAGGAGGGCATCGATGCGTACTGCCGCTGGGTTCGGGAGGTGGTCCGGCGCTACAAAGACCGCATCCGCCACTGGGAGATTTGGAACGAGCCGAACATCTTCTTCTGGACCGGTCCCAAGGAGATGTACGCGACTCTGCTCACTCAGGCCTACGAGGCGGTAAAAAGTGAGGACCCCTCGGCCATCGTCATGGGGTGCTCCACTTCCGGAATCGATACGGAATTCATTCGCAACGTTATGGCCTGGGGCGGGAAGTTTGACGCGCTGACCATCCATCCGTATCGCGGCCGGCTGGAGGACTTGGGTTACATCCGGGAGCTTCGGGAGGTTAAGAAGCTCGTGAACGGCCGGGATGTGTGGATCACCGAAATCGGTTTCCCCAGCCAGCTGGGGACGGGATGGAGCGAGCGGCGGCAGGCATCATTGGCCGCCCGTGTGTACCTGACATCGCTGGCCAGTGGGGCGGCGCGAAGCGTCTCCTGGTACGACTTCCGCAACGATGGTCCCGACCGCTTCGAAATGGAACAGAACTTCGGGCTCGTGCGCGATGATTTCCGGCCCAAGCCAGCCTACCGCGCCCTGGCCACCGTGTGCCGGACTCTGGCCGGTTACCGGCTGACCGGAGAGGTGGATGTGGGGATGGGGGCGTATGCGTTCCGCTTCACCAATGGGCAGGCAGACATCGTGGCCGTTTGCGCTCCTGACAGTGGCCGGATTCTCAGTTTCCGGACTGACGCCGACGTGGTGATCACGGACGGCATGGGCCACATAGTTGTTCCCCATCGTGAGGGCGGAATCTGGAACGTGACGCTGGATACGGGCTTTCCCGTCTATGTGAAGGCGCTGCCCGGTTTCACTTTCGAGCCCGTGCCTGCCGTGGCCGCGGTGAGTCTGGAGCTATCCAGCGTTCATCCGGGCGACACGTTAGCACTCCGCATCGAACCGGCCAAGCAGGTAGAGGAGTGGGATCTGCCGTTTGGATGGCCAACGCCTCAGCACGTTGCCCCGGGGGGGTATCGGTTGCAGATACCGGTTGATGCCGTACCCGGAAGAAAGGAAGCTCAGGCGGTCCTGCGCGGAAAGGACGGCCTGAGACTCCCGTTCACAGTTAATGTGGCCCGGGCGGTGATTCGCCTGTGACTCAAGGTGACGGATTGTCGAACAGCCGCTCCGCCCATTCTGGCAGTGAAGCAGGCCGATCTCTGAGCAGGCTGACCGCGCCCCCAGGAAGTTCCCGTAGAACCTGCTGATGGGGGGCCACAGCATAGGATTGCTGCCCCGCATGAAGCAGGCCACGACCGTCGAACACGCGCCATAACGTGTAGTCCGGCGTGACGCGGACTTCCGCGAGACCGACGCTGAGGTCGAAGCTGGCGCCGGGCGAAACAACGGCGGTGGTGCCCCGACTCCTGACGTACAAGCGCCCCTCCCGCAGGAATACCGGTTCGCCGCGCTGTCCCAGTTCCAGGACACAATGGGGCGCCAGCACGAGAGTTGTTCGTTCGTCGAGACGGATCAAGCCCGGACCGGAGAGCGTTTGGACAATACTGCCGGGCTCAGCCGGAAGAACCAGATGGCCCCCGCCGCCAAGATTGAATCCTCCCGGGAACAGTACCACTCGCCTACCTGCACTGCGATCGTCTCCCTGGCGACCAGTCCAGAGAATGATCAACAGGCAGCAGGCCATCAGGGCAAGCGAGGAAAGCGCGCCGATCGGTGCTCCCCAGCGTCTCAAGCGTCCCTTTGGTTTGGATTGAGGCCGCGGCCGTGAGACGTCGAGGCGAGTTACGATGGCTTGGGCCAGACGGTCCACCTGGCTGGAACTGAGCGGTGGTGAGGCCGGGACCTCGCTGAAAGCGCGCAGTTCACGGGTGATGACGCGCATCTCTCCGAGGAAGCCGGCCGCTTCCGCATTGTCCCGGGCCAACCCGATGGCTGCCTGTTCGTCAGACGGCGAACCGAGACCGGATACCAACCCCAGCAGAATGTCCTTCTGTTCATCTTTCAGAGTCATGGTTGCCTCAGAGCTTGAACCCCTTGTTGCGTGCCCATTGGTGCAGTAGCTTCAGAGCCCGATCGTGCCGGCTGACCACGGTTCGCCGGGGCATGCCGAGTGACTCAGCCAGTTCATGCCCGGTCATGCCGAAGAAATATCGCCCGATAACAATCCATTGGTCGTCTCGTTCCAAACGCTGCACCAGTCGGTAAAGCGCTCCACTCAGATCCTGGTGTGCGGCAATCTGTTCCGGCGGAAGCCCCTGGATATCCGGGTAATCCCAGTCCTCGCTGGCGGGATACTCGGGAGGCGGCTTTTTCCGGAGATAACCATGGAACACATGGCGGGCGATCCCCAGGATGAAATGATCGAGGTCCTGGATCTCCCGATCATTTTGCAGGGCTTCCCATAGCCTGACGAACACTTCCTGGGTTAAGTCCTGGGCCGTGTTCGAATCCGACACCAAGCGACCGAACTGCCGTTCCAGCCGTGAGTAATGGCGCTCGATCGCCGCCCTAAGCTGACTTTCGTGATGGTCCAATGGTCCGCTGCATCGAAGAGAACGTCCAGGTTCTGAGCGGGCTGCACTGTACCACTGTCCCTTTAGTGAATCCATACCGAGCGTTTGGCGATGAATTTTTTCCCATTTCTGAGTTTTCAGTCGCCATCCTGACGGTTCGGCGACACTATGGATATGGAGGTTCTGGCAACGAAGCAGGCAGAAATCGAACTGGGATGGGAAAGATGCACAGAAAAATCACAGTGGCTCTCCTCTTTGGCTGTATTGGCGGCTGGGTGGGTAGAGCTGATGCGGCCACGGTTGTACTGAGTGCGGACGCCACGGCCGTGGCTGAGGGTGGCACCATCACCTTTACCGTGGACGTAACGCCGAGCACCTACGTTCAGAAGGTGGTGCTGACGTACTCCGGGCTGGCGGGCGGCGATGAGGACACTACGGCACCGTACATCATCCCGCATACTTTCAGCGCTTGTGCGGATTACACCGTGACGGCGACCGTCTCGTACACCAACGGCGACCCGGACGATACGGACAACATGTCCGTGAGCGTGGTGGGACTGTCGATCTCGGGCAGCACGTCGGTCTTACGCGGCTTCAGCGGCGTCTGGCTGGCGCAGTCCAACCCTGTCGGTAAGACCATCGATCAGTTCGACTGGAGTTACTCCTGGGCATCGCTACCGGGCGGGGAACAAGCGGGCACCAACACGTACCAGGACCTGGACCTGAACTACGACGAGAAGAGTTACTGGGGCGGCCGTATGGCCGTTCCGGGCACGCTATCGTGCAGCGCGACTGTGTTGGGTGTGTCGGTACAGAAGAGTCTGCCCATCGCCATCAACCCCCGTAATTGGCCTGTGCCCATCATCGCTTGCGCAACCGACAACGAAGCCGGCTGGGGAGACGTCCCCACCGTTGAAGCGGGTTTTGAAGGCGTCTTCGGTCAGAACCGTGACCGGGATTCTGACGATTCCAGCGCGGTCTTCGTGCCGCGCAATGGGGACAGCTTCGCCCCGGCGCGGACGTTGGGCCTCATTTCCGGAGGACCGTGCGACGGCTGGTATTTCGTGCAGAGCAGCACGCTCAAGTGCCAGCGGGAGACGGTGATCAATCGCTACATCAAATCGGGCGGTCCGCTGCCTTCGGGCGCGTCCGAGAATTTCTACGATCACAACGACAACAGTTGCTTTGTACCGGGCTATTACGATTCGGAGGATTTTGTCAACGCAGTGAGGCAGCATGAGTTTCAGGGGCCCCAGTGGCCGGAGACGGAAGATCCGTTGGCTGGTCATCAAGGCCGCATCACGTACAGAATCCAGAGTCTGTTGCCTCCCCAGTGGGACCTTGCGGACCCGAAACAGAAAATTGAGCCGCTGGTTGCAAGAAACCTGAGCGCACTCAGTGTCAAAGTGGATGACGAGATCATCGCCGCGGAGGACGAAGTGATTGGCTTCGCAGGCTCGGATGATTACATGCTCAACGTAGGCAAGAACTGGGGCAACTGGCCCAACTTCAGCTTAGGTATCGGGCAGCATTCGCGCTGGGATGAGAACGGTGCGGCGTGGTCGGACTGCACAAACGGTCCCGGGAGTTTCTAGTCATGTCTGGATCGGATCGGGCAGAACTGCCGGGCTCGTGTTCGCGGTGGAGTGGGCAGGGGGAAAAGAGCCGTGAGGTTGAAGGAGCGCGATTCATGATCGTTGGAACCAGGTGGAGCCGATGGATTCCTGTGTGCGGAATACTGGTCGGGTTATCCCTACCCCTCAGGGCGCAGGAGACCGCGCTGGCGCCGCTGTGTACGGAGATTGTCACCGAGGTTGATGTGGCCCTGTCAGTTCCTGAGGTCCTCGATGTCACGTCGGTCTTGCGCTCCGCATCGCCGGAGAAACGCCATTCGTTGCGGGAGGCGCTGCATGAACGGCTCGCGCGAGCTCAATCGCCACGTGCTCTCGTGCAGACGTGCGTGATGCTCCGAGCGGCACCGTCGGAGCAGACCATTGCCCTCCTGGCTGGGCGTCTGGCTCTGGCGGACGCCGAGACGGCGTCGGCTATTTGCGAGGGGCTCCACCGAATTGCCCCGGTCACGCCGATGCGCCCGGAGATCGCCGCCGGCGCGCTGGCAGCGCTGGATGTTCGGCTTCGTGATCCTCGATCGTCGACCGTTCTGATGGACAGAGCGGTGTTGGCCGCCGGCTCCTTCGGGACGGGTGGTTTCGATCTGCTGATGAAAGTGCGCGATGATCAACGCGTACCGCGTCGAGTTCTGAATGTCTTCTACACGGCGCTCAGTCAAACGCGTGATCCCCGTGCACTGCCGGTGCTTCGGGCGGTGGTCAGCGACACCTCGACGCCGGAGGGCCGGCGCATCCAGGCCGTTCACGCCATCGGCCAGCTTTTTGCCTCCGACGAGCAGGTGAAGCCAATTGTGGTGGACGCGGCTGAACGAGTGGCCTGCGCGACCCTGCTGCGCGGGCTTCTGGAAACGGCATCGGACCAGTTGTTCAGCGTGAGCCTGAAGGCCTTGAAACATGTTGAGAATATTCGGGAGAGTGCTCCGCTGCAGCAGTGGACCCGTGCATCGCTTCTATCCGCCAGCCATGAACGACGAGAGGCCGCGCTGGACGTGCTCTACCAGAGCGGGTTGCCCCTGGATGGCCCGACCATTGAACTGATCCGCGGCTTCAGCCAGTCGAATGAACTACCCCCGTCCATTCAGGCTGCGGCCCAGGCGGTACTGGATGAAAGGCAATTGACCGTGGCCTTGTCGAAGTGATGGCAGAGCATCGTGGGGGACGGGTGAGGACAACGGTTCGGTTCCCCGGAGGCACCAAGGATGAGCGAACGGGCAGATCACACGCCACGTGCGAACGCAAAACCGCACCGGCGAGAATCCGCTGACCGCTGGTCGTTGCGGGTGTCGCGGGCGATCGACATCCTGCGTCTGCTGCTTCAACATCCGCAGGAAGCGAGGGTGCGGTGCCTCTGTGAGCGCTACGGCGTCAGTCGTCGCACGATTCTACGCGACATTGCCATTCTGCGTTCGGCGAACGTGCCGGTTCGGTACATTGCCCATCGAGGCCACTTCCGGCTTGACGAGCAGTGGCGGGCCGCGTTCGAACTGGACCGCACGGCCTGGCCGTTGAGTTGGGAGGAATCAGTCACCGTCTTCGCCGCTCTCCAGCAGATCCGCGGCCAGCACCCGGCCACCGATGATCTGGCCCGGGGCGCCCTGTCCAAGCTGGTCCTCTGGATGCGCGCGGATATGGGTGATCGGGCAGGCAGCGTCCTGGCTAACGCGCGGCTGGTGGCCGAGAATCCCCGGCGGTCGGTCCATGAGCTCCACAGGCTCATGAGCCGATTCTGGCTGCGAACGGGCGCAGGGCCCGCGGGGGATGGCCCGTCCGATAGCCCCGCTGTCCTGACGAAATCGGCATCCTGAGCGGCTAATTCTGCCCCGTGCCAGCGATTCTGCTTGACAAATCTGCCCAAAACTGTTTCTGTGTAGTCTCACGGCTTGTGGTGTCTCTGTAGCAGGAGGGGGTTGCCGATGAGACTGGCCTTGTTGGCTCTATCATTTCAATTGGCCGCCAGCAGCGCGGTGGCTTGGGAGTGGGTTGATCCGCTTGGTGATGCTCCCGGAGCCGATCTGATCGGTGTCTCCGTCCATCTGTTGCCCGGGGCGGTGGAGATCGTGCTTGACTTTAATTCCAGCGACCCCGGTACGGATCCAGAGCTGATGGGCATCTACGTCGATTTCGACGTAGACCTCGATCTCGACACGGGTTGCCCCTCCAGCGGCGAAAGCTTCGGCTTCGCGCCGGCTCCGGTCATGGGCGCTGACTACACTTTGATCGTGTCTGGGGCGTCCGGGGCGCAGCTCCAGTATTGTGAAGATTCAGTGCCCTACGATGCCGGCTGGTACGTCAGCGATGTGCAGGGTTCGCAGATCGTCGTCGTCGTCCCCCGCTGCGACGCCTCTCACCTGGACGGTCTCTGTATCGGGGGGCGGTTCGATATCGCGGTGCTGGCTGGGTTTGAGGAGGCATTTGACCTCGCACCCGACGACTACGAGCCGCTCCACGCCACCCCGCCGACCGGTGATCTGGACGAGGACGGCGACGTCGATCAGAACGATTTCGGCTTGTTTCAGGTCTGTATTACGGGGCCATCCTTAGGACCGGTGCAGCCAGGCTGCGAGCCGGCCGATATCGATGGAGATGATGATGTGGATCAAAGCGACTTCGGGTTGTTCCAGCGTAGTCTGACCGGGTCCCTGGAGTAGGGCCCTTCAAGAGCGGGTCGGTCATGATGACCATGTCCTTAACAACTGTCCGACCGGGTGCTCAGAGGGGGGGTATCCCCCGCACACGGGCTTTCTCGCTGATTGAGGTGTTGGTGGTGGTGTCGATCGTTGCCCTGCTGGCCGCGATCCTCCTTCCGGCATTGAGTGGAGCGAGGAATCAGGCCCGCCGACTGCGCTGCATGAGTCATCTGCGCGCCACCGGTAATGCGATGAACTACTACAAGGCCCAGGCCGGCCACTATCCCCGGGTCATGCACTCGGCGCAACCGCATTGGATCGATCAACTCTGCATGCTCGGCAGGAGTGTGGCCAAGACGCTGGTAAAGGGTGCGCTTGGCGAACCGAACGCGATGTTTTGTCCCAGCAGTGTGGAGAATGACCAGTATGCCCCCAGGCCCTTTGGGCGTACCCGCATTTTCGAAGGCGGGGGCTACAAGTACGTGAATAGCTGGGAGACGGGGGAGATCTCCTACATCTCTCTCACGGGCGCCTGCACCGCTTACGCCGGACCGGATGGCGTGGAGACCTTCGACTGGCGCACGGAGTCCCCGCAGCCCCGCGACTGCCTCTCCTTTGCGACGGGGGACGTCCGGGTAAAGCGGGACAATCCACGAGCCGTTCTGATGGGCGACCGGGTCCGGGAATTGAAACCCTTCATTCGCAATGTCGCGAGGAGCAACCATGGCCGTGAGGGCGGCTGGTTTTACTTCGCGGCGGGCAACGTGGAGTGGTGGTCGTGGAATCGGCTGACTGCCCACCATTCATTGTCATTCGACTGGTACTGGCCAAGAACGGCCGGACCCCGATCACTGGCTTTATCCGCCCCTTAAGTGGCGTGCCGGGGGCAGCCTCGGCAAGGCCATGTTCAAGTCACAAACTGCGGGATGAATGAGTTTTTATGGGATTGGGAGCGCGCCCGTCCTGAGCTTTTTTGCTCAGTTCGCCGGGAAGCGTCCAGAGCGGCCCCACTCTTCAAGGAAACACGCCCCTTCAGGCTCAGATAACTCCTTCCTGGAATTTAGTTTTTATCTTTTCCGACGCCGCCCGTGTAAGGGGGGTAATATTAGGAGAACATCAGATCGGGCGCAATTCCGGACGTTGCGAGATCGCCGATGAGTGCATCCGAAGACAGGAACGAACAGCACGATCACAGCAAGGAGCGCGTTGATGAGCTAAGGAACCTGGCGGCGACGCTGGCTCCAGGCGGCGGACCGGCCCGCAAAGCCATGGCTGAGTTGAGCGGCCTGGTGGATGAAATAGATGATCTTCGCCGCTCGATTGATGATCTTCAGTTGCAGGAAGACGAGCTGAGACGGGAAAACCAGGAGCTGGCCCGGCAGCGGCAGCGTTATCATGAACTGTTTGAGTACGCGCCGGATGCGTACGTGGTAACCGATCTGGGGGGCAACATCCAGCAATTGAACCGGGCGGCCGCTCGGTTGCTCGACCTGGAGCATGATCAGGCTCTGGACCGGCCGTTGTCTTACTGCATCCTCCCCGAAGACCGCTCGAGATTCTGGGCGGAATTGAGCCGCATGGTGGGAAGCAAGGAAGTGGACGAACTGGATCTGCGCGTGCAGTTGCCGGGTCGGCAAATCATCGAAGTGAGTGTCCGGGTCGGTCCCGTTTTTTATGTGCCGGACAAACCTGCCGGGCTGCGATGGGTGATCCGAGACGTGACCAGCCGTCGCCGGACTGAACATCTTCTGCGAGAAGCGCTGCACCGGCTCCAGCAGCTCGAACGCGTTACCTCGATGGGCAAGCTGGCCATGGGCGTTGCCCATGAGATTAACAATGCGCTTACCTCGATCCTCTGGACGGTGGAGTACGCCAGCCGCTTCCCTGAGGACGGCATGCAGCTCGCCATGGGGACGGTCCGGGAGGAGATCCAGCGTGCCGGACGCATGGCACGGGGCTTTCTGCGGTGTGTCCACGAGGCCAGCGCGGCCAAGACGCCGCTGGACTTCAACGATGTCGTGCGGCACGCGGCGGAGGCGGCGCGCGCTACTCTGGGCGGTGAGCAGCTCCAGGTCGAACTGGATCTTCAGCCGGGGCTACCGCTGGTGAAGTTGAATGCGAGCGAATTCGAGCAGGTCATCCTCAATCTCATGCGCAACGCCGCGGAGGCCACGGGCGGAAAGGTGCACATCCGCATTGCGACGGCATTCGAGGGGGAGTGGGTGCGCATGACCGTGACGGACGACGGCCCTGGGATCCCGGAAGAGTCGCTGCCGCGGATCTTCGACCCCTTCTACTCGACGCGCCAGCAGGCCGGCGGCGCCGGCCTGGGGCTCAGCGTTGCCCACGGGATCATCACCGACCATGGGGGTTCCATTGCAGTCAGGACGCGACGGGGGGAGGGGGCCACCTTCACGGTACGACTGCCCGGCGTGGCCAACGGCTGAGTCTCTCTGGACCAGCTCCGCGCAGCCGGAACTCCGAACCGGCCAAGGCAGCATCAGCCGACGAACAGATCGTCCTCCAGCGCCGTGCGGATCTTCTGAAGAGCCTTGTTCTGGATCTGCCGGACCCGTTCCTTGGTCACGCCGATCATGGCCCCGACCTGCTCAAGCGTCTTGGGCCGCGGTTGAGACATGGATTGCTCCAGGGCGAAGCGCTCGCGGATCACGGTCTGCTCGATGTCATTCAGGGCGGCCCGGTTCTGGGCCATGATGTCCCGGATCTCCTCCACGCAGTCGGATTCCACCCCATCGCGGCGTTTGTCCGTGAAGTCGCTCTTCTCCAGTGAAGGATCGAATTCAACCGGAAAACGGTTTCGATAGCGACCCGTCTTGATGGCCACGCGAGCGAAACTCTTGAGAATCGCGCGGCAGGCGTAGGTGCTGAATTTGAAGCCCCGCGAGCAGTCAAATTTGTCGATGCTGCGCAGCAGAGCGAAATTGCCCTCGCTGATCAATTCATTGAAATCCAGGCCGCTCAGCCGGGTACGTTTGGCCATGGCCAGCACCAGCGGCACGTTGGCCTGGGCGATCTGGCCGCGTGCGATCATCGCCCGGTGTGCCCAGCCCAGCAGGTGGTGTAGCGCGCCGGTGGGCATGCGTTTGTGCCGGTACTTGACCAGGTACTGTACCTGCCGCATGCGCGCGTAGTTGTACCGCTGGAACAGGAGGACTTCCTCGGCCGAACTGAGCGTACCTCCGCCACCGGCGCGCTCCAGGGGCGATTCCTCCACAGGTGGCTCATGGAAGTACGTGCTGTTCACACCGAGAGTCGCCTTCTTTCCGAAGAGCATCGTTTCTGCCTGGGGGTTTTCAAACATACCGTGAGGAGTGAATTCAACGGGCTCCCGCAGGACTCGTTCAAGCAGGTCGCGGTCGGCTTCGTCCAGTACCGCCCATTGTTCCTTGGTGGGAGGCACGACTTCGGGCAAAATCCGCCCGGTGGGTAGCTGTGGTTGCAGCTTCTCGTCTGTTTTCCGTCGCGTAGCCGCTCTCATGGTCTTCTGAATCATCGCGTGCTCCAACTTGATATCGCCCGTCCTGGGTTGTGGCTCGCGGAAGCAGGCAAAGTGCCAGCGCTGTCCGGCCATCAGGCAATTCCGAATCGCTCTGGTTAGCCTGCGCGGCCTCACTGCCCTGGCAGGCGACTGTCGAGAGGAGATAGATGGGGTTCGAGCCTTTGCTCTCTTCTACAACTATACGGACTGCGCACGCGCATGCAAGTCCCGGCGTGCAGTGGAAGCGATTTAATTCAACTCATGAGAACGCGTTCACGCAGCAGCAGGCGACCGGGAGCTCACGGCGACAACGGCCAGTTCGACTGGTCACAACCGTTCGGCGCGACGATGCCCTCGCCGCTCAGGCAGCGCTGAAATATGCCGAAGTCCGAGAGATCCACGTCGCCGTCTGCATCCAACCGGGCATTCAGGCATTCCGGATCGGACTGCACAACACCGGGACCACTCAGGCACACCTGGAAATGGCCGAAGTCCGATTGATCCACATCCAGATCGCCGTCGAAATCAGGGCGCACCGTTTTCGGCGCCCGGTTCAGACACCAGTCGACAGACTGGCGCAGAAGGCGTCGACCCAACTCTGTCGTAGACAGCCAACTTGAATCCTCGATGCAGAAGAACACCCGCCGGGCCGGCGCCGTCCGTCCGGACAACAGGGCTGCACCCTGCTCGGCGGCCAGTATGGCGGCTTGCTCCGGGTGGCCGTCGTGCGTGGCCAGAACCGCGACGCCAGAAGCAATAGAATCGAGCGCCACGCTCAGCCGCGTCGCGCTGGTGAAGAACTGAAGTCGTCCGGCCGGGACGGCTGCCAGGATCGGGTGCGCAGCCGGTGCAACATTCAGATGCATCGCCCCGTCGAGTGCCACCCCGTTGCTGGCCAGCGGTTCGCGGTCCACGCGGTTGAGTGCCTGTTCCCAATAGAGCAAGGGCACATCACGATCTCGGAAGTCGCCGCCGACATTGGTGGACGCAATCGTCGAGGAGACCACCACCAGGTCGTAGTTCTCGGCCAGGTTCGCCGCTGACGGCCGGTTGGAACGATCGTCGTCGAAGTAATCGACGGTGTAGCCCATGGCGCGCAGATGATCAGCCACCGCGGCATCCGCGGCCGTAGCGGCAGGAGATCCGCCGATGAAGGCCACGTTCGGGTACACGCCCACGCGCACGAACGCCGGCTTCTGAACAACACTGGCGCCCGCCGCGCCGGTTACCCGGAGCCGCACGTCATAAATGCCGTCCTGGGAGTAAACATGGGTGGGGTTCTGCGCTGTGCCGGTCTGGCCATCACCGAAATGCCAGAGCCAGGTGGCGGCGCCCGGCACGTTGGAGCGGTCACTGAAGCGGACGAACAGCGGCGACTGGCCGGTAGTCGCTTCGGCCGTGAAGTCCGCCGAACCGGTGAAACGGACGCGCAGGATGTTGGCGCCGCGATCGATGGGCGAGGCATAGTCCACATCTTTGTAGAAGTCGCTGAAGTAAAGGCCGTCGGGTCCCGCGGCCAGGGCTACCACGGTCGCTTTGCCGGCGCCCGTGTATTCGATCAGCGGTGTCGGTCCGCTGAGCCGATTGCCGGCCGCATCAAGTACAAACTCCGAAATGCGCTTCCCGTTGGAGACGGGACCGGTCGCGTAGGTGGGCCCGGATTCGGCCACGAAAGCGTGATCCATCTTCTCGATGGGGAAGCCGCTGCCCGCGAAAGTGGCGGGCTGGACGAACGCGATGTTCACCGGCGCCGTGGCGGGGTTCCAGAGGTAAATGGCATAGTTGGCCATGCTTGCGTCGCTGCCATTCCACAGATAATTGCGGCCCGCCACGATCTGCGCCAGGCGGTCCACGCTGGGGCCGTTTTCTACCTCGTAATGAAAACCATCCGCAGCCCGCCAGGCGCCGCCGAACGGATTGCGCAGACCATAGGCGAACACGTAATCCCGCGCGGTGATCCCGTCAGCGGGGTCGTGGAACGGGTTGTCCGGAGCCGGAGTGCCGTCCAGATTCAGCCGGAGGATCTTGCCCCGGAACGAGTTGAGGTTCTGAGCGGTGGCCGAGCTGAAGCCATCGCCCATGTGCACGTAGAGCCGCCCATCCGGCCCGATGCTCAGGTTGGAGATCTGGTGCGATTGGCCCTGCGATTCGCCGGGCATGTCCAGCACCGTGGTTACGCCCGCGGCGCTCAGGCCGCCGTCCGTGCTGTGGAAGCGGATTACCTTGGGATAATGAATACCAGGGTTGACGGCCGAGTCGTACAGCAAACTGACGATCACGTCCCCCGTATCCGGCTCCACGACGATGCCGGTCAGGCCCTGTTCTCCCGAGCCCGGGAAATTGCCGGTCGGGTTGAAGTTGAGCAGCCCGGTCGCGTAGTCGTATACCGCGCCGCCGCGCGTCACCACTTTGATCGTCCCGTAGAGCTCGGTCACGTAGTAAAGTGGGCTCTCCGGCAGTGGGCCAGGGCTGGGCACGAAAGCGATGTTCACGGGAAGCTGGAAACCACTGGCCATCACTTCGACTTGGAATCCAGGCTGGCGCACGGCCCAGGGCACCGGGGCCCCGCGGGCCAGCGTGGAGAAGTCCGGCTGCGTCTGCCCGGTGAGTCCGATGAACGTGCTGCCGTTGGCCGAGATCCAGTAGTACGCCTCTTCGCCGGGGGCAAGTCCGATGGCCGGCAGGTAGGCCACGAGGTCGGTGCCGTGTCCGTCGGTGAACAGGAGCCGCGAGGCGGGAAGGAGCAGCCCACCGGCCACACCGCCGGCCGCAATGTGCACGCGGGCGTTCACGTGCCCGGCCAGCGGCGGAGGATTGGTTACCAGGTTGGCCACCGCGCTTTGCCCGCGCATCTCCAGCAGAAGGTCGCCGGCCGGGGATTCCATCCGCATCCAAGGGGGTTCCACGGCAATGGGCAGAATGATCGGGTCGCCAAGCTCGTCCAACCACTGCGGCTCAGGGGTGTTGGCCACATCTTCAATTTCGAGCGGGAACACCGTGCTGGGCGGTCCGGTGCGGAACGGGCGCTGTGCCCACGGACTCCATTCGGTGGCCGGCTGGCCGCTGCTGTCCCGGTGCCGGACCTGCAAGGAGTAGTCTCTGTCGAACATCAACTCCTTGCGGCCCACATGAGAGCCGGTGAAGACGCCGTCACCCAGATGGGTGTGCACCCGTTCGAGGCCACCGATGCAGTTGGCGGCCCACACAAGCTCCGCCGGCACGACCGTCCAGATTTCCCAGGTCGTGCACAGGTGCATATCGCCGGCATCGGGATCTCCAAAGGGCGCGGTCTCCATGTGTACGTCAGCCGGGTTGACGGTTTGCCCGTCGAGCGCTGGTTCAGTAATCGTCGGGAGCAATGGGGGCGTGTTGGCACGGGCCGGCTGCACACCCAGACCCAAGATCGCCAGAAGGATGGTAGTCCGCGTGCGCATGTGTGACTCCGTGGCTTCAGAGGCGTGCTGTGGGATATCCGGTCCGAACGACCGGATTGTACGACATCTGCGCTAGCGAGTGAAAGGTTGCAGTTTGCCGAGCGCATGAGGAATCAACATGCTTGCGTGAACGGCTGCCGGTCACCAGGTGGGGGTCACAATTCCTTGCCGGCCGCGACTGCGAGACGTTGCGCCTCGCGGTATTGCTGCGGTGTACACCCGGCGGCGGTTCGGACCACCTTGCTCAAATGCGAATCATCGCTGAATCCGCATCGATCGGCGATGGCGGCCAACGTGAGCGAGGTAGTCACCAGCAAATGCGACGCCTCCAGGAGACGTCGCTCGCGGATCATGCTGCCGAACGTGCAGCCCAGGGCCGCGCGGAACCGGCGGTTCAGCGTGGCGGTCGAGCAGCCGACCGTCCGGGCCGCCAGAGGCAGGCTCCAGCGCGAGGGGGGCTCGTGTTCGAGCCAGCGCAGGAGTTCGAGCACCAGGGGGTCGCTCAGGTTCTGGTGGACGGTCTGCGCCGCCTGCAACTGACGCACGAAATAGCGCACGACCTCCAGCAGCTTGGCCCGAAGGCTGCTCAGACGGTCCAGCTCCAGATCAACGCCCATCTGCTCGAGAAGCAATGCGGGGTTCCATGGAAATCGGGCATCGGGATGCGTCAGGGCCAGTTCGGAAGGGCCTGACTGGTCGGGATGATAGCTGACCAGAAGGGCCTCCGCGCAACGTTCCGCGAAGCGCAACCACAGGAACCGGCAGGCTCGGGGCTCAGCCAGCGCGGCGTGGAAGTAGCGGCTGTGGGGCGGAAGCAAAACCCAATCGCCGCTCCGGAGTTGATAGAGCCGGTCGCCCAGCTCAATGGCACACTGGCCGTCGAGGAGCAAACCCATCTGAGGGTACGAGCGAAAGGCGTGAACCGGTCCGAT
Organism: Phycisphaerae bacterium; assembly: GCA_045863575.1. Classification (GTDB taxonomy): domain Bacteria; phylum Planctomycetota; class Phycisphaerae; order UBA1845; family PWPN01; genus JAAXZI01. The sequence goes on from BTUC01000040.1 coordinate 16,943, forward strand.
GGGAATGAGCTGGTTGCGCGGCGGAGAAGGGCGGCGGGGGGCCTGCTTGAGCGTGAGGACCGATTCAGGCCCGGCGCGCGCGACGTGGATGAGCGCGGGACCAGTCAGCTCATCGAGGAGCAGATGAGATTCCCGTGGCGGCGACCGGCGTATCAGGATCCGCGGGGGCATGTCATTAATATACCGGAAGTGATTAGAAAATACAATTCTTCAGGGGGTCAGATCCTGCTAAGCTGACGGGAAAGCGAGATACATCCTGTCCGTGAAGAGATCTCGCTTGGGAAGGTTTGTCGCGGAGTGCAGAATGACGGCCGTCTGGACTCATCTGTTTTGACTGGGCACGTCGTTCTGCGAGGAATGGGACGGACAGGATGGCGGATGGGCGTGTCCGTGGCGCTGGTTGTTCAGGCGACCACGGCACGGCCCGGCCGTTTCTGACCCCACCTGCGTGTTGTCCCTCCATTGTTTGGCTGCTGATGTTTGCTCCCGTTTGGTGATTGGCGGCGTTGCCATGAGGGTCGCAGGCTGCGTTGCAGAGAAGGCCCTTTCACGGCCGATAGGTGCAGTGCCGCCGCGGCCTGGCGGCGTGGCGACAGATCCAGACCGATCACCGCTGGCACCCGGACGGGCCCGGCTTTAAGATCGTGGCGTCCACACGAGAGGAGCACTGATGTCCGACACGGCACCCAACCCGGAGATGTCCGCCCAGCCCGTCATCCTGCGGTCATGGCCCAAAATCATCCTGATGTTCCCGACGCTGGTGGTGGCTATCGTCTGCGGCATCCTGATGAGCATCTACGGTGCGCCGGATCCGACCAGAAAGGATTTTGACTTCCGGCACATGATCAACCTGGTATTTCTGATCGTCCTGGCACTTAACCTCATCCTGCTGTTGTACGATCTGACGCTACGCGGCTTCCTGATCGTCGCCCTGAGCGTGATTGTGGTCGTGTTGGCGCTGTTTCTGATCAACCAGCAGACCGGAAAGGTGTGGGACACGCTTCGGCGGGTGTTGAGCATCCGCGTCTATGCCAACGCGGCGTTTCACTTCCTGTTCGCGGCCGTGCTGATTGTCAACATGTTCATCGCCTGGGTTATTACCCGGTTCCACTATTGGGTCGTGGAGCGCAACGAGATCATCATTCACAACGGCTTCATGCACGAGCAGCAGCGGCACCCGACCAGTTCTGCCCGTTTCCGGCTGGAGATCGACGACGTGGTCGAATACGCCCTGTTCGGGAGCGGGAAGCTGGTGTTCACATTCGCCGACGACCGCAGTGAGCACATTCTTCCGACCATCATGCGCGTGCGCGGCAAGGCCAAGCAGCTCGATCTGTTGCTGGGCCGCGTGGCGGTGACGCAGAACTAGAGCCGCGATTCTGCATCACTCCGCGCAGGCGGCGTCCGAGCGTACATTCGCGCCACTCAGGCAGTCGACGAAGAGCCGGACGTCATCCCCATCGACGTCGGCATCGTTGTCCAGGCGGGCGGCCAGGCATTCCGGGTAGGACTGCGTCTGGCCCTGTCCGCTCAGGCACGCCTGGAACCGGCCATAGTCTTCCATGTCCACGTCCAGATCGCCGTCCAGATCCGCCGGGCGGGGAGCCACCACAAGATCCACCACGATGGTCTGGGGCGAATTTGCGGAAGCCGGATCCGAGACGATGATCGATGCCTGGTAGGCGCCCACCGAAAGCTGGCTGGTAGCATAATTCACGGCAATGGCGTCGGTCTCGCCCGTGGAACTACCGGCCTCCGGGGAGACGCTCAGCCAGTTGGCGGAGGTGGTGATGGTGTAGTGACTGATCTCGCTGCCGCTATTGGTCACGCCAAACTCGCCGGCAGGGGCATCTTCCCCGGCCACGCAGCGCGCCTCCAGGTAGACCGGCTCCACCGCGAGGGACGGTCCGGCCATCTTGACCTTCAAAGCGATGTCCCAGTTGAAGGTGGGCACGTCGAGTGTGGGAGCATTGCCGAGCGCTCGCAAGCTGGTGTCCAGAGGTACGCCGGTCAGCGTGTTCCAGAACTCGACGTGGTAATTGCCCGCCTGGATGGAATCGAGACGGACGCGTACCCCGCCGACCGGTGCGGCCAGCCCGCGAATGAACAGGTAGGCATGCCGCGGCCCGGAGCTGCCGTAGAGCTGGAGATCAGAGGGTCCGGCGATGCGGGTGGCGGCCAACTGATCGAGAGATTGCGGGCCCCAGTCCTCGCCGGCCAGATAGGCGGCCACGGGCGTAAACCGGCCGTAGAGGTTATTGGGATGAATCCAGCTATCCCACCACCAGGGCATGGCCCCGCTCTGCTCAACGGCTGCCGCCCACGCCAGCGTGTGCAAGCTGTTGCCCTCCTTCTCCAGGCTTCCCGGGTCGCCGGCCAGGTTGGCCTCGCCCATGATGATGGGCTTCCCGAAGGGCCAGCGCAGGCGGAGTCGCTGGATGTGGGCGTCCGGAAGCAGGCTGCTGTAGCGGTGGACCTGGACGATCTCCATCTCGGGCATGTTCCAGAACAGGGCATAGCTGGCGCGGGGCCCGTCGTCGGCGAAGCTGGTGGTGATGAGGTGGCCGAACGGATCGATCGACCGGATATACCGGGCCATTTCGCGGTGCCAGTTGGCCACGAGCTGCTCGTTGCCCCAGAACGTCCGGTTGGAGCCGCTGCCCAGTGCATCGATCTCGTTGAAGAATTCCCAGCACAGGATGCTGGTATCGTAAGCCCATCGCGCCACGATGTAGCGGAAGAGCCGTTGGGCGTATTGCCTGGCCTGCGCGTTCGAGAAGTAGTCCACCGGATGCGGGCACATCCCTCCATTGGTGGTGTTGTACGGATTCTCCTGCCAGTTGTCATACAGGTGGAAGTTCCAGCCGTTGAACGAGTCCATGCATAACTGGACCATGATGCCGCGGTCGCGGGCGCCGCTGATCATGCTGTCGAACATCCGCGACTGGCTCTGCGAGTAGACGCCCAGCGTGCCGGCGGTGTTCGGGCCCCATTCGATGCCCTGCCCGACGTACGGCACCATCCAGTAGCGGGTCCAGTTCTGGCCGGCGGCGGCCATACGGTCAAGCCAGGTATAGAAGAGGCTCTGGTTACCGCCCCAGCAGAGGTTCTGACCGACGGGCCGATAAGGTTCGCCGTTATCGAAGCGCAGGTGTCGGGAGCTCCGCGGATCGATCCGCAGAAACCCCCGTGCATTGGAGGGCACGGCGCTGAATGCCAGAGCGTGCTGGGCGGACTCACCGGTGTGATCGCTGACCAGAATCCGGCAGGTGTGCGCGCCGGTTTCCAAGGGCACGATGCGGGCCATCCACGCGGGGTTTTCAGCGGCATAGAACGCCGGGATCGTGCGGGCCTGCCCGGAAGGGCCGGTAAACTCGAACTGGGCGTCCACCAGCGCCGGATCATAGGGATTGGCATAAGCGCGGCTCAGGCCGAACCGGATGGTCAGCGGCTGATAGAGTCCGACCTGGCTTGCGGACTGGCTGACGGACTGGATGGTGAGGCCAACGCCCGGGGTGGCGGCCAGCCCGAGAAGAGCCCAGATGGTCGCGCCCCAAACACATTTCCGTACAGGGAGAGACTCCTCGCGAAAGCATCTCATGAATGTCCCCTTCAGCGAGAGGAGGGCCAGAGCTGTGCCGGACGAACGAACACTCCGCACCGTCAGTATACCCGCGAAACAGGGATACTGTCACCACCACGAAAAAAAGAGCGGGCAGCATCCGTCCGCGTCGTGTATGATGGCTACAGGCCACATCGGCACGAATAGAAGGTGGAGAAACATGAGCGCAGGAACGTGGCTGTCGGGCGTCGCGGGGCCGGTCGTGCTGATGGTGCTGCTGCTCCCCGGCAACAGCAGTGGCCGGAGTCCGGGGAGCAACTCTGGCGACAGATGGGAGGGTTCAGCCTCCAGCGGCAATACGCCGCCGGATGTGCCCCTGGTTGTCGGGCCGGCCGACGGCTCCGAGATTGCCGCCCTGAGCACGAACCTCACCGTCCGGGTTGGCGACGCGGATGGTGATTCGCTCGCCGTCACCTTTCACGGCCGCAAGGCCCCCCTGGTTCGGCGGGCGCCTTTCTCCATCGTGGTTATTCCAGATACCCAGTACTACTCGCGTGACTATCCCGCTACGTTCACTGCTCAAACGCAATGGATCGTGAACCAGCGCGACCCGCTGAACGTTGCCTATGTGGCCCACGTGGGCGATATCGTGGAAAACGCTCCCCAGGCGCAGCAGTGGCAGAACGCCGACAACGCACTTCGCCTGTTTGACGCGGTTCCAGAACTGCCCCTCGGTCTGTGTGTCGGCAATCACGACCAGGACCCGGTGGGCAATCCCGCGGGCACCGCCGCGTTCAACACCTGGTTCCCGTATACGCGCTACGAGAGCCGCTCCTGGTACGGCGGCCACTTCGGCTCCACCAATGACAACCACTACATCCTGTTTTCAGCCAGCGGCATGGACTTCATCGCCATCCACATCACCTATGACCCCTCGGGTCCAACGGCCGTCTTGCCGTGGGCAGCGGCGTTGCTCGATGCGTATCCCGACAGGCGCGGTATGGTGGTCGCTCACAGTCTGCTCAATGTGTCGGGTGACTGGAGCTTTCAGGGGTCGAGGGTCTATGACGCGCTGAAAAGCTGTTCGAACTTCTTTCTCATGCTCTGTGGGCACAGCCCGGGCGAGGCGCAGCGCGACGAGGTGTACGAAGGCCGCACGGTGTACGCGCTGCTGAGCGACTATCAGGACCGGGCCAACGGCGGTGACGGCTGGCTGCGCGTTCTCGAGTTCGTGCCCGACGACGATGCCATTCGGGTCAGCACCTATTCGCCGACGCTGGATGAGTATGAGCGGGATGCCGACAGCGCGTTCGCGTTGGCATACGACATGGGGGGCGTGCCGTTCACCGAGCTGGCCACGCTGTCCGGCATCTCCAGTGGCACGGACGCGAGCGTCACGTGGACCCGGCTCGAGCCTGGGCGATCATTCGAATGGTACGCCACCGTCGACGACGGGCAGGATGCGGCGCCGGGCCCGGTGGCGACATTCTCATCGATCCATCCGCCGACGCCGGAGATCACGGTCAGCCCGACCGGCCTGGAGCGGTTCGGCTGGGTCCGCCGCAATCTGTTGCCGGACGTGCTGAACATCTCAAATGCGGGCATCGGAAGCCTGAGCTACACGGTCGCTTCCGATGCACCCTGGATTCAAGTCGCGCCGCAGTTCGGTGAATCGGATGGCTCGGTGCAACAGATTGAGGTCAGCTACAACACGGTGGGCCTGCCCGTCGGCCTCCATGACGCCAACATTACCCTGGATGACCCGCAGGCCTGGAACAGCCCGTTGGTGATCCCCGTCACGGTGCAGGTCCAGACGGTCCGGCCGGACTTCGACCTGGACGGCGACGTGGACATGGAAGACTTCGGCCGGTTTCAGATCTGCCTGGGAGCTCCCGGCCAAACCCCCAGCGATCCCGCCTGCCTGCCCGCGCGGCTGGATGGGGATGAAGACGTGGACCAGGCCGACTTCGGCATCTTTCAGCGCTGCCTGAGTGGTGCCAACCGCTTTCCGGAGATCGACTGCACGGGCACGTGATCAGGGCAAGCGGGTCTCATACTTTGCCAGCAGGGGATCCTTCACGGCCAGCATCCATTGATGCAGTTCCTTCCGAAACGCTTCGATGCGGCTTCGGTGGCGCGGGTCGTCGATGAGGTTCTTCAGGGCGCAGGGATCGGTCTCGTAATCGTAGAACTCCTCCGGTGCGCGGTAGATGAAATGCTTCACCCGGGCTGCCACGGCTTCGTCCGTTCGCGCGGCGGCGGACATGGCCTTCATGGTCAGCCCCGACTGCGACTCGTTCCGGAACTCGGTCTTCCCGTCGGCCCACGCATTGAAGATGTAGCCGAAGCGATGGTCCTGTACGCTGCGCATGGGATAGTCGCCTTTGCCGGCGGTGGTGTGAAACACCGTGAAGACCCGGTCACGATCCTCCTGGTTTCTGCCCTCGAGCACCGGCAGCAGGGAGCGCCCGTCCATGCCTTCGATCGGCGGGAGGCGTAGCGCCGCCAGCAGCGTCGGCATGAGGTCGATCCCCGAGATCATGTGGCGACTGTCGACCGTGCCGGGCTTGACCTTGCCTGGCCAGCGGACGATCCAGGGCGTCCGGGTACTGGCGCGATAGCAGTTGGTTTTCGCGAAAGGCAGTGCCATGCCGTTATCGCTCATGAACATCACCAGGGTCTGATCGGCCAGCCCGGCCTCCTCCAGTGCCTGCAGCAGCTTGCCGACCGTCTCATCGCAGCGGTGAACGGAGGTGAAATATTCAGCCATTTCGAGGCGGACGTCCGGCAGCTCCGGCAGGAAGCAGGGGATTTCGATTCCGTCCGGTTGATAGGTCCGGCTCGGTCGAGCCCGCGGCCCGGGGAATCCGACGCGCTGACGCTCCTGCTCGCTGCCGGCGAAGGGCCGGTGCGGATCCTGCGAATTCGCCATCAGGAAGAATGGCCTGCCTTCCACGGCAGCTTTCTGGAAGAATGCCTTCGCCTGCTGGTAGTACAACTCGGGCGAACGGCCGTGGGCCAGATGGCGACCCTCGATGACGAAATCCCAGCAGAATTTGTCCTGTGGCTTGAGATGCTCTACCTTGGCCAGAATTCCGTTCACGTAGCCGGCCCTGCGGAGGGACTCGCCTAAGGTGGGGACGTTCTCGTCGATCGGCTCGAAACCTTCGGCGCCATTACGGTGCGGGTATCGGCCGGTCATCCAGACGGATCGGCAGGGCTGACAGACGGCGATGGTCACGTAACCTTGCGTGAAACGCATGCCCTGAGATGCGAGGCGGTCGATGTTCGGGGTGACTCCGGGGATCTTGCTTCCGGTCACGCCGAGCGAGTCGTAATTGAGATCATCGGCCGTGATGAGCAGGATGTTGGTCCTGTCGCTCACCCGCTTGCCCGGAAGGGCAGTTGGCCCGGGCTGATCTGCCCGAACGGCCCCGGAAGAGGCCGCATACATCAGCGTGAACACCAGTGGCCGAAGTGGAGGGCGAAGCATGATCAAGCTCCTGCTGAACAGTTTCTCTCTGACAGTGACCTGGCGACCGCAGTGTACTTCATGCGGCGGGCGGGTACGAGCCGGCTGGATACGCAAGCCATTGCGCGGTATTGTTTCGGCTCGGGTGCACATCGTCGCTGGACGACAGGAACAACTCAGGTCAGTCGAGGGTAACATGGCCTCAACAAACAGATCATCCACGTGGTGGAGCCTCGGTGTTCTGGCACTGGTCGCGGCGGGCGTCGGACTCTATGCGACCCGCGAGACCTGGCTGCCGTCCTCGGGAGCGGTGCAACTGTCCGCCGACACAGCCGCCAGCTTCGCGGTGTTCCAGCGGCTTTGCGAGGGCAAAGAGCTGGCCGCTCAGAAACGCCACCAGGAGGCGCTGGCCGTGTTCGATGAAATCTCGGCTGCGGGCGGCGATTCTTCCTACCGCTGGAGCGCCGAGTTGGAAGCTGCCCATGCCATGGGGTTCCTGAAGCAACACGAAGAGGCTCTGGCCAGGCTCGACCGCGTGATCCAAGACTGCCCGTACGCGGACGAGCAGGGCATGGCCCGCCTCGTCCAGGCAGACGTGTTGAGTCTGAAGGGCGATCACGCCGAGGGGCTCCGCCGGCTTGAGGGCATGGTGGCGGAATACGGTCCTGTCGAGCCGCGCATGGCCGAGGAAGCCCTCGTGACCATGATCGGCATCTACCTGCGCAACCAGCAATACGGGAAGATCCGCGGTACGCTGGCACGACTGATTCACGACTATCCGGGCTCGGAAGACACGCGCCGACGGGCGGCCCAACGGGATACCGATGCGCTGATCGATACGGTCAGCGAGCAACAGGCCGCTCAAATCAACGGGTGGTCCGGACGAAAGGTGGACAAACTCGAAAGCTCCGACACCACCTGGACGGCCGCCGAAGGGCCCTACCTGGTCACCGATACGCTACTCGTACCTGCGGGCTCGAGCCTGCGCGTGGAGCCGGGGACGCAGGTCAGGTTTTCTGCCGCGGGGCGGTTGCAGGTCAAGGGCCGGCTCGAAGTGGCGGGTGCGCCCGATCAGGTTGTCGAGTTCGCACCAGTTGGCGATGATCCGAACAAAGCCTTCTGGCTGGGCGTGGAAATCGCCGGTGGCTCGGAAGCCCGGCCATCCCAATTGAGCCACTGCGTGATTCGCGGGGCCGACCCGGGGCTGAAGGTGGAATCGGCCCAGGTACGGCTGACCGCATGCACGTTCGATCGGTGCGGCGCGTTCAGTGTTCAAGTCGCCGGGCGCGCCCGTCTGATGCTGGAGCAGGGCACCATCGTCGATGGCCATCGCGTTGGCCTGGATGCTCAGCCGGGCACGCAGGTCGAGCTTCAGGACTGCACGCTGAGCGGCCTGGTGACGTCGGGGATCATTCTGAAGGAGGTTGCAGACCAGACGGCCGTCCGGGGTTGCCGGATCGAGAAATGTGGCACGGAGGGGATTCTCGTTAGAGGCCGTTGCACGCCGGTTTTGGAGAAATGCCAGATCAGTCACAACGCTGGAGAGGGGATCCGAAGCATCGACGGCGCTTCACCGAACATTATCGATTGCCAGATCCAGGATAATCGAGGCGCGGGCGTCCTCCTCCAGGACCACTGGGCGGGGGAACTTCGCGGCAGCTTCATCCGGGAGAACGCTGAAGGCGGCATCTCGGCGCAAGCCGGGTGCAAGGGGGTGATCGAAGGCAATCGCATCGAGAACAACCGGACGGCCGGCCTGCTGTTGCGGCTGGGCTGCGAACCGACGATTACGGGCAATCGCATCGCCTCCAACCAGGGACCGGGCCTGCTGCTGCAGGAGTCGACGCCGGGGCAACTGAAAGACAACCAATTTCTGGGCAACCTGGAGGCTGCCCTGAGAAACGAGGGGAGCAGCACGATCGATGCCAAGGGGAACTGGTGGGGGACCACCGATGAGGCCAGCATCAGCAGACTGGTTCAGGATCGCCGCCTCAAGCCGGAGTGGGGGGAGGTGCAGGTTCAGCCCTGGCTCAAGGCCGCCCCGGGCAACCCGACCGCAACTCAGAC
>BTUC01000041.1:0-25886 GCA_045863575.1 Phycisphaerae bacterium
GCAAACCCAGCGCATAGGCGGGGTTGTTCGGGCCAAAGGGGTTGTCCGCCGGGATGCTCCCGTCGTCGTTGATCCTGTGGATCTTACCCGCGAGTGCATCCGCGGACTGGGCATTGCTGGAATCCGTCAGGTCACCAATGGTGATGTACAGCTTGCCGTCCGGTCCGAAGGTCAGATGCCCGGCATTGTGGTTGGGCCCCGGTCGTACGGGCAGGATCAGGATGGGCGTTTCCTGGCCGGCGGCCACGTTCCCGCTGGCGGTAAAGCGGACCACGCGATTATCCTGCGCTGCCGCGCTGTCACGAGTCGTCTGGTTCGTGCTCGAGCGGGTGTAGTAGATGTATACGTAGCCATTACTCTCGAACTCCGGGTGCAAAGCGATGCCCAGCAGACCTCGCTCTGCGTTCGACACTACCGGCACGGTGGCGAAGGGCTGGTTGAGAAGCTGCCCCTCGGCAGTGACCACCCGGATTCGACCCGTCTCTTTCTCGGTGTAGAAGATTCGTCCGTCGGGGGCCACGTCAATGGCCGTCGGGAACGCTGCACCGTCTACCACCACCTCCATTCGCAAACCGGCTCCGCTGGGGCCATCGGGGTCCCCCGGCGAAGGGGGACATCCGTAGACCAGTAGTGAAACGAGAACAAGAGCCATCAATTCGGATTGCCGCGTCGTCATGATTCACCTCATGGAGTTCGGGATCGGCCCGCGTCGGACCATCAGGGCGGTCCGTGCCTTCTCTTTCGCCTTCAGGCGGGAGAACGGCTATTGTATGACCCGGCCGGGTGGGCATCCAAGCTGGCAATACCCGACATCGCCCCCATGCGTTCCCTTGTGAGTTCTGCAAATGCTGTGGCTACAATAGTTGTTTTCGACCCAGTACCGGGAGCGGCCTCATGCCTCATAAGTTCCAGATTGGCGAGCAGTTACCGCAGCTCGTGGATCAGATCGTGGACAGCTACCGGGCGGACGAGCGGACCCGGCATCTAGACCGCGAGTACCTGCCCAGCCGCCGCGAGATTGTGGAGGTCATCCAGCTCATGCTGGAGCTGGTCTATCCGGGCTACTACGGCCGTCAGAACCTCAATCAGCACAACGTTCGCTTCCACGTGGGCGAACTACTGGCCAAGCTGGCCGAGAAGCTGTTTCATCAGGTTTATCAGTGCCTGTGCCACCAGGACGAAAACGAGGGTCGCACCGGGCCGGACAAGGCCCCCTGTGACAAGAAGGCCCGCCGGATCGCGATGGAGTTTCTGACGCGCATTCCGGCCATCCGCGAAATGCTGGCCGGCGATGTCCAGGCCGCTTACGACGGCGACCCGGCCGCGGTGAACACGGACGAGGTGATCCTCGCCTATCCCGGTGTGCTGGCGGTCACCGTCTATCGCTTCGCCCATGAGCTGCACCTGATGAACGTGCCGCTCATGCCGCGGGTGATGACCGAGTGGGCCCACACCATGACCGGCGTGGACATCCACCCCGGCGCCACCATTGGTCGGAACTTCTTCATCGATCACGCCACCGGCGTGGTGATCGGAGAAACCGCCCATATCGGCAACAACGTGAAGATCTATCAGGGGGTAACGCTGGGCGCCTTGTCATTTCCCAAGGATGAACGCGGCCGTCTGATCCGCGGCTACAAGCGGCACCCGACGGTCGAGGACGATGTCACCATCTACGCCAACGCCATTATCCTCGGCGGAGACACCACGCTGGGCCGCGGGTCGGTCGTGGGCGGCTCGGTCTTCCTGACCACCGGGACGCCCCCGGAGGCCACGGTAACCATCAAGTCGCCGGAGCTCAAAGTGCACAAGCGCCGCAAGCGCGAAGACGCCACCTCCGGCCAGCACGATTTTCAGATCTGACGCTTAACCACGGATAACACCGATAGCACTGATAACTCGGCCAGAGCTTAATCAGTGCAATCCGTGGAATCCGTGGTCCAACCTCCCCCTCTTCTTCAACTGTGCTCTTCTGAATTTCCAGGGAGCGTGTCGCGGTTTTGGCCGGCCGGCGCCCCGGCCGCCGGTTCAGCGCGCGGGTAAACGGCCGGCACGGAGGCCGGCCGCTACAGGATGGAAGCACGGGACGCGGCACTAGACGTCGCAGATCCGGAACGCGTTCTCCAGCCCTTTGACCGGGTCGCCGGCCGGGATGAATTCCTGGGCCACGTAGCCCTCGAAGCCGGTGGCGACGATAGCTTTCATCACGGCCGGGTAGTAGATCTCCTGCGTCTCGTCGATCTCGTGACGGCCGGGATTGCCGCCGGTGTGGTAGTGCTTGATGTACTCGTGGTTCTCCCGGATGGTGCGGATGATGTCGCCTTCCATGATCTGGGCATGGTAGATGTCGTACAGGATGCCGAAGCGCTCCGAGCCGACGCCCTTGGCGATGTTCACGCCGTAGGCCATGTTGTCGAACGCGTAATCCCGGTGATCGACCTTGCTGTTGAGGTACTCCATGCAGATGTTGACGCCCTTTTTCTCGGCGTGACCGACCACCTTCTTGAGCCCCTCGATGCAGATCCTGACGCCCTCCTCATCGCTCTGGCCGTCGCTGCTTCCGGAGAAGCAGATTACGTTGGGCATTCCGGCGTCCGCGGCCAGATCGATGTTGTTCTTCATCTGCCCGATCTGCTCGGCATGATGCTCCCGGCGGTTCCAGCCCTTCTCGATGGTGCCCGAGCCCGGGACCATGGCCGCGGTCAGGTTGTACTTCTTGACCGTCGGCCACTCCTTGGGACCGATGAGCTCGATAGACAGATAGCCCAGCCGCACCGCCTGCCGGCAGAGTTCCTCAAGGGATACTTTCTTCGCGTCGTAACACCACTTGCAGATGGACTGCCGGATATTGCCCTTGCCTGCGGGAGCCGCCTCCGCCAGCTTGAACGAACCGGCGGCGAGCACCCCGGCCACGCTGGCGGCTCCATGGGTCAGCACATGACGGCGACTCAGAGATGGATCGATAGCCATGGATGGCGCTCCTTCTTCAGGGCCGGAGGCGACGTTTTCGCCCGGCGAGGATGGCATTCTAAAGGCGGTGGCCCGGCCGGGCAATCTCATTCCGGGGCCGGTCGGGCCTCAGCGGAACGCGAGGCGGACCGCGTGGCCGGGCTCTCGGTCTTCCCTGCCGGCATGTCCAGTGGCTCGGCCTGCGGGGGCATATGGACCAGTTTGTCCGCGTCGATGTCCGGTTCCACGCCTGCCGTGCTCATGAGCCGCTTCTGGCGTCGGTGCAGATAGACGGCCGCGGCTACCATAGCGACGATTAACACCGCAAAAAGAATGACATGGGTCACCGCTCGCACATCCGCTCTGATCCGATCGATGTTGTGCCCGAAGAGCTTGCCCAGGAAGACGAGCAGCGGCACGCTGATACAGGCGGCAAAGCCGTTCACCAGCAGGAAAGTCGAGAAGGGCACGCGGAGCACGCCGGCGGCCATGAAAATCATCGGCCGCAAGCCCGGCAGGAAGCGTCCCACAAAAATGATTTTGATCCCGTGTCGCTGAAACAGCCGCTCGGCGGTGACCAGGCGCGGGGGATTGACCACGCGCCGGAAGAAGCGGTGCTCGACAACCCGGTGGCCCCATTTACGGCCGAGGCCAAAGAGCACGCAGTCACCGGCCAACACTCCGGCCATGGCCACTGCAATCATGATGGGCAGACGGGCAAGACCTTCATGGACGAGCAGGCCACCAGTCAGCAGCGGCACGTCCTCCGGCAGCGGCAGCCCCAGGCCGCACGCCAGCAGTACGAAAAAAACACCCAGATATGGCCACTGCTCGTATGACATTGCTGCCCCGGGCTTCGAGCCTGTCCCCGCCCTCCCCTATAATGATTGCTATCGATGCTTACAGCAAGTAGCCTTTTGGGGTTCGTTCGGGCCGCGTGGAGCTGCCGCGAAGGATCGATTGTTTGTTAACCCGGAGAGTGGCCGGATGGCCGGTGATAAATGGTACCAGGGCGGTCTGCGCTTCACCTGCACGCAATGCGGCAACTGCTGCACGGGCCCGCCGGGCTATGTCTGGGTGTCCAAGGAGGAAATCGCCAAGATCGCTGAATTCCTGGAGCACCAGGACGGCTGGCTGCCCAAGGATCTGCTGCGCCGGGTCGGCTTCAAGTACTCACTGACCGAGAAGCCCAACGGCGACTGCGTCTTCCTGCAGCCCGGTCCGGACGGGAAGCGAGGGTGCAGCATCTACCCCGTGCGTCCGCTGCAATGCCGCACCTGGCCGTTCTGGAACCAGAACCTGCGGACGCCCTCCGCCTGGGCCGAGGCGTCTGAGCGCTGCCCGGGGATGAATAACGGCGAGCACCACAATTTCGTCAGTATCGAGCAGGTGCGCCTCAAGAAATCCTGGATCGACGATGCCGAGCCCCCAGGGCAAGCGAGTGGGCCGGATACCCCCTGATGACCGTCGCACCGAACCGTGGAAGTGCCGAGTGCTGCGTTCCTCCGACATCCCCGTGGCTGAGTTACTGCAAACCGCCCGTCGGCCCGAGGTCCTGGCGATCATGCAGGACTTCTACCGGGAACTCGACGAGCGGATCGCGGCTCTCCCGGCGACCTGCTGGAACTCGGGGGCGTGCTGCCATTTCGGAAAGTACGGCCACCGACTGTTCGTCACCGCACTGGAAGCGGCCTATTACATCGGCTCTGCCCTTCGCGCGGAAACGCACTGCGCCTCACGCTCATCCCCCGAAGGGGATGCTCGCCGCACGCGCACATCGCTGCCGATCCTGTCGACACCCGCCGTAGAGGAGGACGCCTGCCCGCACGCGTATACAGGTCAGTGCCACGCTCGCGATCGCCGTCCGATGGGCTGCCGGATCTTCTACTGCGACCCCGCCGCGCAGCAGTGGCAGGGTCCCCTGACCGAGGAGATGCTTACGCGCTTACGACGGCTGCATGATGAGCTGGGCGTTGAGTACTTCTACGCGGACTGGATGGCGGTGCTGCAGGCCTTGCGGGCCGATCTCATCAGTCCGGAAAGCTGATCACCGAGACGAGCTCCTCGCGAGCCGGCTGAGGCAGCTCACCGGGCCGTTTTGCCATCGAGCCAGTGGGCTCTACAATGGCCGTCTGTACGCAATGCAACCATTCATGGTGCCCCAATGAGCGACGCGCGAATACCCGTCCTGTTTGATACCGACATCGGCAGCGACATCGATGACGCGGTGGCTCTGGCCTACCTGCTGGCTCAGCCGCGGTGCGAGCTGCTGGGCGTGACCACCGTGACCGGCGAGCCGCTTGTGCGGGCGCAGCTCGCGGATGCCATGTGCCAGGCGTTCGGGCGCAAAGAAGTCCCGGTGTACGCTGGTGCGGCGACGCCGCTGCTGATTGATCAGCAACAGAAGGAAGCCCCGCAGAAATCGGTCCTGGGCAAGTGGCCGCACCGCGAGAAATTCGCCCCCAACATGGCGGTCGATTTTCTTCGCCAGACGATCCGTTCACGCCCGGGCGAAATCACGCTGCTGTCCGTCGGTCCGCTGACCAACATCGGCCTGCTGTTCGCTCTGGATCCTGAGATTCCCGGGTTGCTCAAACAGTACGTGATGATGGGCGGCGTGTATCGCACCTGGCTGGAGCATTACGGCCTGACCGAGTGGAATGCCAAGGGCGATCCGCACGCGACGGCCATCACCTTCGCGGCCAACGCGCCCGGGACGCGCTGCATCGGGCTGGACGTCACCACGCAGTGCCTCCTGCCGGCCGAGGAATGCCGCCGCCGGTTCAGCCAGGGCCCGCTCAAGATGGTCGGCGAAATGGCGGAAGTGTGGTTCCGAAACACACAGCAGATCACCTTCCATGATCCTCTGGCCGCCGCTGCGGTATTCGAGCCGGATCTATGCGGGTACCAGTCCGGCCACGTGGAGGTCGAGTTAGACAGCCAGTGCCTGCTCGGCATGACGCTGTTCAGCCCGCACGCGGAAAAGAAGCCGCACCAGGTGGCGGTCAACGTGAAGCCCGAGGCGTTCTTCGAACACTATTTCCGGATCGTGGAGCGTGGATAGAGAGGGAACGGCAATCAACAGTCGTGAGTTGCCTCGCGCGGGGTCAGTCCAACTTCTGAGAGGACTGTTCGGGAACACGTTTGGGCGGACGAGAGACGATGTTCCGGCCGGCAATTTCGCTTTTAGCGCGAAGATCGTCCAAGGCGGCTTTCAAATCATAGTTGAACTTGCGGAAGAAGGCGTCGCCGGCACGACGCACCTCCTCCACAATGGCGTCGTCGGTCATATCACATCCTCCAACAACTCGTTGGGTGTGCCGATCAGCGGCGGCACGTCTTGCCCACTGCCGACCCCATCCGCAACGGCCCTGAAGAACTGCTCGCCGCGGTATGCAGCCTTATGGACCTTTGAGTGCCCTGAACAGGTCCACATGGGCAGGTGAAGTGCCGTTCTCCCCGTTCGAGCGGCCGCGCGGGCTGAAGCCCGCGGCTCGTTGTTTTTTGATTTTCGGTAGATCTATCCACGCGGCAGACACTGAACGCAGAGCAGTGGCACACGCAGATCCCTCTGCAGGAAACCATGAGCTGTCACGCAGGTCGCTATAATGCTCAGACGGGAAGCGAATGCAGATGAGTGATGGGTGGAGCCCGCGCGGCGACGCGGGCTTTGGGATAGAGGAGTTTGACGGCAAATGATCGTATCCCCTCTGTTACCTTCATTCTGCGGCTACATCGGCGGACAGTGGCGCGGCACCGAGTCGGACGGCACCATCCACGTGCACAACCCGGCCACCGGCGAGCAACTGGCCGAAGTCCCCGACATGGGCGCAGCCGAAACCACCGCCGCGGTCGAAGCGGCCAGGACGGCCATGCAATCCGGCAGTTCTCTGGCGCAGCGCCGGGAGTGGCTCGAAGCCATCGCCCGGCTCATGGTGGACAGCAAATCCGAGCTGGCCCGCATCGTTACGCTGGAGCAGGGAAAGCCTTTGAAGGAGGCCCAGGCGGAAGTCGAGTACGCGGCCGGGTTCTTCCGCTTCTTCGCGGCACAGATCGAGCGGCTCGAGCCGCATACGCTCGCCGAAACACCCAAGAATTGCCAATGGACGGTGCATCACCGCCCGGCCGGAGTGGCCGCGCTGATCACCCCGTGGAATTTTCCCCTGGCCATGCTGTGCAAGAAGTTTCCGGCGGCACTCGCCGGTGGCTGTGCGAGCGTGGCCAAACCGGCCTCCCAGACACCCCTGTCGGTCATCGCGCTGGCCGCGCTGACGCAGCGCGCGGGGTTGCCCGCAGGTTGGTTCAACGTCGTCATCGGCAGGTCCGGGCCCATCGGCGAGGTGCTCTGCACGCACCGGGAAGTGCGCGTGGTGAGTTTCACCGGTTCCACCAGCGTCGGCAAGCAGTTGGCCACGCAGAGCGCACCGCACCTCAAGCGGCTCTCGCTGGAACTGGGCGGTAACGCGCCCCTCATCGTGTTCGACGACGCCGAGATTGAATCTGCCGCCGATGGCCTGATGACCAGCAAGTTCCGGGCGGCCGGCCAGACGTGCGTCTGTGCCAACCGTGTCTACGTGCACGCGGCCATCGAGGAGTCGTTTTTGCGCGCCGTGCAGACGCGCGTGGAGGCACTGAAAGTCGGCAACGGCTTAGAAAACGGGACAGATATCGGCCCCCTGATCAATCGTGACGCGTGGGACAAAGTTCATACCCACGTGCGGGATGCCCTGGAGCGGGGCGCGAGAAAGATCACGGGAGGGGAACCGCAGCGGCCGGACCAGCCGTGGGGATGCTTCTATCCGCCAACGCTGCTGGCCGATGTCATCGAAGAGATGCTCGTCTGTCGTGAGGAAACCTTTGGACCGGTCGTGGCCGTCAGTCGGTTCGATGATGAGCAAGCGGTTGTTGAGGCGGCCAACGGAACGCCATTTGGCCTGGCCGCATACCTGTTTACCCGCGACCGCCCGCGCGCAGACCGGGTGATCGCGGCGCTGAAGTTTGGACACGTCGGACTTAACACCGGCACCGGCCCGACGCCTGAAGCGCCCTTCGGGGGGATGAAGGATTCCGGCTACGGCCGGGAAGGCGGCGTCGAGGGGCTGTTTGAGTTCACCGAAGCGCAGGTGATAGCGGATGCCATATAACGTCTACGCAGTCGCGACCGGTCGGTTGTGCCTTCGGCGCGTGTCTGCCCCGCGGTTGAGTCCAGGATTCGCCTCCCCCCTCGCTTGCGCTCGGGGCTCTGACACCCCTCACTTGCGCTCGGGGCTTTGTCTCCCTCCCCCTGGTACTCCCGGGGGAGGGCCGGGGTGGGGGCGTGTAGGGAGTCAGACCTTCGATCACTGATTGCCTGAAAAGGTCTTTGTTCCTTGATGCAGAACTTCACCCCGTCAACGACAGGCTCGGCAGTTTCTGCTTCATCGTGTTGACCTCGCGCCACAGATCGCCGTAGGCATCGACGCGCTCGAGCACCTGGTTGGTCTCAAAGATCAGCTTCGAGGCATCACCGGCTTCAATCGCTTCCTCAATCTCCTCCCAGGTGACCGGCGTCGAGACCGTCGGCCGTGAACGGGCGCGAAGCGAATAGACGCTCACCGTTGACTTGTGCGTGTCGTTCTGGCTCCAGTCCACGAACACCTTTCCCTGTCGATCGCTTTTGCGCATGTTGCTGGTGACACGCTTCGGGTCGTCCTGCTCGAGCGCCTGGGCCACCGTGCGGGCAAATGCCTTGGTATCCTCGAAGGTGACCGTCGTGTTCAGCGGTACCGCCAGATGCAGCCCCTTGCCGCCGGAAGTTTTTGCGAAGCAGTGCAGGTCCAGCCCCTCAAACAGGACGCGGATCTTGATGGCCACGGGCAGGCAGTCCAGCAGTGTAGCCGGCTCGCCCGGATCGAGATCGAACACCAGCATGGTGGGCCGATCCAGGCGCGGCGCGCGGGCCAGCAGGGGGTGCAGTTCGAGCGAGGCGATATTCGCCAGCCAGACCAGCGTGGACAGATCATCCACCACGCAGAACTGAATGGCCCGGCGCTGGGTCTGCACGTCGGTTGTATGCACCCACTCCGGCTTATGCGACGGACAGCTCTTCTCGTAGAAGAACTTCCCTTCCACGCCGCTCGGATAGCGCTTGAGGGTCATCGGGCGCTTCGCCAGGTGAGGCAGGAGCACCTCGCCCACGCGCGCGTAGTATTCGATCACCTCGCCCTTGGTGAACCCGGCGGCCGGGTACATCACCTTGTCCAGATTGGACACATCCAGCTTCCGGCGGCCGATGCGGATGATCTGCGACTCGCTCACGCGCTCCTCCTGCGGCCCTTGCCGCTGGCCGGTCGGCGGTGCTTGCTGGGCGCCGGAGGCTTCGTCGTCTTGCCGCCACGGCCTTCTTCACGGGCCCGCGCGAGGCTGCGCTGCAGCGCGTCCATGAGGTTGACCAGCCGGGCCGGCTCCTCGGGCTGAACGGCCGGGATTTCGATCTCCTGGCCTTCGCTCTTGCGGTCGATGAGCTCCTGCACGCGCTCGCGGTATTCGTCGCGATACTTGTCCGGCTCGAAGTGCGCCACCAGGGCCTCCACCAGCTCCTCGGCGGCCGAGACTTCGCGATCCTTGATCTTCCCGCGGTCGAGATCCTCAGCAAGCTCCTCGGCCGGGACGACCTCGTCGGCGAAGCGCATCGTCTCGAGGCAGATCACGTCCTTCGTCGGCCGCAGCGCGGCGAGGTATTCTTTGGAGCGCATGACGAACTTGGCGATACCGACTTTCTGGCTGCGGTTGAGCGCCTCCAGCAGGAGCTGGTAGGCGTGCTCTCCGCCTTCATCGGGCAGCAGGTAGTAAGGCCGTTCGTAATACACCGGATCGATTTCGCTCAGCTCGACGAAATCCTGGATCTCGATCGTACGGCCGGCCTCCGGCTTGAGCGATTCAAGTTCTTCATCGTTAACGATGACGTACTGGTCGGGCGCGATCTCGAAGCCGCGGGCGGTGTCCTTGAAGTCGTATTCCTCGCCTGTGTCGGGGCAGACGAGTTTGCGGCGAAGGCGGCAGGTGCCGTCTTTGCTGAGCATGTGGAAGTGTATGGTGTGGTCGCGAACGGCTGAGAACAGTCGGACGGGAATGTTCACCAGGCCGAAGCTGATCGACCCACTCCAGATCGCGCGGGCCATGGGGCGGAACTCCTTTGTTGATGGTTTCGAACCGCGGAGCCCTTCGGGGGTGGCTCCTGACGATTATAGGTTAACCCGCCGGACATCATCGGCGGCAAATGGAGTGAAGGGATTCTCACCGGTGCAGCCGGGGCTTGACTTCATGGCCACCGAGCGGATGAATTGAGGGGACACGCTCAAGAGGTGCCATCATGCAACTGCAATCCCTCCGGGATCTATTTCTGGATCAGCTTCAGGACTTGTTCAGCGCCGAGGTCCAGCTGATCGAGGCCCTTCCGGCTATGGCCGAGGCCGCCTCTTCCGATCAGCTTCGCCAGGCGTTTGAGGTCCACCTGGAAGAGACGAAGCAGCACGCCGCCCGACTCCGCCAGGTCATCGAAAAGTACAGCGAGGAAGCCGGCGAGCAGGATTGCGAGGGCATGGCCGGTCTGCTGCGCGAGGCCGACGAGCTGCTGGACCGCGACGCCGAACCGGAGGTGCTCGACGCCGCCCTGATCGCGGCCGCCCAGCGCGTCGAGCACTACGAGATGGCCGCCTACGGCACGGCCCGCACGTACGCCGAGGTCCTGGGGGATCGCGAAACTGCTCAACTGCTCCAGGAAACACTCAACGAAGAGAAGCAGGCCGACGAAAAGCTCAACCAGATCGCCAAGGGCAGCATCAACCTGGAAGCTGCTCGGACGTAGGTGTGATCTCATTCGGTTGCTTTCACTGCTTCAACAGCAAAGCTGACGGGATGCTTACCTTGGGCCGCGGCGCGCTCTCTTAAAGCGAGCTTCCACGTCGGGGGTCGATGGTTTGAGAAGTGACAGGGGGTGTTTCTGCTCGCCATACAGTCTACCCGGAACTCAGGCGATCTCCAACTCGGTGAGCAGCTCCCGCAGGAACGGTTCGACGTCGGTCACGACTCCCACGGTCTGAAACGTGCCCCGGTCCGCCAGCTTGGTCACCGTTGCCGGTGAGATGTCCACGCACGCCACGGGCACCCAGGCCGGCAGCAGATTGCCGGTGGCCACCGAGTGCAGCGTGGTCGCGATCATCAGTGCGAAGCCCACTTCCTGGGCGTAGCCGCGCATGCGATCCTGGGCCTCCAGCACGTCGGTGATGACCTCAGGCAGCGGACCGTCGTCGCGGATGGAACCGGCCAGCACGAAATCAACGTTGTGCCGGATGCACGCGTGCATGATCCCGCTGGTGACCACGCCGGCTTCGACCGCCGCCTTGATCGAACCATGCCGGCGAATCGTGTTGATCGCCCGCAAATGATGCTCGTGGCCCGTGTCGGCCGGGATGGCCTGGTCCATATGGATACCCAGCGACGTGCCGAACAGCGCCAACTCGATGTCATGCGTCGCCAGCGCGTTGCCCGCGAAGAGCACGCGGACGAAACCCTCCTCGATGAGCCGGACGACGTGATCCACCGAGCCGGTGTGCACGATGGCTGGTCCGCCGACCAGCAGGATCTTGCCGCCGGCGTGCTTCACTTCTTTCATGCGCTCGGCCACGTCGTGAATGATGACGTTCTTGGGCTTCTCCGTCGAAACGTTCGAGGTCATGAATTCGAACACCCCGGCCTGCCGTGCCCGTTCCAGCGGGATGACCTTCACGCCGCGATGGCCCACCACGATGGCATCGCCGGCTTTCACGTTGGCCACTGGGACGCACTCGAAGCCGCCGGTTGGATCCACGCGGATGCCGCAGTCCATCTCCTGCCGGGCCACCGGCAGCCATTCCCCCTGACGGCGAACGAGCGTGCGCTGGTTGGTGGTCGAGTAGAAGCCTTCGGGAAAGACCCCATCCCGATCAGTCGGCACGAGGTGCGCATCCTGAGGTGTGTGGAAGGTGGCCCCATGCCGGCCGATCTGGGCCAGAATACCACCCAGCTTCTCCAGATCAGGCGCGGAGACATCGATCACCGCCCGACTGCGGTCGCCGCGTCGCTGCCCGACGTCCACCTGCCGGATCTTAAAGTCGCCGCCGAACGCCAGAATCTCGTCCAGTATCTTGGACAGGACCAGCGAATCGATGATGTGCCCTTCCACTTGGATTTCTTCGCTGACCATAAACAGGTCCTATAGCTTGCAGGTTATTACCCCGATCCAGACGCTCGGTCGATGCTGGTCAATCGGCTGGATGGGTGCACAATTGTAGTGAATGAAGCCAGCGGCGCGTCTAGGCAGACGGGTTTCCGTCTGCTCGAGACGGAAATCCGTCTAACCTGTTGACAGGACGCCGCTTATCTGTTCCTTTATCAGACTGATTCAGGAGCATCGGCCTGATTTTGCCGATCATGCACTCGGGCCGAAGGAGCGAGTTGTGCTGCCGGACCGATAATAATCGTGTCCCGCAGGCATGAGTGAGCTTTGCGATTTGGGGAATCAGGCTCAGCTTGGTCCCATAGCTAAAAAGCCGGTGGATCTATGACTCAGGTTCGCAGTTTCGTCGTTCTTCCTGCTCTGCCAGAGCCGCTTAAGCCGCTGCGCGATGTTGCGCACAACTTGTGGTGGACCTGGCACCCCGAGGCCATCGAGTTGCTCCGGCGGCTGGATCTCGACTTGTGGCGCGAGCTCAAGCACAATCCGGTCGGCATGCTCGCCCGCATGCGTCAGGAGCGGCTGGACAAGCTGGCGAAGGATCCGGCCTACATCGCCTCCCTGAGCCGGGTCCGGGAAGCGCTCACCAATTACCTGAAGCGGCCCACCTGGTTCGAGGAGCATTACGCCAAGGAGTCGGTGGGCACGATTGCGTACTTCTCGGCCGAGTTCGGTTTGCACGAGTGCCTGCCGATTTACTCCGGCGGTCTGGGCATTTTGGCGGGCGACCACCTCAAGAGCGCCAGCGATCTGGGGCTGCCGCTCGTGGGCGTCGGGCTCCTGTATCGCCAGGGCTACTTCCATCAGTATCTGACTAATGACGGCTACCAGTTCGAGGATTATCCCGAGCTGGACTTCACGACTCTCCCGGTCTCGCCCGTGCGTGACGAGGAGGGCCAGCATCGGACGGTCTGCCTGGACGTCGGCGGCAACCCGGTCCATGCATTCATCTGGCAGGTGAACGTCGGGAGAGTGACGCTTTACCTGCTGGACACCAACGTTCCGCAGAATCGCCCCGAGGACCGCGAGATCACCGCCCGCCTGTACGGCGGCGATCAGGAGATGCGCATCCGCCAGGAAATCGTGCTGGGCATCGGTGGAGTCCGGGCCCTGTCCGCGCTGGGCATCAGCCCTTCGGTGTGCCACATGAACGAGGGGCACTCGGCGTTCCTGGCTCTGGAACGCATCCAGCAGCACATGAAACGTGACGGGCTGAGTTTCGATCAGGCTCGCGAAGTGGTGGCCACCGGCACGGTATTCACCACGCACACACCGGTGCCGGCCGGCATCGACACGTTTCCGCCGGCGCTGGTCACCCGGTACCTGGGCAGCTACTGCCGCGACCTGGGCGTGGGCGAGCATACCCTGCTGGAACTCGGCCGCATGAACCCGCTGGATCAGAACGAGCCCTTCTGCATGGCCGTTCTGGCCTTGCGGCTGTCTCACCTGATGAACGGCGTCAGCCAGTTGCACGGCGAAGTCTCGCGCAAGATGTTCAGCCGGGTCTATCCCGGCGTGCCGGTGAACGAGGTTCCGATCACCTCCATCACCAACGGTGTGCACATCCGAAGCTGGCTTTCGCGCGAAGTGGCCCACCTGCTTGATCAGTACCTTGGGCCGCAGTGGATGGACGACCCGCTCAACCAGGCGGTGTGGCAGCGCATCGATCTGATTCCCGATGCTGAGCTGTGGCGTTCGCACGAACGGCTCCGCGAGCGGCTGGTGGCCTTTGCCCGGCGCCGGCTGCGCCTCCAGCTGATCGCCCGGGGTGCGCCTCCGGCCGATGTCGACGCGGCCGACGAAGTACTCGATCCGGAGGCCCTGACGCTCGGCTTCGCCCGGCGCTTTGCGACCTATAAGCGGGCCACGCTGCTGATGCGCGACCCCGTCCGGCTGGAGAAAATCCTGACCAACGCCGAGCGCCCCGTGCAGCTCATCCTGTCCGGCAAAGCTCATCCCAAGGATGAAGCCGGCAAGGAGATGATCAAGCGGATCGTCCAATTCGCCAAGCAGCCGCATCTGCGCAACCGGATCGTCTTCCTCGAAGACTACGACATGAGCATTGCCCGCTCGCTCATCGAGGGCGTGGACGTCTGGATTAATACGCCCACCAAGCTGCACGAAGCCAGCGGCACGAGCGGCATGAAGGTGTGCCCCAACGGCGGCATCAACATGTCGGTGCTGGACGGCTGGTGGCCGGAGGCCTACGACGGCACCAACGGCTGGGCCATCGGCGACCGGCGTATCTACAACAATCAGGACTACCAGGACCACATGGAGGCCGAGGGACTCTACGATCTCCTCGAGAAGGAGATCATCCCGCGCTTCTACGACCGCGGCGTGGACGGCCTGCCACGGCGATGGATCGCCACCATGAAGTCCTCCATGCGGACCTGTTGCCCGATGTTCAACACCAACCGCATGGTCCGCGAGTACACCGATCGCTTCTATCTGCCAGCGGCACGAAAATGGCACCGCTACAGCCGCGACAAGTTCAGCGTCTGCCGCGATATCGCCGGCTGGCGGCAGAAGCTCCAGTCCAAGTGGGAGGAAGTCCGCATCGAGGGCGTGGAGGCCGATATCCCGCAGGAGACGGTGGTGGGCAACGAGCTGCCGGTCAGCGCTCAGATACGGCTGGGCTCGATCAAGCCCGAGGAGGTCTCGGTCGAGCTGTACTACGGTCCCCTCGACGCTCGCGGACTGATCACCACGGGCACGTCAGCCCCATTGAGCTGCCAGGGCAGCAACGGTTCGCCGGAAACATACCGCTACAGCGGCGCGATTCCCTGCGAGTTCAGCGGTCAGTACGGCTACGCTCTGCGGATCGTCCCCAGCCACCCCGAGATGGCTGCCCGGTATCACGTCGGGCTGGTCCGTTGGGGATAGTGGGGACTGGCGGTCCAGTGTGTCACCGGCAGCCGGCCAAGAGTGTGGATCCTGTATCCACCCACGGCGGCGTGGGACTGGTTCCAACCGGTCAGCGGTGTGGCGCCGGTTTCCAACCGGTCGGATTGGACCGGATGAGGCAGTCAGTCAATGCGCAGCGAGGTTTGGAATCCGCCGCCGCTGGACGAGTAGATGAACGTTACCTGGTCGCCGCACGCGAACTGCAACCCGAGAAACAGAACGCGCTGTTGCCCGATGCCGACCTGTTCCCCGCTGTCCTGATCAAGAAAGCGTCCACCCCGGGTGCCAATCGTGTTGACATTGGCGCAGGTGAGTACGACCTCATCGCTCGCACCGGCCTGAATGACCCCCGAGCCGGCAAACCCGATTCCCTGCGTCACCTGGTTGGCCGGAGCAAACAAGTCCGTTTCCAGGTTGTTGACCGGCTGGCCGGTGGCATAGAGCTGCACGTCTACGGCACGCAAAGTGTGGTTTTCAAAACGGACGGTCAGCTCTGTGCTTGAATCACTGCCCCCGTCGCCGCCATCATCACCCGGCCCGATCTGAATGCAGGCACTCATCGGCAACACGGCGCCGGTCAAGGCGCAAAGAATGAATCCCGCGATTATCCGGCTCATGAAGGGTCTCCTGTCCGGCGGATACTCATTCTACCCGCGGGAATAGTGTCCAGCAGAGCTGACCAGCCCGGGCCGAACACCACGAACGCCGGCCGGCGCGGAGCGAATCAGGCAAACAGGCCGGCCACTCGCTGGACCGTCGCGGCACTGGCCAGTCTCAGCGGGCAGACCTCCGTGCATTTCGTGCAATCGCCGCAGAGGCTCACCCGGCGCGCCGGGGCCCCCAGGGCGTGGAACTCGTTGCGGGCGTGGTCCTGCCAGCCGTACTCGTCGTGGTACATGCGGACCCGCATCAGGTCGGCCACGGGCACGCCGTTCGGGCAGATGCCCGTGCACCGTCGGCACATGAGGCACGCGTCGGACCGGCTTTCGCGGAAGCGGGCTTCCGCCTGGCGTTCGGCCGGCGATGAGCTGGTCGGGCCGAACCGGATCTTCTGGATCATCTCCACCTGCTGAAACGTGTCGATGCTGGTGAGCAGACTGTCCACCCCACAGGCGAGCACGCTGCGCGCGTGAGCCGGAAAGATCTCCTCGCCCTGCTTGACTGCTTTGCGCGCTCCGCTCTTCATGGACAGCAGGCCGACGCCTTTTTCATGGAGCTTCTTGAGGTTCTCCTGGAACCGCTTCGCATCCTCGGTCGTCGCCGGCTTGCCCCGGCGGTCGCCCGAGGGAGAGAGCATGGCCGTCGCCAGCAGGGCCACGTCGAAATAGTCCGGTGCCTTGTCCAGCACCATCTCGACGACTCCGTTCATGTCCCCGTGACACACGAAGCCGGTGTGGCGGATCTTGCCGCGCTTCTTGAGCGAGTCCTGGGCTCTGCGGATCACATCCAGCCGGGCGGGATCGGCGCTGTCCATCGTGGACAGCAACACCTCGGTGTGATCAGTGCCCAGTACGTCGAGCATGTGCGCGAGCTCCTCGTCTTTGTCCGGCGTGAAGCTTTTGAGCGCGAGGAACACGCGCTCGCGGTAAGCAGCATCCGCTTTGAACAGTTGGCCGATGGCCTGGATGCTCTTGCCGTTCACGTAGCTCGCGGACGTGTGCAGCAGATTGATGCCGGCGTCAATGCCCGCCTTGAGCACGCGAGTGCCGAGAGCTTCCGCCAGCAGGATTCCTCCGAAGCTGATTTTTGTCACCGGATACTTGGTTCGCCCGAGCACACCGGCGGGCAGCCGTGGTGCTTTCGGGGCCGGGGCGCTGACCGCCGGTCCGGCCAGGGCGGCCAGGCCGCCTGCTGCCACCGTTCCACGAATGAAATCACGACGCGAGCAGCCATCATCAGGAAAGGCCATGGGTGTTCCTCAACGATCGATCAACGGTGCGGTTCATCCGGGCGTCCTCGCCGACTCCGGCGCGGACGGTCTCTAACTCCCCGTTAATCTAGAGCGCTTAAAGGAGTAATACAAGGACAACTCTAGCATGAGATGCATTTTTGGGGCCGTTCATCCAGGCGCATAAAAAACCGATGGATCGGCCGTCGTGCCGATCCACCGATCGAGTATGTCTGGTTCGCAGTTCCGAGCCTCGGCGTCTCGTCCGCCGGCGTAAGCCTCGTCGCTGTCGGCGTGGAAGGATCTCGCCGCACCGCCGCGTTCTCATTCCTCCCAGCCGTTGGACAGCACCGTAGCGTGCCCGCCGGTCAGCTTCACCAGGATGGTGAACGCGCGATCGCCCGACAGCCGTTCGGAGGCGACGAAACTCCAGTCGCCCAGCTTGACCTGGTAATCCACATCGGTCCAGCGACCAGAGCCGAACAACTTGCAGACCAGCGTGTAGGTGCCGTCCGGTGTGGCGACGTCGGCCGGCAGGACCACACGTTCGAAGCCCTGCAATGCCCATCCATAGCGGGAGACGCCCAGCCACTGTCCGTCCGGCAGCTTGACATCCACGTCCACGTGCATGTCCTTCGAGGCATTCCGCCATCCGCCGAGAACCTCGAGGGCGTGGTCTCCGGCCAGTTGTGCGGCGCCTGCCGATCCGGAGGCCAGCCAGCCGTCGTAGACCACGCGAGCCTGGCCGTTTTTCACGTCATAGCCCAGCACCCGGCTCGTACCGCCCTGCAAGCGCTCATCATGGCGGATGCGCGTCCCCAGGAACTCGGTCTCCCAGGCGACATCCGCCCAGCGGCCCGAGCCATACAGCAGCGCCTCCAGCGTGTAGGTGCCCTCGTCGAGGTTCACGTCGGCTGGGAGTAAGGCGCGCTCCATCCCTTGCAGCGCCCAGCCGTGCCGCCAAACCTGGAGGTACTCTCCGGTCGGTGTGAGGACATGCAGGTCGGCGTGGACGTCATTCGACCCATTCCGCCAGGCGGCAATGGATTCGAACGCGTGGCGTCGGGTGGCCGAGCCGGAATCGGCATCGGCGGCTTCAAGCCAGCCGTTGTACACGACCCGCGCCTGTCCGTTGGCCACGTCGAGTCCGATCGCTCGCCGTGCATCGCCCGACATCCGTCGGGTGACCGTGAACTGGTAATCGAGGAAGTCGACCGTATAGCGCACGTCGGCGAATCGGCCGGATCCATACAGGTTCATGACCAGCCAGTGAAAGCCGGGGGGCACCGCTGTTTTGGAGAGGCTGACGCTCTCGGCGCCCTGCTCGGCCCATCCGCTGCGCTCGACTTCCATCCACTCCCCGCTGGGCAGTTGCCAGTGGATGTCGATGTGCATGGAGCCAGAGGTATTGGACCAGGCGCCGGTCAGAGTGACTTCCTCTCCGCACGCCGCTGAATCAGGCGCTCCGCATCCGCAGGTACCGGGAGCGATTTTCAAGGGGTCGCTCGGGCAGCCGTCAGTGCAATCGGGCGTGCCATCGGAGTCGCTGTCGGTCTCGGGTACGCCGCAGCCGCAGGCGCCCGGGACGGTTTTGCTGGCGTCGTTGGGGCAGCCATCCTCATCATCGGGAACGCCGTCGCCATCCCTGTCGGTGGAGGGAGGCGGGGGTGGAGGAGATGCGGGCTGCACGATGACGGCCACACTGTCGCCGGCACTCCGGCCGCAGCCATTCGTGACCGTCAGCTCAAACACGAGGGTAACGGCTGTAGCGATGTTGGGCGCGTTGAACGAAGCCGTGACCGAAGAGGCACCGGTCAGCGGAACCGCTGGTCCCTGCACCTGGTTCCAGAGATATTGCAAGGGGGCCCCGCTCGGGTCGGCTGATCCACCACCCTGGAGAATCACCGGCTGTCCGGCGTTGACCGACTGATCGGGCCCAGCATTGGCCATGGGTGGAGAACACTGGCTGGCGGAGCTACCCACATTCACCCGCACGGTGTCCTGATCGAACCCGCCCCGACCATCGTTGACGGTGATGGTGAATTCGTAAGTGCCTTCCGCCAAT
The DNA here is from genome assembly GCA_045863575.1 of Phycisphaerae bacterium. GTDB lineage: Bacteria > Planctomycetota > Phycisphaerae > UBA1845 > PWPN01 > JAAXZI01. The sequence goes on from BTUC01000041.1 coordinate 19,063, forward strand.
GCAACAAACGTCGCCTGCATGCTGGTCGCGCCCTGCAACTCGCCCTCCTGGCCGTACGTGCGGGCCCATTGGTACGACAGGGCATCGCCATCGGGATCGTTGCTCGCTGCCGCACTGAGCGTCACCACTTGGCCCAGCGTGGTCGTGATGTCCGGCCCAGCATTCGCCTGGGGATTCAGATTGGACTGCCCCTCCTGGAGACCTGGCAGGGGGATGGTATCCGGGCATCCGCCCAGCATCAGGACCGAAAGCACCGGAAGGGCCAGACAGACTCGGATGGCGTTCATGTTGAGACCTCCTTTTTGCCTGCCGGACACTGGCGCGACACACGCCCAGGACGGCATAGCGCTGCGTCTGTCCTCCCATAGGGGACCGCGGGGGAGATCTTCGGTGCTTCAAGATGTGGTTGCACTGACGGATCTGGGCGGTTCCGTGCTTCCGGGAACCGTCCGCCTGCTGATTGCGTTTTAGCACCTCCTCGGGTGAGCCAGTTCTGTAGCGGCCAGCCTCCGTGCCGGCCGTTGGCTTGAATGGCTGAACGGCCGGCACGGAGGCCGGCCGCCACATAACTGACCAACTGGAAGGGGCAACAGTAGATGACCCTATCGCGCCAGGAGTACGCAGAGGACGAAACTGATGGCCAGCACGGCTGCACTCACCACGGCGCCGGTCATGGCCTGGCGGCGGCGGTGGCGCTGGCGCCATGATTGCCAGTTCCGCACGACCTCGTTGATCTGGACGAGCCCGCTGGCGGGCGTCGGTGTGATCGCGGTTGACACGCCTCCCTGGACATTGGCGAACTCGACGCGAACACCCGTAGTTTGCCACTCCTCGAACACGATTTCCTCCTCCCAGATGCCTGCGAGCAGGTCGGCCGCGTCTGGAAAAACGACGTGGCCGATCCGCCCGCGGCGGACGGCGCGATCCAGGTCGTGCAGGTCGCCGGGGGCGAACCATTCCGCCTCGGCGATGCCATGCTGGGCCAGCCAGCGTTCCAGCTCATCACGCGTGGATCCCGAAGCCGGCGCCACCGCGCCGACCTGGGCCGGCCGGCTCTGTCGGTCAGTTGCCCCCTGGGTGGCGTCTGTTGACCGGGAGATCGATCGATTCATCTACCCCCTCCATAGAGCAGCACCATGTTGAGCGTCAGGACGGTCAGGCCAACGACGCCGGTGATACCGGCATAGGGGAATATGCTGGCGCCGACCAGCCACGGCGGCCCGACGTAGCGCACCAGGGGACGAAGACCCATGATAATGAGAATTCCTCCGGCGTGCAGACCCAGCGGCAGCCAGAGCGCTTGGGTGCAGGCAAACGCGACGCAAAGGGTCATGCCCAGCGCCAGATGACCTGGGAATGTCCAATAGCGTTTTACCCGCCGCACGTAGTGTGCGCCGGCGAAGATGACCGTGCCCATCGCGACCGCCGGCACCACGGGCAGCCACTCGAGCAGGCCGGCCAGCAACATGGCCCGGAACAGGAGCTCCTCCACACCCGCCCCGATCGCCGCGGAGAAGGGCACGGCCGCCAGCCGTCGAGTCAGCCGGCCGGCATCGGCGATCGGGCGAAGATAGATGTTGTCTGTCAGCAGCCAGGCGGCGTAGAGCAGACCGAGATAAATCAGGGCCGCGGATACGCCGACCGCCAACTCGTGCGGGCGATCCCCCGGCGGAAAGAACCCCGAGTAGTAGGCCAAGGGAGATTGGCCCCGCAGAAGCGGATAAGTGAAGAGCGCCCCGGCGAAGGCCAGGTTCGTGACGGTGCGGTTCACGCGCTGCAAGCCGCGCGGCAGGTCTGCGTGGTCGATGGAAAGCTGAATGGATCGGCCGGCACGCAGCAGTGAGAGCGATTGCGTGACCCACATCACTGCCAGGACGCCGGCGAGCAGAGCAAGTGCAAGCATGATCAGGCCACTCCTTTGGCCGCGTTGGCGGGCCCAGCATGCTCGCGCGGCCCCTGGGGCTGCCGCTGGACAGGTCCCGTGTAGCGCGGGTCACCGCGGAAGACGCGCGTCCAGCGTTTGTCGCCCCAGAGGAACCAGAGCGCCGGGTATTTGAGCAGGAACTCGCTGGTGAACAGATCGACGAACCATTGGAGCCGCTGCCGGATGGCCTCCTGGCGCCAGCCTTTGTAGCCGCGCTGCGCGTCGGGGGCCAGCGGCCCATGCAGGCTGAGGATGATGGCCTGCGGATCTTCGGCCGGCCGGGCCAATACGGTCACGATGGGCGACTCGGCCAGCAGGGATAGCGCGGCCGGCCCGGCGGGCAGGTAGATTTCGCGTCCCAGAAAATCGACCGGCGCGCCCAGCTCGCGTTTCTGCGGAAGATCCGGCGTGATGATGAGCACCCGGCCGGCATGCAAAGCCTCGGCCATGAGCGCGGCCCGGCGGGTGGGATCCGCCGCATTGGGTGGCTCGGCGATGAACTCGAGTCCGGCGGCCCGGCACCATTGTTGCTTGGCCTGCTGCCGGCGGGGGTCGCGCGAATGGCGCAGATAGACCGTGATGGGCAGCTCCTGGTTCATGCGGGCCACTACCAGCATGAAGTGCGATGCGTGCACGCCCATGAGCACGACGCCCCGTCCCGCGGCCGCGGCCCGACGAAGACAGTCGAACGAATCATCCAGCCGCACAACGGATTCGACATATCGAGCCAGATCGGGGTGGATCCGGCCGGTGGTCCCCTGATCAATGCCGGAAGCGTGGCGAAACACGTGCAGCACGCCAGCCAGATGCGCTGCCGCACGGGCAAAGTACGCGGCGTGGTTCTGCTCAGACCAGACGCCCGCGGCGCGCATGTTGGCGGCCACGATTGATCTCAGGACCGGTACGTGCGTCCCGCCGGTGGCAACCAGACGCTCGAGGCCGGCAATCGCCCACTCGGGCATGCGCGGCGCGGCGGCCAGGGCGGCCTCGATGATATTGGCCGTGAGCCACTGTCGGATTGTTCGGCCGGTAACAGTCTGCATCGCGTCGTGGCCATCCGCTGTCCGTGTTGCGCGGAAAGGCGACTCGGGCTCGCCGATGGGCAGCCGTCGCCCAGATCCCGCATCAACAGGACGGTAAGGTAGCGGGTCGTTACAGAGATGCCAACGGTTCCGCGCGGGGTGGGGTGGATCGGCCCCCAGGAGGCGTATCAGCACGCATCCTCCAGCGGATTCCCCGAGCCGATGATCCTTCCTTCCGCGGCTTCCGGCCGGCGGCGCTCAGCAACTCATCCGATCAGATCGCTTCTTCTCGCTTTAACGGTGGATCGACCGGACGGGTATGGTCCAACCGGTGCCCATACCGACCGTTCATCGTTCTCGTCGGGTACTGGGTGTTTGCGGGATCAACGCCTTGAGGTCGTACGCATCCAGCTCGAGGGTCAGGGCCTGTGCGGGCGAGGCGCCCGACGGGCGAATGGCCTGCCCGCTAGCGGCATCCATGAATTGCGCGCCGGCCGGCAGTGCGCGATCCAGCGTGATCCGGACGCGGGTTGGCTCGGAAGAGTCATTGATGATTCCCAGGCGGTCGCCATACCAGGCGGCTTGGATGCGGTCGCCGGCGGGTTCCGTCGGCAGCAGCTTGGGTTCGACCGCCGGCAGGGCTCGGAAGGCGGCCGTGAAGCGGCGGAGATCATGTTCGTGCCCCAGTGTGCCGCGATGCCAGCCGGTCAGGACCAGCGTGTCCGTATTGGCGGCACGCATGGAAAAAGTGGCCGGCCGATAGAAGGTACGCTCCATCGGGGTCGCGTTGGCGGTGCGCAGGCCGACACCCTGCGCATTGCTGCCGAACTCACCATCCGGGTGGTAGGGCTCTTCCCAGTAGGTGCGGTACAGCTCCGTGGCCAGGCCGCCGGCCGTCCGGTACCACCGGGCCAGGAAGTCCTGCTCGTGGAAGTCGCGGTAGCGAGTAGGATTGCTGCCGAACGGAGCGCCCCACTTGGAGAAGAACCGTTCCATGTCCAGCATCATCACCCGTTGGACGACGATGCCCTCGTCGTTCGCGAACAGGCGCGGGTCGTAGCCGTGCGCACGCAGCAGTTCGAGCGTGACATCCCGGGCATTGGGCGCGTCGGGGCCGGGCCAGTGGACATTCGTGCTCACGACTTCCGAGGGCAGGTCGGTCAGCACGTACAGGTTCCAATCCGGGCGGAGGGCGCGAATCGCGTCCCTGGCCGCCAGCCAGAAATCCCGCGTTCGCCGGCAGCGGAAGTCGAGCCAGGTGTCCCAGCGGGCGGGATCGGCCTTGAGCCAGTCGTACGCGGCCGTGGATTCGGAAGGTACCGGCAGGCCACTCTCCTCCCGAAATTCTGAAAGATTCCAGGTGGAGTATCCGACCTCAGCGGCCTCGATGATGCGGGCGTGGCCGCGGCGATTGTCCTCACCGGAGATGTAACAGGTGCCGATCTTGCCGTTGACCCGGAAGCCGACGCCCAGAACGTTCGCGTAGCCGCGGCTGCGCCCGGCGATCTCGAGCAGGTGACGGATGAGCCAGCGCTGGGTTTCGGGTCGCAGCGGATCAGGAGCCCGGTTGTTGAACATGCGCGGGTCACGGTCGGGATGGGCGGGAACCTGGAAGGAGAGCCTGGAGAAGCCGTGCTGATCAGGCTCGTCGCCGAACTCCTTTCCCGGGGCGGTGATGGAGGTCACTACCGGGATCAGATCGATACCGCGCGCGGCGGCCACCGGCGGCAGCTCGGTGAGCAGGTCGGCGCCGTTCTGGGGATAGTAGCTGTCGGGATACCAGGCCCGGGACGCCCGATCCGACCCGTTGATCGCGTTAAACTCGAGCAGATTGCAGCCGGTGAACGCCAGCGTATCGCACATGCGGGTGAGGGAATCGCGGCGCTGCTCAACGGTGTGCGGCGGGGCGGCGTAGTGGGCCAGCCAGTACCAGGGGTGCGTGGTGTAAAGGCCGAAGCGCCGCCGGGCCCGGCGCGGTTCATGAATCTCCGGAAGACGCTCGGCGAGGGGAACCGTGATTTCGAAGAGCCAGATACGCGAAACCGTGCCGCCGTTCTCCGGCTTCACCGGGGCGGCGAAGCCGCTCGAGGAGATGGTCACCTTCACGTGCGCGGTCTTGGGATAGAAGACATAGTGACCGATGAATGGGTGGTTGTCGATCGGCAGGTCGCGCCCGGTGTAGGTGCACAGGCCCACGTCGGGCTCGTACCACAGCGGCTCCTGGGCCTTCTCATACGCTGGAAAACTGACCTTTTCCTGCCCTGTGTACGGCGGTGACCATGGTTCTGTTTTCGGCGTGGTCACAGTGACGGTGGTGTAACGCTCGCGGTCGTTGGGCATTTGCCAGACCAGCAGGTGAGGCGTGCCCGCGCGCCGGGCGGTGGTGAGAGAGTAGGCGAACCAGGCGAGCTCGAATCCCTTCGGCGCCGCGGTTACCCGGAAACGGCCCCCGGGCAGCTCGAGAACCCGCGACTTGCCATCGTCGAGAAAACCATGGGTCTGCTCGGCGGTGCACTCGACGAAGTCGATAAGCCGGCAGGTTACCGGTGCGGTTTGGGCCCGCTCACGCAGAATGTCTGCGGCCGGGCGCCGGGGCTCGGGCATGGGCGTTTCGGAGCTGGTGGAAGGTTCTCGGAAGAAGACTCCCGCCTCATCGATGGGGTACAGCTCGCGGCCGTTCCAACGGAGCGTGTCGCCGCCGGGGGCGGACGCGGCGGCGGCCTGGAGCGGGGAGGACGCGGACAGCAGCAGGCTGGCCGTGGTCAACAGGGAAATTGCGCACTGGAGCATGAACAGACTCCGCAGATTCAAAGCAGGCGGGTTGCGTGTTCGATGAGGACGGCTACTCCGCGATTGCCGATCAAACATCCTCACACGTCCGCGGCCGCGGTGAATTCACCGGCGAGACGCCGGTGCGACCTCATGACCGCCTCACGTGTGCCGCTATCATATCTGTGCAGGCATCGGTGTCGAGGCTTGAAACAGCTCTTCAGCCTGGTTGATTTTCTTTCCCACGAGATCGGCTATCATTCCAGGCGGAGCTTTGCAGAATCGGAGGCATCAGTATGAATCAGTCTCGCGCAATGACGCGCCGGCGGTTGCTGGGCAAGGGACTTCGCGTAGCGGCCGGAGGCCTGGCCGCGCCGTACATGATCACCAGTGACGCCCTGGGCAACGCCACGCGCCCGGCCGCCGGCGAGCGGCTGACGCTGGGCTTTATCGGCGTCGGCGGCATGGGTGGCGGCCATCTGGGCGGGTTCCTGAAGGCGCCGGATGTGGAGGTGCGCGCGGTGGCCGACGTGTATGAAAAGCACCGCAGCGACGCCGTGGCCCGCGTGGGCAGAGGCTGCGCGGGTTACAGCGATTTCCGTGAGCTGCTGGGCCGGCCGGACATTGATGCAGTGGTGATCGCCACCCCGGACCACTGGCACGCGCTGGCGGCCATCCGCGCATGCGAAGCGGGTAAGGACGTCTACTGCGAGAAGCCGCTGTCCTACACCATCCGCGAGGCCCGGGCCATGGTGCAGGCGGCGCGGCGCGCCGGAACCGTGTTTCAGACCGGCAGCCAGCAGCGTTCGGACTCCAATTTCCGGTACGCCTGCGAGCTGGTGCGCAGCGGACGGATCGGCCGGCTGGAATGGGTGCGTGCTGGAGTGGGAGGTGGACCGACCTGCGGCTGGGACGCCAACGAACCGCCGCCGGCGGGGCTGGACTGGGACTTCTGGCTGGGGCCCGCGCCCTGGGCCGAGTTCACGCCCAAGCGGTGCATCGGCAACTTCAGGTGGTTTTACGATTACTCAGGAGGCAAGATGACCGACTGGGGCGCCCATCACAACGACATCGCCCAGTGGGGTATCGGGGCCGACGACAGCGGACCG
>BTUC01000042.1:0-25818 GCA_045863575.1 Phycisphaerae bacterium
CAATCCAACCACGATCACGTTCCCTGGTGGCTCTTCGTCGTGCCGGTCATCATCGCCTACGTGACCCCGTTCTACATGATGCGGGCGTGGTGGATGACCTTCATGGGCAAACCGCGCGATCATCATGTGTACGATCACGCCCACGAGTCGCCCATGATGTACGTCCCGCTGATCGTGCTGGCAGCGGGAACGTTCTTCTCCAGCTATTTCGTATTCCGGCCCATGCTGGCCGAGGCCAACCCGGCGGGTTTCCTGGTGCACACGTTTGACGGCGGCCATCACATGCTGCCCGGCCACGAGATCGATCACGCTGCCCACAAGTACCTGTCTTTCATTGTCGGCGGCGCATTCGTGCTCGGCTTCCTGGTCGCGTGGCTCATCTATCGCAACGGGCTGGAGACCGCCGCGAAGTTTGCCCGTACGCTCCGGCCGGTGCACACGCTTCTGGAACGCAAGTTCTACTTCGACGAGTTGTACGGCCTGCTGTTTGTCGGCGGCACACTGGTGGTGAAGAGCTTTGCCTACCTGTTTGATCGTCTCATCGTGGACGGTCTGGTGAACCTGTCGGCGGCGGTCACGGAACGGTTTTCGCGGTTCACCGGTAACGTGCTGGACGCCGGCGGCGTCGACGGTGCGGTGAACGCCATCGGCCGTGGGACGCTGAGCCTCGGCGGTGTGGTGCGCACGCCGCAGGACGGACGCATCCGCAACTATATTCTCTTCGCCGTCTGCGGGGCCGGCGTGGTCATGCTGTTGATCGTGCAGCCCTGGCGCTGACGAAGTGGGACTGTGGTGAGAGCTGATCGCTGAAAGCTGAACGCTGAACGCTTGGATAGAAAGGGATTCGGCGGTGGATTACCAATACGGAAACCTGTTGACTTACCTGATCTTCCTTCCGGTCGCGGGGGCGGTGCTGTGCCTGCTGATGCCCTCGAACCGGGCCGTGAAGGTGGTGGCCGTCGCGACCACCGGACTGGTCCTGCTGCTGTCGCTGACCCTGTTCGGGCACTTCCTCCAGCCGGATGCCCTCAGCGTCTTCGGCGACGCCTACGGGCAGAGGCTTTTCGAGGTCGTCCAGTTTCCCTGGATCCAACTGGGCAGTGGCCCGGACGACCCGGCCATCGAATACTTCGTCGGCGTGGACGGGCTGAGCTTCCCGCTGGTCATCCTGACCACGCTGGTCAGCTTTCTGGCCTGCATGGCCAGTTGGAATATCGAGGAGTGGAAGAATAACAAGGGCGTCAAAGGCTATTTCGTCCTGTTCCTGCTGCTCGAGACGGGCATGATCGGCGTGTTCACCGCGTTGGACTTCTTCCTCTTCTACATCTTCTGGGAAGTCATGCTCCTGCCGATGTATTTCCTCATCGGCGTGTGGGGCGGGCCGCGCAAGGAATACGCCGCGATCAAGTTCTTCATCTATACGCTGGCCGGCTCGGTGCTCATGCTGGTGGCCCTGGTGGCGTTCTACTTCTACGCTCCGGCCGATCAGCGCACTTTCAACCTGATCGAGATGGCCCAGAACGCGGAAATTCAGGGCGCATTCGCCAGCGCGACCTTCCTGGGACTGAAGTTCGCCCACATCATGTTCGTGTTTCTCTATGTGGCTTTCGCGGTCAAGGTGCCGATGTTCCCGTTCCATACCTGGTTGCCGGACGCCCACGTGGAGGCCCCCACGCCGATCAGCATGATCCTGGCGGGTGTGCTGCTGAAGATGGGCGCTTACGGCCTGCTGCGGATCAGCTATCCCATCCTGCCCGGCGCCGGCATGTGGGCGGCGTACGGGCTGGCCCTGCTGGGCGTGATCAATATCATTTACGGCGCGCTGTGCGCCATGGCCCAGACCGACTTCAAGCGGCTGGTGGCCTACAGCTCGATCAGCCACATGGGCTACGTGCTGCTGGGCATGGCCATCATGACGCCGGCCGGTTTCCAGGGGGCCATGTTCCAGGTGGTCGCCCATGGCATCTCCAGCCCGATGTGCTTCTTCCTGGTCGGCGTGATTTACGACCGCGCCCATCATCGCGAGATAAACCGGTTCGGCGGGCTGTGGCTCTCCATGCCGGTGTACGGCTCGCTGGCGACACTGGGCTTCTTCGCCTCGCTGGGGTTGCCCGGGCTGTGCGGGTTCATTGGTGAATTCTGGGTCCTGATCGCCACCTTCTCCGCGGGCGAGGTGTGGCCGTGGATGACCTGGGCCAAGCCGATGGCCATTGCGGCCGCCTTCGGCGTGGTGCTCACCGCGGGATACATCCTGTGGATGATCCAACGGGTCTACCTGGGCAAACGCCGCGAAGAGTACGCCGGATTCCCGGAAGCCACGGCTCGCGAGGTGTTCATCCTGACACCCTTTGCGGTTCTGGCCATCGCCCTGGGCATCCTGCCGCAGCAGACGCTGTTCAACTTCATGAACGGAACGCTGGACAACATCACGCGACTGTTTGCACCCGGATCGCCTGCGAACGCGGTGGTCAGCGCAGTGGCGGGGGGCTGAACAATGCCAACATCCCTAACTCCCTGGATCCCCGCCGGTGCGGAACTGCACATGTTCGCACCGGAGCTCGCGCTGGTGGGCACCATTGTGGCCCTGCTGCTCGTGCCGCTGATCATCGGCCGAAGCAGCCAGGTGGCGGCCGGGGTCACGCTGATGGGCGCGCTGGTCACGCTGGCTTTGACTTGGCGCGTGGCGGGGCAGGTCGACAGCGGCGCCTATGCGGGCATGGCCCCTCCGGGTTCGTCGCCCATGCTGCTGGTGGATAACTTCTCCGTCTTCTTCAAGCTGCTGCTCATGCTGTTTGTGGCCACGGTCACCTGGCTGTGGATGCTCAGCCCAGGCGCGCAGCGCCAGCAGGACAACCGGCGCTTTGTGACCGGCCCAGGTTCGCCGGAATTCTTTGTGCTGCTTTTGACCAGTGCCTTGGGCATGGCGTTGATGGTGGGTACATTGAACCTGCTGGTGATGATCCTGGCCATCGAGACCGCTTCGCTGCCCAGTTACGCCATCGTGGCCAGCGACAAGCGTTCACGGCCGGGCGCCGAGGCCTCGCTCAAGTACGTCCTGTTCGGAGCGGCCACTTCGTCGATCATGATTTACGGTCTGTCGCTGGTGTACGGCAGCTTCGGCACGCTGGACCTGCCCACCATCGCCGCCACCGCAGGCCAGACCGGCTTCACGCTCGCGGCGGGCTTCGGGTTGTTTGCCCTGTGCGTTGGCGTCGCCTTCAAGATCTCGGCCGTGCCCTTCCACTTCTGGTGTCCGGACGTGTTCGAAGGGGCCCCCATCGAGGTCACGACGTGGCTGTCGGTGGCCAGCAAGGCGGCCGGTCTGGGCCTGCTGCTGCGCATCGTGTACGCCCTCAGTGCACCGGCAGATGGCGGCGTCTGGATGGGGCCGATTTCCTGGGGCATCGGGCTGGTGGCGGCCCTCACCTGCACCGTTGGGAACCTGGCTGCATTGCGTCAGGATGCGGTCAAACGCATCCTCGCCTATTCGTCCATCGCCCATGCCGGCTACATGATGATGGCGGCGGCGATCTTCACGCGCGGAGCTGAACTCGCCCATCTGAACATCGGCCTGGCCGCGGTCGTGGCCTACATCTTCGTCTACCTGATCATGAACCTGGGCGCTTTCTCCGTGACGGCCATGGTCGCGTGGCGCACCGGCAGCGACCACATCAGCTCGTTCACGGGTCTGGGCAGGCGAGCGCCATGGCTGGCACTGCCGTTAGCCGTGTGCCTGTTCTCGCTGATCGGTTTGCCCCCCCTCGGTGGCTTCGCGGCCAAATGGTGGTTGCTGGTCGCTCTGGGCCGAGCGGCTTCCGCGCAGCCCTGGCTCTGGGCACTGATCGTGGTCGCGGTCATCAACACGGCCATCAGCTTGTACTACTACGTCCGCATCATTCGCCAGATGTACCTGCGCGACGATGAGCGGCAGCCGAAGGTCGATGCCCCGCTGGGGGGCCTGGTGATGGTCAACCTTTGTGCCGTGGCCCTGCTCCTGCTGGGCACGGTGCTGTTCAGCCCGCTGGGGAACCGCGCCGAGCGTTACGCATCGAACCTGTTCGGCGCGCCTTCAACCGGGCCGATCATCGCATCAGTGGCCACGCAGGCGGATGAGCCCACGGCCGTTTCACCGGAACGTTGAGAGCCTATGCCAGCCGGCCGAGAAGCTTAGCCGGACCTGTGAGGTGTACCCCTGCTGTGCTCGCAACAGCGAAGCCGGACCATGTCCGGCGAAGACGTGTCAGCAGTGTTTGGAGATTACGGACGGTTCCGACTGCTCCCAGCACTGCTCACAGAGCAGTGATATGACAGGCTCCAAGCGATCGAGGGCCGGCAGTAACGTGTCGTGAGTGCCGCAACATGAATGAGCAACAAGCGCGTACCGTGGAAATCCTCAATCGACTATTCGCGGTTGAGCGCCGCAGTCTCCTGCCGCGGCTGGCTGAGGCCGAGGCGTTTTTCTCCTGGGCGTCGGCTGCCGATGTGGCCCTCCTCCAGCGGATGATCGCGGAAGAGCGCGACCACCTGGCCTGGCTGGCGGAGGCGCTGGACCGATGCTGCGGAACCCTGTACCCGGCTGGCGCGGACGTTCACACCGGGCATCTGCACTACCTGGACCTGCACGCTATGCTGCCCCAGGTCATACGCGGCCTGGAAAACCTCGTGGCCGTCTACCTGGAAGCCGGCAAACAGCCGCTGATTCCCCCGGCCGCCGAAGTGGTCAACCGGATTCTTCAGAACCACCAGAAGCATCTGGCCGAGTTACGCAAGCTCCAGGCCCGCGCCTCAACCGCCCCCGTCGGCTGAGAACCTGTCCCGGCCGAGCGTGTGCCACTACTCTGTGAGCAATGCCGGAGCGCTGCAATGCGCCCGTGATTTCCAAACGCTGCTGACACGTCTTCTCCGGACATGGTCCGACTTCGCCGTTGCGAGCACAGTAGTGGCACCCGCTGACCTGGTGGTTTCCTACTGCGCGCGACTTCAATTCGCCAGTTACTGCCTCGCCCGAGGCGGCCGTAGTTCTTTGGCGGTTGGGCTGAATGCTGGTTGAGCCGCGGCGTGAGAGCCGTCGGCCAGTGCCGGTGCGGAAGGACGGGTCAAGCCTCTGCCCGCTACAAGCTCGCGCAGCGTTGTTCCCGCCACCGTCTCGGGGCGATGCAGCGACTGGAGGGCCAGGACGTCGTAGAACGTCATCATGGGCGAGAAGTCATTGAGGAACGCTTCGGTAGGGGGGTTGGTTCCCTGCATCCGCGAGAGCAGGCCCACGCGTGTGTGACACAGCCCCAGGGCGTGTCCGACCTCGTGTGCCAGCACGCGCGGGCAGGTGTCGGCCGGGTCTGCCGCCAGTGCCAGCACGATTTCCATTGGTGTCTGGAAGTACCCCTGGCCGTCCCACTTCATCAGCGTTACTCCACCGCGGTTCACCAGTTGCGGCGCCGCGGGGGAGAGATAGCGGATCGGAACCACTACCGTACGGGTGTCGACGGACGGCGGCGCGCCGATGCGGACCTGGGCAGTGACCGCACCGCCGGTCCAGTCGGGTATACGCTCCACCAGGAAACGTACATAGCGCTCGACCGCCACGCTGGGCGCCTGCTCAAGGGCGAAGATGACCCGGGTCCCCGGGCGCCATCGCCTCAAGAGCGAATCCCAGTTCGTACCTCCTCCATCATCGGAAAGCGGGCCCGTGCGGCCCAGGATCGCGGCTATGACCGCGTCGGAGGGCCGCCCGGCCACCACGTTGAACTCACTGGTTGACCCGGCGGTGGTCGCGGAAGCGGTCAACACCCAGCCGCTCGGCACATCCCGGTAGGGGATCTTGAATCTCCCCCGGGCGTCCGCCTGGAGTGTACGCACGTACTGGGCGGCCTCGCCGACCCGGTCCAGAAACAACTCGATGGTCGCACCCGGATCGGCCAGGCACTCCACCTGGTCCTCGCCGATGCGCAGCGGCGTGGGCACCATCGGGTCAATGTGCAGCGGCCCGCGGTAGATGGGGCGCATCCCGTTCTCATGGAACAGACTGCGCGTCACCAGGACCTTGCCGCCATCCTGGCCATCCAGGCACCCGACTCCGCTGAAGCGGTTGGAGCTGAACTCGCAACGGTCGAAGCTGCCGGTGGAAGGTCCGCGCAGGCTCACGCCATGGGCGGCGCTGTGCGAAAACACCGAGCGCAGGGCCCGAACGCTGGACTGACCGAACAGGATGACGCCATAGTCGCCGCTTCGCTCGACGGCTGAGTCTTCCACGGCCAGCCTGGCACGGTCCTGTAGCTCGATGCCTCGACCGGCGCTGCCGACCAGTCGCATTCGGATCAATTCGACGCTCGCGTCACCGGTGGCGAACAGTCCGAAGCGTCTGCTGGAGTCGACCGAAGAAGCCTCCGCTCGTAGTCGGGCCGACTCGCTCAGGTCGATCCCGGCAAAGCGTCCTCCGCGCAGGGCGCACCCGCGGAGGTCGGCCCGGGCGGAATGCGTGAGGATCACGTTCCACTCACCGTTCTCGGTGAGCTGACACTCTCTGAGTGTGGCGGCCGACTGATCAAAGCCGGTCATGCCGGACTGCCCATTTGAAGCCATGACCACCGATTCGAGCGTGGCCGTCGACTCACCATGCAGCTCGATCCCGTGAGTCGCGTTGCTTAGAAACTGGCAACGGGCAGCCTTCAGCTTTGCCTGGCCGAACAAGGCGGCTCCAGGACCGGAGCTGTTGCGAACGATTACCTGGTCCAGGGTCAGGCTGGCATCGTCTTTCAGCAGGATGCCGCGCTGGCCGCCACCGCTCAGCGTCAGCCTGGCGAGCACGAGTCTCTGCCTGCCGCCCAGGCTTATGCCGGCGTCGGGGCATGCCGACAGATCCAACACGAGCCCTTCGGCAAGCCCTTCCCCATCGATGCGATCCTGCCCGCCCGTTGAACCGGGAAGAGTGATGGCTTGCGTCAGGCGAATGACTGCGGGCGCTTCGGCGAACAGGGCCGGGTCGAAGGTAATGAGGTTGGGTGCCGGATCGGCGGAAGCGCGAATCAGTGCATCCGCCAGCGTAATGGTCCCAGGTTGCGTGCTGATACCGTTTTGGGCTGCGTTGACCACCAGGCGGTGGCGGAGATCAAAGACTTCTTCGGGTGGCCTCGGAGCCCACGTGGCGGCGGTCAGCGCAAACAGGACGGCGCCGGCCGCCAGCAGCACCTGCCAGCGCGCCGGGAACGGCTGCCCGCCTCGGACCGGCCATCGCATCCGATGACATCTCCCTTCGGAACCGGCGCGAGTCGGTCGAGCCGGTGGATGCCGACACATCGCTTGGGCGTGGACATGCCGCCTCCGGCCAGTGCATGTACCCCCGTTGTTCTGCTCGGTTCGAACCTGCCTCCGGCCTCCATGCCGTCACTGCTGGTATCGGACGCCGTCGGCGGCAGGCTTGAGACAAGAGGCCCCGTCCGGGGGAATCCAGGGGTGAAGCCACTGCGCTGGTCCCGACGGCCGGTGCCGCCGTCCGATAATCTCAACAGTGGGTAACCGATATTGCGGTGCGAGGGGTGCGGCCCGGTTGCAGTCTGCGTCTCGTTGATTAATCTGGCGGTATGACCCACATCCTGCTGCTGACCTGCGACCCATTGCTCGCCGAGTCGGCCCGACAACTGGAACCTGAAGGCCACTGGCGCTTCCGCGTCGAAAAGACGCTTGCTGCCGCCCTGGAAGGCGAGTCCCACTTCCCGCTGGCCATCCTGGACGTGCGCCCGGCGCCCGGATCCGATCTGTGGTTCGCCGCGGTGCTCAACATGACCCTGCAACCGGAAAATGCGGGCCGATTCCAGCGGGTACTGTGCGTCGGAGCGCTGCCCCCGCAGGTGGGCAGAATGAACGCCTACCTGCATGGCGGCAGCGCGTACGCCGTGTTGCCCACCGGAAGCGAGGCCAGTGAGTCAGGCCTGAAGAGTGCGCTTGCCGAGGCCATCCGCGACGCGTTGGCTCTGCCGGCGTACCAGGTGATCGACTTTCACGACTCTTTTCCCAACCGGGACTTCTATCGTGAAGTGATCGAATCCATGCAGGTTTCGGTGGTGATCATCACGGCCGACGGCATTATCAAGCTCATGAACGTCCGGGCCCTGGCTCAGTTCGATTACGCGACGCAACTGGTCGTCGACCGCCACTGGTACATGCTGGTAGCACCCTCGGACCGCCAGACCCGGGCTCCCGAGGTTCAGGAGCGTCTGCGCGGCGCCTTCTTTCACGAGTGCCGGTTGCGCTGCGTCGACAGGCACGGGCGCGAGTTCCCGGCGTTCATTACCAGCAGCCGAGTCTACTCGGAGCTCTCGCCCGAGCCGTTGATCGTGCTCACGCTTCAGGACTTAAGCGAGATGGAAGCCCTCCAGCGCCAGGTGATTGCCTTTCAGCGGCTGGAGTCGGTCGAACGCGTGGTGGCGGGCATGACCCACGAGTTCAACAACCTGCTCACCGCCATTCTGGGCCATGCCGAGATGCTGGCCCAGGATCTTCCCGCGGGCTCCGAACTACAGCGCAGCGCCGATATCATCCGCCGCGAGGCGGACAGTGCCAGGGAGTTGACGACGCGCCTCCTGGGGCTCTCCAGCAGTCGGCAGTTCCTCCCGGGGCCGGTTTCGTGCAACGCGCTTCTCCGCAACACGCGCAGCCTGGTGCTCAGATCCCTCGGGCCCCGCGTCCACCTGGAGGTTCACGAGCTGGAGACGGACCATTCCGTGGATGGCGATGCGGGCCAGCTCCAGCAGGTGCTGCTCAATTTATGCCTCAACGCGCGGGACGCCATCGCAGAGACGGGCATGATCTCCATTCAGGTTCGCCGGCGGGAGGTGACGCCGGAGGATTGCCGCCGCTGCCAGGATGCCACCCCGGGCGACTACGTGGAAATCCGTGTCAGCGACAATGGCTGCGGCATGCCTGCGGAGGTGCTCGACCGCGTCTTCGAGCCGTTCTTCACCACCAAGCCCGTCGGGAAGGGCTCGGGCCTGGGCCTGGCCGTCGTGCGCGGGATTGTCCGCGGACATGGCGGCCATATCGATATCGACAGCGCCGTCGGAAAGGGTACAACCGTGTCCATCCGCTTGCCTGCCCCCATCGTCCGTGCGGCGGAGGGGACAGCCGGCCTGCCGGGAGAGCTCTCGGCCGACAAGGCCGGCGCCGGGAGCGGGGCGGGCATTCTGATCGTTGATGACGACCACGGCGTTCTGGTGTTTACCCAGAAGGCGCTTCAGCGGGCGGGCTACCGCACCTGGCTGGCCTCGGCGGGAGAGCTGGCGATGAATCTCTTCGACCAGCACGCCGGCGAGATCGCACTCGTGCTGCTGGACCTCACCATGCCGCGGATCTCCGGACGTGAGGTTATCAAGTACATCCGGCAGAAGAACAGGCAGGTGCCCGTCATCCTGACCACCGGCTATGCCCCCGGCGGAATCGACGATGGACTCATTGCTGAGGTGCAGGCCTTCCTGAAGAAGCCTTTCAATCAGGCGGAACTGCTGGAGGTGGTCGGCGAAGTGATGGGCTCTGCCGCACACAATAGGGAATCTGGCCCCAGCGCGGACGTTTGAACCTTCGATTGCAGGTATTATAATCGCCTCATAGGTCAATGAGTGACCCGGGTCATACTTGGGGCATTGAGCATGTCTGATCACGAGAAGCAGGACGCACAGAATCAGATCGAGTCGGCGAGTACACCGGCGGGCGACCAGGCACTGCTGCCGCAGAAACGGGCGCCGCGGCTTCTTCCGCCCTGGAAGGTGCTGCTCCACAACGACGATGTGAACGAGCTGCACCGGGTCGTTGAGGCAGTCTATCAGTTGACCCCGCTCAACCGCGAGCAGTCGCTGGCCCGCACGCAGGAAGCCCACTCCACGGGCGTTTCGCTGCTGCTCATCACCCACAAGGAGCGCGCCGAGCTCTACGTGGAGCAATTCCAGAGTTGCGGGCTGGTGGTAACGATGGAAGCGGCCGGCTGATCCACCGGACCGGCGTGCCACTGCTGTGCTCGCAACGGCGAAGACGTGTCAGCAGCGTCTGAACAGCTCGGTTGCCCTTCTGTTCCCAGCACTGCTCACTGAGCAGTGGTAGCCACCTTACTGCATAAGGTTGACCTAAGCGCCGCGTATCAGCCTGGTCGCCGCCGCAACGATCTGAGCCGTTGACGGCAGAGTCATGGCCTCTGCGGGCCTGGAGGCGGGGATCGGGTGTTCCGCCGCACAAATGCGCCCGGCCTCGAATTGAATCCCGGGGAGGCAAGCCAATTGGCTGATCAGCTCTCCGCCCCAGCCCGCGAAGCCCTGACCCTCCTCGACGACCAGCAGCCGGCCCGTGCGACATACCGAATCAGCAATCGGCTGGAGTGCCAGCGGATACAGCTCAGTCGGCGCCAACACCTCGCACAGAACGTCCTCTGCCTCCCGGAGCTCCCGCAGGGCAGCCTCCGCGGCGCCCACCATTCCGCCGTACGTCACCAGCGTGATGAGCGGTTCGCCGTCCGGTGTCAAGCGAATCGTGGGGAAGGGCGTCCCCGCCGATTGCAGCTCCCAGCCGTCCGGTGCTGACGAGGCGGCCTGGCGTCCGTAGAGTCCTTTGTTCTCAATCACCAGCGTAGGTCGGTCCACGCTCGCCAGCAGCTCCTGGTAGAGACGCCCGGGATCAGACCGCTCGTGAAGCGCCAGCACGCGGGTGCCCGGCACGCCCAGGAAATGCTTCTCCAGGCACTGGCTGTGCGTGGGACCATATCCACGGTAGCCCCCCATCGGGGTACGGATCACCAGCGGCACGCTGGCCTGATGGTTGTACATCCAGGCGAACTTGGCGGCATGATTGACGAACTGATCAGCGATCAGCGTGAGGAAATCGCCAAACATGATTTCGACCACCGGTCTCAGCCCGGAAAGCGCCAGACCGTTGCCGAGGCCCATGAGCGCGGCCTCGCTGATGGGCGTGTTGCGGACGCGTTCACCAAAGCGCTCGCTGAGACCGGCGGTCACCTTGAAGGCGCCGCCGTATGGATCCCGGACATCCTCTCCCAGCAGAATGATCCGTTCATCACGTTCCATGGCCCGCACAAGAGCCTCGCGGATGCCATCGACTACCCGGCAGGGCTCGAAGTGCAGTGGCGCCCAGTCCAGGCTGAGGTCTCCCTGATGCGTGGGCCCCTGTGTGTGCCCAGCCATGCCGGCGCGCCCGTGATGCTCTTGGGGCCGTGTTTCCGCCGGCGATGCTCCGGCGTCTGCAAACGGCGCTGCCTCGGCGGCGGCGACCGCCGCCGTGAGTCTCTGATCGATAGCGGCCAGCCGCTGGCTCAGCTCTACGTCGGGATGGGTTACCAACTGCGTCAGCAGGTCGCGCGAGGTGAACTCCGCCACTTCGGCCGGATCGCGTTCGTCATCCCCTTTGGAATGCGCCCGCAACCGA
Source organism: Phycisphaerae bacterium (assembly GCA_045863575.1). Classification (GTDB taxonomy): domain Bacteria; phylum Planctomycetota; class Phycisphaerae; order UBA1845; family PWPN01; genus JAAXZI01. The sequence continues at coordinate 11,419 of BTUC01000042.1, forward strand.
TAGGTGGTTACATGGAGGAGGGCGGGCCGCCTGGTGGCCCGCAGCCGGTTAACCGCCTCGGCGGTGCGTGAGATCAGGTCGGCGGGTTGCCAGGTGTCAGCTCGAAGGACGTCGATGTCGAAAGCCCATGCACGGCCCTCGACGGTGCCCGCCAGCGTCTCCGTACACCGGGTCGATTGGGCAATCCCGTTGTCCTCCAACACAATGAGCAGCGGTAGTGACCATCTGGAGGCGATATTCAATGTCTCGTAGACTACGCCTTCGCCCAGCGTGCCATCCCCGATGAAGGCAACGGCGACCCCCGCGTTACCACGGAGCAGATGGCTCATGGCCAGGCCAGCCGCCACCGGAACAATTCCACCCTGGATGCCATTCGAGAAGAACCCGCTACGGCACAGGTGCTGGCTCCCGCCCCGCCCGCCGCAAACGCCCGTCTGGCGGCCCATGACCTCGGCCACCAGGCCTTCCACGTCGTCCGTCCAAGCGAGGTAGTGCCCATGGCCGCGGTGATTACTGAACAGGAAGTCCCCGGGCCGCAATGCAGTCGCCACGGCCACGCCTGTCCACTCCTGGCCGATGCAGGTGTGAACCGTCCCAAACAGCTTGCCCTCTGAAAAAAGAACCAGGAGACGCTCTTCCGTCTTCCGGATGGTCAGTGCTCGCTGCAGCAGACGCTCGGGGATCGATTGCAGAGGGCCGGGCCCCAGGGATGAGCTATGTCCGGCGCAGGGCTTCCCCGTCTGAGTCTCGGTCGGCGGTCGCCGGCTCGCTAGCGCGGACGTTCTGGAGGCCGTCAAAAGGTCCATCATCCTGGTTATCGGCTTTCACAGAAACGGGGCCAAAATGCAAAAGGTGGACTCACTGCTGAGCCGGCGCCCTTTCGGAGAGCGACTTCCGTGCTCTACAGCGGTCGGCCCTCCAGGCGGCCGCCATCGAACTGGCGAACAGGAGGGGCACCAGGCCGTGTGATCTGGTGATGCGCCCAAACAAAACCGCACCGTCGGGTGGTGAAACACCCGCCGGTGCGATCGTGCAGTTCTGAAGAATACAACCGTGTATATCAGATCAGGTGGGGCTTACCAGGCGTCTCGCCCGCCGCCACGGTCGCCGCGGTCCCGGCCGCCGCCGTAGCCACCCCGGCCACCGCCGCCACCGCCGTAGCCACCCCGGCCGCCGCCGCCGCCGCCACCGTACCCGCCCCGGCCACCGCCGCCGCCGCCACGTTCCTCACGCGGACGGGCCTCGTTCACCGTCAGTGAACGCCCGCCTTGCTTGGAGCCGTTCAGGGCGGTAATCGCCGCCTGAGCCTCTTCATCCGAGGCCATTTCCACAAACCCGAAGCCCTTGCTGCGGTTCGTCGCGCGGTCGCTGACGACCTCGGCGCTGTTCACCGTCCCATGCGCCGAAAAGAGCTTCTCCAGATCAGAACTGCTCATGTCGTAGGAAAGATTCCCGACATACAACCTCTTGCCCATCGATTCAATCTCCTGTGCGAGGGCAAACCAGACCCGTTTCCACTTTCCGGGTCGCAATCGAAAGCGGCCGAGCTTCGGCCAGACAGGATGGAGCGATTGAGGCGATCAAACGGACGTGCTGCCGCATACCGGTACCGGACTCAGTCTCTGCCAACCAACGCCACAAATATAGAGCAGTCCGCCGGGAAAGTCCACCCCCATTTCCTGAAGCTGCCGACACCCCCGATTTGACAGCCCCGGGCACCTGATCCACAATTCCCAATCATCTTGTACACGGAGACTTAACGTGAAAGCACCCTGGGTGACCTATCGGCCAGAGCTCAAGGTTCTGGATTGCACCATCCGCGACGGCGGTCTCATTAACGACCACTGTTTTGAAGATGGCCTGGTGCGGGCGGTCTACCAGACCTGCCTGGAGGCGGGCATCGACTACATGGAAGTGGGCTACAAGGCCTCCAAGCGACTCTTTGCCCGATCGAAGTTCGGCGACTGGAAGTTCTGCGATGAGGACCACATCCGGCGGATCGTGGGCGACAACCCCACGCCGCTCAAGCTGACCGCCATGGCCGACGCGGAGAAGACGGATTACCGCGAGGACATCCTGCCCAAGGACCAGAGTGTGCTGGACGTCATCCGGGTGGCCACCTACGTCCACCAGATCCCCACGGCCGTGGACATGATCAAGGACGCTCACGACAAGGGTTACGAGGTGACCTGCAACCTCATGGCCGTTTCCACCGTCCAGGAGGCGGAGCTCGATCAGGCTCTTGAGGTGCTGGCGCAGACCCCGGCCAGCACCATCGTGGTCGTGGACAGCTTCGGCTCGCTCTACATGGAACAGGTCGAAATCCTCGTCCGCAAGTATCGCCAAGCGGTCGAGGGCACCGACAAGGAAGTCGGCATCCACGCGCACAACAATCTCCAGCTCGCCTTCGCCAACACCATCGAGGCCATCATCCACGGCGCCAACCGGGTGGACGCTACAATGGGAGGCCTGGGCAGGGGGGCGGGCAACTGTCACATGGAACTGCTCATCGGCTTTCTGCGCAACCCCAAGTTCAGGGTGCGTCCCATCTACAAGCTGCTCCAGGACCACTTTGTGAAGCTGCGGGAGAAGCTCGAGTGGGGGCCTCTGGTCCCCTACAACATCGTCGGCCAGCTCAACCAGCACCCCCGAGGCGCCATGCAGGTCCGCGCCGGCGCCGAAAAGGATGGTTACGTCGAGTTCTACGATCGCTGTGTTGCCGAGGTGTGATCGCGACTGCTCGCCTTGCGGCCGGGTAGACGTAAATCTATACTCCAGAGCCTTGCGTAAAAACCTGGAGCATGGAATGCCCATCTATGAATATGAGTGTCGCGCCTGTGACCACGAATTCGAGCATTTTGCCCGCTCCATGCGGGATGAGACGGATGTCACTTGTCCGCAGTGCAGCAGCAGGAAGGTGAACCGGCGGCTGAGCGTTTTCGCGGCGCGGCAGGGGGCGGCCGCTGCCTCCGGGCCTGCGGATTCGCCCTGTGCTCGATGTGGAGATCCCGGCGGAGCGTGTCCCTACAAGTAGCCCTTGATCCGGCGGGATCTGACGAGAGCAAATGATGACCAAATCAGCGGCCAGCCTTCCACCCAGTCTTCGCGGCCCCGTTGCCGGCGTGATCGGCTGGTTCGTGCCGGGTGCGGGGCACCTCTTTATTGGTGAACGGACTCGGGGGGTCATTTTCCTGGCTACCATCGCCGTCACCTTCTGGACGGGCGTGGCCATTGGTGGCGTCAAGAACACCGTGAACCCGGTTGATCGGAAGCTCTGGTTCATGGGCCAGATCTGCGCCGGCGGGCACGCCCTGGCCACACTGGCCATCAGCACGCAGGTCGAGTTTCCTTCCAACCAGCACAAGACCAGCCGCATTGCGTATGGCCGGGAGGAGGATGTTTCCGTCGTTTACACCGCCATCTGCGGCATGCTGAACGTCCTGATCATACTGGATGTGCTCGTGCGCGCTGAACGGCAGGCCGTCGTCGTGCCTTCGCGCGCCCCGCCGTCCCGCGCGGTGCGGGGGGGCTCCTCATGAGCGCTCTGATGGCCTTTTTTCTCACGCCCGTCTCTTTGACCCGCCCTGCGCAGCTCCTGCTGCTGTTGCCGCTGTGCCTCGCCGTCAGCCTCGTCTACAAGACGACCAAGTGCGAGAACGTTCGGGAGATTCCCTGGGCGACGCTGGTGAGTTGGGTGACCATCGTGATCGGTATGTTTGCCGTTGGTGTGGTCCTGCTCATCGCGTACGAGCTGGCGACCTGACGAGCAGTCCCCTTTCACCGGTCCCTGGGCCTCGCCCTTCATCGCGCCAATCCTTTTCCCCCGCCGTTTTGCCCCCTCTTTCGTCCCTTAACTCCTGAGCAGTATTGCGTCCGACGAAGCTGACCGGGGGGAAACACCCGATCTCAACAAATCGCATAAAACTCTTCTTGCGACCAAGTCTCAATTCGATAAGATAGACAATCGCAGTTGAGACTCAGTCTCAGTTTCGGGCGCGGGTTCCCGGAGGCTGGGGAACATGCAAGAGGGAGTATTTCATTCGTGGTCAGTCAAACCGCATTGATGCCGTCGGATCTGGACCGTCCTGCGACGAACCAGTTTTCCCGAGGATTCACCTTGATCGAAGTGCTGGTGGTCGTGGCCATCATTGCCCTGTTGATCTCGATTCTTCTGCCCTCGCTCTCACGAGCCCGCGGGCAGGCCCGTGCCTCAGTCTGCCTCGCTAATCTGCACCGGCTGGGACATGCGTCGGTCTTCTACGGGCAGCAGTACAAGGTTTATCCACCCGCCCGGCTCAAGGAAGTGTACGAGGGAGGCGCCTGGGTACCCTTCGTCAACCGGTACGGCGCCAAAGCCCCGCGGTGGCAGTGGTTCTTCGACTATGGCGTTGGCCCGGTGGTAAACCCGGCCGGCCTGGCGACGGACCCGGACGAAATGACCAACGACCTGTTCATGTGCCCGTCACTGACCGGCCAATGGGCCCGGAATCTTCGCAGCGGGGCGTACGGCATCAATTATCAGTACCTCGGCAACTCGCTGGAGAAGAATGGAGATCGCCACGTGAACTGGCCGGTGAGCGAGTCGCAGATCAAGGTCCCGTTGCGGACGGTGGTGCTGGCCGACAGTCGCGGGGCCGACGAGCCCCACGGCCAGCACACCTACGCCCTGGACCCACCGCGGCTGGCCACCGAGGCCGGCGCCACGCGCTACGGCCCCAGCAGCGCTGACGGTCCGCGGCCGTACTCCCCGGTGGAGATGCGTCACAACGAGCGCGGCAATGTGCTCTTCGCCGACGGCCACGCCGAGCCCCTGCGTACGCGACAACTCGGCTACGGCATCGACGACGCCGGCTTCGCCGTCCCCGACGCCCCGGGCGCCGGCAACCACCTGTGGACCGGTAAAGGAACCGACCGGACACCGGTGCCATAACCGGTGTCGCCCAGTAATTCCCTCCACTGGTGCCCCGGGGGAGGGCTGGGGTGGGGAGCTCTCGACCGCCTGAGGGCGGGCCGCAAAATGGTTGCATGACCGAACCGCTGCCTTGTTTCCCGCGCGTTACCGAAGCGATTCTCCTCAGGACCGACGAGAACGGAAGCCGGCATTTCGAATACCGGCTCCACGGCGAGGTGGTCGCAACGCTCACCGTCAGTCCTGATGGCGAGAAGTGGGTACCCTTCGCTCCACCGCCCTGGCTCGGTTCAACGTCGCCATCGTGCACCCGGCCACCCGTTCCGCCAGGGCGTCGGAGCCCGCCGGTTTGAAATGCACGTTGGCCGGCAACTGCAGTTCCGCCAGCCGCGGCTTGGCGAAGGCGTACAGATCATTGATGACCACGTTATGCTTGGTCATGATCGAGCGGGCTACCGCGTTGTAAGCCAGCACGTCCTGGTCCTTGCGAGGCGGATTGAGTTTGCCTTCCGGCACCGGGGTGGTGCTGGCCCAGATCAGTACTGCTTTCGTTTTCTTGAGTCGCTGGACCAGCTTCTCCAGGTTGCGCTCGTAGGCCTCGATGTCGACCTGGTGCTTCCCATCCTCCATGAACTTGAGATCGTGCAGGCCCCAGTTGAAGTGGATCACGTCCCAACGGCCGTCCCCCAGCCATTCGTCCAACGACTCCAGGCCGCGCGTCGTCGGCCCGCCGTTGGTCGGAATGCGATGGACGTTCGCCTTGCCTGCCAGCAACGACTTGGTCGGCTGCGTGTAGCCAATGGAGATCGAGTCACCGATCAACAGCACCCGCGGCAGCCGCGGGTCATCCGGCTGCTCGGCCGGCCGTGAAGCCGCGGGACGCGATGCGGCCAGGCGCGGCCCACCCGCACGGGCATCGGCGGGCTGCGATCGCGCCGGTCGTCTGACCGCCGACCGCTCCGCCCGTTCGCTCTGAGCCGATACGGCTGAAAGGCACACCAGGAACGCCATCGCCGAACTGACTCGCAGCTTCATCTCAGTACCTCCCGCACAAGATGGCTCGAAGTTCCGCAGTCGTTAGTTGAAAGCTGGCGAAGGCGACAATGCTTGCGGCCGAAGCACGCGCGCGACGGCCGAAATGGCGATAGCCAGAACCGACAGGTTCAGTGCAATCCTCCTGAGATGACCACATTGGCCTGTCCATCGGGATGAGTCTCAATCCGCCCACTTACCCACAACCCACCACCTACCACCGACAACTGACAAACGGACCACTGACCCAGCAACTGACCACTGACCACTTACCTCAGCGCCACATGGCGCCGCAGCTTGACAGTCATATCCCGATGCCGGGGCTGCTTGGCCGACAGCACCTTCATGGCTTTTTTAGTATCGGCCACCTTGAATACGCCCTTGGTCTTGCCGCCGCTCGCGCCGGTCGTGCAGTACGCGTAACTGATGTTGATGTGACCCTCGGCCAGCCGTCCACACACGTCCGCTAAAGCCCCGGGCCGGTTGGACATGTCCACCACCAGCACGTCCGTTTCCGTCGTGGGCAGGTTCAGCTCCGCCACCGCCGCCCTCAGCTTGTCCGCCTCTTCCACCACCAGGCGCAGCACCCCGTGCTCGCTTGAATCCATCATGGTCATGGCCAGCACGTTGATTTTCGCCTGGGCGATCTGGCGGCTTACCTGGGCCAGCACGCCGGGCTTATTCACCAGGAATACGGAGAATTGAGTGACCACTTTCATTCTGCACCTCCGTTGAAGGACTGCGATCGGGTGCCTGGACAGGCTCAACCATTGTCAGAACGGCGGGACCGCTCGCGACGGATCTGCTCGCGGTGGTGCTCCACCGCGCCCAGCATCGCCCCGCGCGCCGCCGAAGGGAAATCCCAGTCATCATCGGGGCCGACGATGTATCCCCCGCGCCGGCCCAATCGCTCCACGCGGTCGTGGGTCTGCGAGCTGGTCCGTTGCTCGTCATCCGCCAGCAGCATCGACGATTCCACACCACCGCACAGGCAGATCCGGCCGTCTGTCCGCTCCCGGATCCAATCCAGCCGGTTGCACGTCGGCTGAATCGGGTCCAGAACGTCAATGCCCAGCTCCAGGAAGTCATCCACCAGACCGGTGATGTTCCCGCAACTGTGCAGGATGACGATGGCACCGGCTGACCTGTAAATGTCCACCAGCTTCGCGAGCTGCGGCCGGATAAACCGCCGCCATTGTTGCGGCGAAAAGAGAAGCCCCGAACTCATTCCGTAATCATCCGAGATCCAGGCCGCCTCCACGCCGAGTTGAGTGTACTGCCGCGCGATCTGCACCTCGAACTCACCGATGCGGTCGAGTAGCTCCTCCACGCGCGTCGGGTGGTCAGCCATGGCCATGAACAGGTTGGGCATGCCCGCGAGCAGCCACGCCCGCTCGTATAAGGCAAAAGGATGCTCGCCGACGAAGAGGTGGTGACAGGCATGCCGCCGGTTCAGCAGGTCCACGAAGAGCTGTTCATCGTGGGGGTCCGGCCAGGGGTGCCGGTCAAGTTCCTCCAGGTTGGGATCCAGCGGGTGCTGGACGGGGAAGGGCAGCAGGGCCGGGTCCGGCGACTCCTTCCGCCAGCCGATGCCCCAGGAGTCCTCCCAGGAGGTGGCGCCGGCCGGACGCGTATCCGTGGGTTGGCCGCTCCAATAACAGATTTTCTGGATGGGCCAATCCAGTTTACAGGGCAGGAGCGCGCCATCCTGGCATCGCATCGTTGCGATCAGCTCGTCTTTCGGAAACATTCCGGCCATGGGTGATCTCTACAGCCGTCTCTATCTTATCAACCCGAAGGCCGAGCACCAAGCCTCACAGATCCGGCAGGGCCTCCGATCGGCCGGCTCGGCTGACATACGGCCGGGCATTGGCAGGGGAGGCCGAACCGGTATACTCGCTGGCCGCTCTGTGGGTACCGTGCCTCGCGGCAGGGGGGAGGAACGAGGGGCAAGGTGGTATCCGTCTTGGTCCGTGCTCGTCTGCGTCGGTCGAGGCGCGGTTCGAGCCGCATCTCGTGGAGGCTGCTGTGAAGAGATCCTCTGTCGCTGCACTTTATGGGCTCGTTCTTTTGGCCTGGGTCTGGCCGGCGGGTGCAGAAGCGGTGTCGAGTCCGGGACATCCATCCTTGAAGTTACCGGTCGTTCGCGATGGCAAAGCGGCTTGTCGACTTGTGGTCGCGGCCGGCGAACGTGAAGATTGGCTGACGCGGGAAGCGACCGCGCTGATCGCTGGCACCGTTCGCCGCTGGAGCGGCGTGGATCTGCCGGTTGCCAGGAAGGCGCGGGCTTCGCTGGAACTTCCTGAGGAGCCAGTCATCCTTCTGGCCACCGTGGATGCGATCGGCGCACTGTCGGGGGGGGACCAGCCGGGTGCTCGTCTGCTGGAGCGCGTGGCCTTCCTGAACGACGAGGGCTTCGCCTGCACCGCCGTCCGGCGACCGGGGGCTCCAGTTGTCTGCGTCGTCGGCCGCACGACGCGTGGGTTGTACAACGGCGCGCTGCATGTCGCGGGTGTTCTACTCGATGGGACGCGCGAAAACCTTGAACTCAGCGGCGAGCCCGTGGTGCGTGCCCCGCACCTGCCCGGTCGCGCCGCCTACACGTTGACCATCTGGGCCCACGAGGCCCGCTACAGCGCCGAAGACTGGGAGAAGATCTTCGATAGTTTCGTGCGCGACGGTTTCGACCGGGTGTATTTCTGGATCTCGGGCCATTTCCCCAGCAGGAAGTTCCCTCAGACCTACAAATGCCGCAACCACGGCTGGGACACCACCGAGGCAAGCCGCATCGGGACGGTGGAGGACCTCCAGCGGATTCTCAAGGCAGCTCATGACCGCGGCCTGAAGTTCTACGCCGGCGGAGCGCTGGGTGGTTGGTGCTGCACCTACCTGCTCACACAGGGCGAGCCGGGCACGACCAAAACGCCGCCCAAGGGCAGCCCCTACCCCGGCTCGGCCTCGCTGTGTCCGTCCCATCCCGAGTCGCGCCGGGCGCTGCGCGAGTACTACGCGGAGATCTTCGATGCGTTGCCGGAGGCCGACGGTCTGTTCATCGAGTCGGCTGATGAGTGGGGGGGCTGCGAGTGTCCCATGTGTGGTCGACCGATCGACGATCGCGGCAGCACGCAGTTCGGCCAATCGCAGCTCACCCTCATCCAGGAGATCATGCTCGACGTATGGCAGAAACATCCCCATGCCCGCCTGTGCTACACCATCGGCTACGACGAGCACAACCGCGACCCGGCCTATTACGACATGATCCGCCAGATGAGCGACCCGCGCATGGAGTGGATGGAGGCGCGGGATAAATGGACTTTCCCGGGCCGAAGTGGTGAAAACCAGCCGGCCGCGTACTTTTCCGATCAGATCATGCGCTGGCGGCAGTACTACGGCCTGCCCCTGCAGCAGCTCGTCGAGGAGGCCCACCGCGTGGCCAACCTCGGCCTGTACGGCGTGATCACCGCCTTCGAGCCGGGCGCAGGCACGGGCACGTTCTACACGCAGATTCCCTACCCGGTGGATACCATGCCGTACATGCTCTACGGCTTCGTGTGGCGTGAGGCCGCTTGGGAGCCGGCCGGTACGGTCGAGGAAATGCGCGCCCGCATCCAACAGCGGTTCTTCGGGCGCGAGGCCAGTGCCCAACTGAGCCAGGATCTCTGGGACCTGCGCGAACTGATCCGCGAAGCGGGCCCGGGCAAGATGACGCCTGGAATCGACGAGGCGCTCCAGCGCATGGAGTCCCACATCGCTCAGGCGCGTCCCAATGCCGGACCCAAGACACTCGAAACCCTCGACCTGATGGCCAAAGCCATCCAGGACACGCGCAAGCATCTCAAGCCATAAAGCGCCATCGCGTCAGGTGATGGGCCTGCAAGCCCCTTACCACCCGCTTAGAAACGGTTCTCGACCAAGTGAGAACGTGACGCTATGGCCTGAAGCGTCTGATTTGCAGGCAGATCTGCTCGGTCAGCGTTGACCGGCGGATTGTCGGCTTCTCTGCAACGACTCGCCCATTTCCCGGGCCCGTTGCTGCTGAGTGGCCGCGAGGTTGATCTGTTCGCCCGGGTCTTCGGCCAGGTTATAGAGTTGCGGGGCGGGGTCATTGCCCAGCTCGGTGTTGGTGGCCTGGTTATATCGGGCGCCCTTACCCGGTGCGATGTACTTCCACGCACCCTGACGCAGTGACAGCGAGCCGGCCTGCTCGACCAGTTCCCGGCGCCCGGTTGCGGAACGATCGAGCAGCGCCGTCAAGACATTTGCACTGTCCGCTACGGACGCCCCGGATACATCCTGCCCGGCCAGAGCACCCAGCGAGGCGAGCAGATCGACCTGTCCGATCAGGGCCTCGCTCACGCCCGGCTTGACCCGTTTCGGCCACCGCACGATGAACGGAACGCGGGTGCCGCCTTCGAAGGCGCTGTACTTGCCACCCCGCCACTGACCCGCGGGGCGATGGCCGCCCAGCCGCTCGACGGCCTGGTCCTGGTAGCCATCGTCCACGACCGGGCCATTGTCGCTGGTCACGATCACCAGCGTGTTTTCGCTGATTTTCAGCCGATCGAGCGCTTCCAGGATTTCGCCGACGCACGCGTCGAATTGCAGAATCACATCGCCCCGCGGCCCCATGTCGCTCTTACCGGCAAAGCGCCCGTGCGGAACCCGGGGCACGTGGATGTCGTGGGTGGCGAAGTAGAGGAAGAACGGCGCGGAATGGTGATGCCGCTCGATGAAGGCGACGGCTTTGCGGGTAATTACGTCGGCCATATCCTCGTCCACCCACCGCGCCGCCTGGCCACCGCTCATGTAGCCGATGCGGCTGATCCCGTTGACGATGGTCTGATCGTGCCCGTGGCTGGGATGCACCTTGAGCAGTTCCGGATGCTGCTTGCCGGTCGGTTCGGTGCCCATCGGTTCTGAATAACTGACCCGAATGGGGTCCGCGGGGTCGAGACCCACGACCCGGTGATCCTCGACATAGACGCAGGGCACGCGATCTCCCGTCGCCGGGATGAGGAAGCAGTAGTCGAAACCGATTTCCAGCGGACCGGGTGCGATTTTGCCGTTCCAGTCCAGGTGCCCGTCGCCCAGACCAAGATGCCATTTGCCGACGACCCCGGTAGTGTAACCGGCCTTCTTGAGCACCGAAGGAAGCGTTGTACGGCCAGGCTCGATAATCAGTGACGCATTGCCAGGCAGAATTCCGGTTCCCCTTCTGCGCCACGCATACTCGCCGGTGAGCAGGGCGTATCGGGAAGGCGTGCAGGTGGCGGCGGCCGCGTGGGCATCCAGGAAGCGGATGCCTTGATCGGCCAGGCGATCGATGTTGGGGGTTCGGATGTGGGTCGCGCCGTAGCAGCTCACGTCGCCATACCCGAGGTCGTCCGCCAGGATCAGGACGATGTTGGGTTTGCCCTTGGATGCCTGTTCGGCCAAGGCGGGGGCGGCGATCCACGTGCCCAGAACGACGCAGGCGGTAAGTAAGACATTGCCCATGAAGCGATCCTCTGTGCGAAAAGCGAGAATAAGCAGCAAGAGTAATGTCGGGCTATGCGCTTGTCCACGAGGCCGGGGCCGGATTATGGTCGTGCGCATCGGGCGAACGTAATGATCGCTGGACGATTGACGCAGTTGGCGGCAAGATGGAGCCGACGGACCGGGCGTGGATGGGCCGGTTTGGCCCGCCGATTGAGCCGCGGAGCGAGTTCGTTGGGTGAGCCGCCCGGCGCGAAGGATTGCATGATGTGCAGGCGGTGCCCTGGACTGTTCATGATACGCGGAGAAGCAGCATGAAGATCAGAGTGGCCGTGGCTATGGCGGCGTCGATGCTTGCCGGTTGTGCCCCCAGAGCCACTGTGCTCAACCCGATCCATGCCGGCCGTGAACCCGCGCCGGGCGGTACGGTCGTTGCGAACCAGCCTTACGAGATCACTGTTCCGCCGAGCCTGCTGGGCCAGCAGGGCACCTGCACGCTGTGGATTAAGCTCGACGAAGCCATGGCCAGGAAAGTGGGCAGGACGCAGGTCATTACCAGCGACGCGCTCGAATTCTTCCTCGACGCGCGCGGTACGTCCACCTTCGTGCTCTGGCACATCATCGGAGAAATGAACGGCCGAGGACCGGACGGTGAGGCCAGGCTGTTCTGGATCGGGGCGGAGATGACCCATCTCGATGCCGGGCGGTGGTACCATGTGGCCTTTGTCTGGGATGCCGAGGACCCGGAGCGCAATGGCGTGTTCGTCGACGGCATCCGCCAGGCAGACAAAGCACAGTACGCATATCCCGGCCAGGTCCGGGCGGCCGGGAGGCCCCTTGACATGCGGATCGGTGCGCCGGGCGTGATGGTCAGCGCGCTGAACTTCTACGAGGAGTCGCTCGACGAGCCCATGCTGCGGCGGATCTGCCGGGCGGCCGGCCACACCGGCTACACCGACGAAGGCCTGCGTTTTTCCGGCGAGCGGTTCGTTCCGCAGGACGTGGATCGCGGGCAGCCCGTCTATCGCACCGAGTTTGATGAACCTTCCGAACTGGCCAACTGGAAACTGGAAGGCGGCTATGAGGCCTCGATTGACAACGGCCGGCTGGTCTTGACGACGTCGCCGCCGGAGGGTGAGGCCAGACACCTGGTGTACTGGCTCACCAGGCAGATGCCGGCCGACTACCTGCTCGAGTTCGAGTTCAAGCCCGCCGACCGGCACAAGGGGCTGGCCATCGTGTTCCTGAACGCACGCGGCATCCACGGCGAGAGCATCTTCGATGAGGCGCTGGCGCCGCGCGATGGAACGTTCCGGCAGTACACCAACGGCGACGTCAACAGCTATCACATCTCCTATTGGGCCGGTGGGCGGGGCTCGGCCAATGTACGCAAGAATTCCGGTTTCCACCTGGTAGCCATCGGCAAGGATCTCGTCTGGACCGTCCAGCCGGACAGCTTTCAGAAGATCTCGGTCTACAAGCGTGGCGGCTTGATCAGGCTCATGGTGGACGACGTGGTCTCTGTCGAGTTCGATGACGACGGCAAGACGTACGGCCCCGTCCATGCGCACTCCGGCTGGATCGGCCTTCGTCAGATGGCCCACACCGGCTCCGCCGCCTACGAGCGCCTGGCCGTCTATCCGCTGACGCCCTGATACCTGCCCGCGGTAACTGCGTAATCGACGGACACCTTCTCCTCATCGGATGGCGGGGTAGCTTCGTGGACTCGCAGGCAGAGCAACTGTAAGCTTCCCCGGCGTGGCCGTCGGACTTCGTGGATCGGAGCGATGCCGGCCAGTCTGTCACAGGCAACGCACTCCGGAGTGGTCGCATGAGAAATGATCAATCGTCTCGAAAATCGCGGCGAGCTTTCCTGGTTGAGATGGGCGCCGGCGCCGTAGCCCTTTCTGCCGGGCCTTCGCTGGTCCGGGCCCAGAACGCAGAGCGGGCCGGGCGAGCCGTGAGCCGGCAGGTGCGGATGGGTGTGGTGGGGGGCGGCTTCGGGGTGACCTTTCAGTGGCATCTGCATCCGCACTGCAAGGTGACGGCCGTCTGCGATGTGCGCGAGCAGCGCCTCCAGAAGCTCAAGACAGTTTACAAATGCGACCAGGGTTACAAAGATTACCACGAGTTCCTCAAGCACCCCGAACTGGACGCCGTCGCGCTGTTCACGCCCGCGCCGTTCCACGCGAAGATGGCGGTGGAGGCACTCAACCTCGGTAAGCACGTGATCAGCGCCGTGCCGGCCGGGATGTCGGTCGAGGAACTGGAGGAATTACTGGACGCCGTCAAGCGGACCGGCCGGAAGTACATGATGGCGGAGACCAGCCGGTATCGGCCGGAAGTGATGACGTGCATCGACTGGGCGCGCGAAGGCCGCTTCGGCGAGATCTTCTATTCCGAGTCGGAGTACCACCACACCGGTCTGGGACCGTATGCCTACGGCTCGAGCTTCGACTGCCAGTCCTGCGATCATATCCGTGCGATCGACCAGGTGGACAAGGAGGCGAAGATTGCGGACAAGCTCGTACCGACCTGGTCCTATGCCTACCCGCCCATGCTTTATCCCACCCACTGCACCGGCATCATCATTCCCGTCACCGGCGAGCGGTTGACGGAAGTGACCGCCCACGGGTGGGGCAACGATCACGAGATGCTCAAAGAGAACTTCTACGACAACAATCCGTTCATCCACACGGTTGCCCTGTTCAAGACCTCCAAGGGGCATTGCTCGCGCATCTCCATCGGCTGGAACATCGCGGCCCAGGGCACGGAGCGCGGCCTGTTCTACGGCGACAAGATGTCCTACATCATGGCCCGGCCGGAGGGGTCGCCGAACACGGTCGTCGAGCAGAAGTACGATCCGAAGGGCCCCTTCGGCGTTTTCGGCGGGGAGGCATTCGGCCGGCCGTTCGAGCAACCCAGCCACCTGGAGCGGCTGCCGGAAGAGCTGCGCGTCAAGAGCGGACACGGCGGCTCACACA
>BTUC01000043.1:0-25572 GCA_045863575.1 Phycisphaerae bacterium
CGCGATGATGAGCTCGCCCAGTTCCGCAGCATGCGTCCGAAGATAGGAACACCACACTTCCTTCTCGGCCTGGCTTCGATGTCCGCTGGCGGCTCGATTGTCGAGGGCCCGCTCGGGCAGAGAATACCCGAGGTGCTCCGCCATGGCCTCAAGCAATTCTTTCTCGAAGCGGATGAGAGTCCCAATCGAGGTGTCACGGGAGCGGGGCCCCGCTAGAAGCAACTCACGAGCCAGTGTCAGGAGGTGAACGAACTCGGGATCATCACCTTCCTGGACAGCACACACCAGCAGGCGGGACAGATGCCTTTGGATGTGCCACTGGACCGAATACACGGGGCAGATGTCTTCCTGCAACACGAGAGCGGCGTCGAACGCGGCAAACCCTTCCGCCATCAGCAGATTCTGCCTGCGCACCGGGACCTCCCGGCCGTGATCATTCCATCCCCGCCGCACGGCGACCTCGAGTGCAAACAATGCGGCCTCGTCGTCGCCCTGAACGAATCGGGCCAGCGCCTCGGCCAGCCAGATCGCGCCGTTGTCGGGTTCGAGCTCGAGGGCGAGCCGCGACAAACCCTGGGTCGTGCTTATCCATCCGTCTACGTGAGCGTCCCCCGAGCGTGCGGGATCAGCGGCGATTCGCTCAGCCGAACCCAGGTAGGCAGCGCTCTGGACCGCTGCCCAGGGCAACAGCGGGTCCGAGGCCCATGCGGCGGGAGGCGGAAACGTTGAGAGCTCACTCTGGCGTTCAGTCAAGAGCAGGTAGGCGTCAGGTGAACTGCGGGCGATGGCTTTGCGGCTTTCGACGTACTCCGTGGTGAAGCGCGTGAATCCTCCGGGACTGACCTCGGTCTTTCCGCCGCTCAGATGGAAGAAAGCCCGCAGCGCACTGAGATGTACTTCACGCGATCCGGGGTGGATGAGCGTCGCCAGCAGCGCGAGAAACGACAACTGCCACAGACTTCGGAGACTTCGCCTGACAAGTGTCGCGAGTGACATGGTTTGACCCTCTGCTGGCGCAGGCTGGCGACGGGCTTCAAGACCGCGTCGACAGACTGTCTGGCCTGCTCCTCGCAGCTTTATCATCGGCTCCACCAAGTGTCGAAGCACGATCAGGTTCGCAGGGAAGGAGCGTGCCCGATCAAGACAGCGGCGAACTGCTGGCCACCTGAATCCGCAGCCTGGGGCAGCGGCGGACCGTATCCGTGTTTATCCGCGTAATCCGTGGTCGGCGCAGATCCCCTTCACCTGCAGCGGGCGTTCTCGGATCGGTGCGTGTACAATGGATGGGATAGCTGACGGAGATGTCATATGAGAGCCGAGATACTCAGGGGGTCCAAGCAAGAGATCGCTGAGACGGTCATCCGGATGGCCGGCGAAGTTCGCGAGGCCATTGTTTTTGTTGAAGAGCCGTCGGATGCACCCGCCCCGACTTTGGAGGATGACATCTTCGCTGAGATGGATCCGTTTGTAGTGCGGGTGGGCGGTGCGGACTATTCACGTGAGGGCCTTTATAGCGGGACGTGTGAGGGCGAGTGATCCTTCTGGACACAAACCTGCTCGGGCGCATCACCGACTCGGCCGATCCACAGCACGTTCTGGCTCGCCGGGCCATTCACACGCTGTTGTCCAAAGCCGAGCGGTTGATGATTGTTCCCCAGAACCTCTACGAGTTCTGGGCGGTGGCAACACGCAAGCCCGGGCCGCCACCCGGGGGCCAGAATGGATTGGGGATGACGCCCGACCAAACCAGCCACTGGTTGCGTTGTTTTCAGCGGCGATTCACACTCCTGCCAGACCGTGAAGACCTTCTCGATCAGTGGCATGAGCTTGTCAGCGCACTCGGAATCACTGGCTTCCGATCCCATGATGAGCGACTTGTCGCAGCCATGAAGACCTACGGGATCACGCGACTGCTGACCTTCAATGCGCATGACTTCAAACGATTTCCCATCACAGTGCTCGATCCCGCCTCTGTGTGAGCCAGGATGTGCGCTTGATTCGCCGGCCGATAACTGCATAGTGGCGACAGGTGGGGCAGTGCCCGGTCGTCTGGTGTTGGAAGGAGCAGGCAATGAAGTGGAATGGCGTTTTCGTGGCTGGGGTGGTGCTCGCCTCTGCATTCGTGGTGACGGGGCCAGCACGAGCTGAGCCGCAGGCCCGCACTCGGCCCAACTTCCTGATCATCGTGGCCGACGACATGGGCTTCTCCGATGCCGGCTGCTACGGCGGGGAGATCTCCACGCCGTCGCTGGACCGGCTGGCGGCGGGGGGCCTGCGCTTCACGAACTTCTACTCCACGGCCCGCTGCTGGCCGTCGCGGGCCTGCATCCTGACCGGGTACTACGCCCAGCAGGTGCGCATGGATCCGCCCCGGGGTCCTCTGCCTGAGTGGACGCGTGTGCTGCCGCACTACCTCAAGCCGCTGGGCTATCGCTGCTATCACTCGGGCAAGTGGCACCTTCGGGGCGCCCCCAAGCCGGTGGCCGACGGGGGCTTTGATCACTCCTACATGATCGACGATCACAACCGCTTCTTCTCGCCACAGAAACACGAGGAGGATGATCAGCCCCTGCCGCCGGTGAAACCGGATAGTGGGTTCTATCTCACCAATGCCATCGCGGACCACGCTATCCGTTGCCTCAAGGAACACGCCGATAAGCATTCGGACCGTCCGTTCTTCCAGTACCTGTGCTTCACGTCGCCGCACTTCCCGCTGCATGCACTGCCGGAGGACATCACCAGGTATCGCGACCGCTACGTGGCCGGTTGGGATGCCATCCGCGAGGCACGGTGGCGGCGGCAGCGCGAAATGGGCCTTCTGGATTGCGCGCTGTCGCCGCGCGATCCGAAGGCCGTGGCTCACTGGAGCCTCTCCGAAAAGAAGCTTCAGGAGCAGATCGGCCCCGGCGAATCAGGTCACGCCGTGGCCTGGGACCGATTGACCGACGAGCAGAAGAGGTTCCAGGCCACGAAAATGGCCGTCCACGCGGCCATGATCGACCGCATGGACCGCAACATCGGCCGGGTGCTCGAACAGCTCGAAAGCATGGGCGCGCTGGACAAGACGGCCATCTTTTTCGTGTCCGACAACGGCACCACGGCCGAGCAGATCATCCGCGGCGACGGCCACGACCCGGCGTCCGAGCCGGGATCGGCCGGCAGCTACCTGTGTCTGGGGCCCGGCTGGTCGACCGCCGGCAATACCCCCTTCCGGCTGCACAAGTCGTGGGTGCACGAGGGCGGGATCTCCTCGCCGCTCATCATGCACTGGCCGGCGGGTATCAAGGCTCGCGGTGAGCTCCGCCACACGGTCGGCCATTTCATCGATTTTGTCCCCACGCTGCTGGATCTGGCCGGAGGCACCGCGGGCAGCACCTGGAACGGCTTCCCCGTACCGCCATTGCCGGGGCGCAGCCTGGCCGCCGCTTTCGCACGCGATAACCCCATCGAACGCGAGTTCCTCTTCTTCAGCCATGACGGCAACCATGCCTTGCGGATGGATGACTGGAAACTGGTCGCCTTGCGCACGCAGCCGGATGCCTGGGAACTGTACGATTTCAAAGTCGACCGTGGCGAATCAAACAATCTGGCCACCGAGCACCCACAGCGTGTTGAAGCCATGGCGGCCCGGTTCAAGGAGCTGGAGGCAGAGTTTGATCGGCAGGCTGCACAACCCCCCGGCAGGAAAGCCCGCGCTGGCAAGTAGGTCCTCATGATGTTCGCCGGCAGACTGCTCCTCGCGTGCACCTTGGCCTCGATCCTGCAGGCCGACACGCAAGTTGCCTGGGAGTTCGATGCCACCGCTCAGGGGTGGGATGCGTTCTGGGTCCATGACCTGGCGGTGCCTTTCGTTGTCGCGGATAGCGTCCTCCATACCACCATCACCGGCAACGACCCCTACATGACCTCCCCTGACATCAGCATCCGCGCCACGGACGTGCCGTCTGTTCTGATCCGAATGCGCTGCGGCGTCGGCTCGGGTCTGCGCGGCGCCGTCTACTGGACGACCGGCGCGAGTCCAGCCTGGGGTGAAGACAAACGCATCAGCTTCGATGTCGCAGGAGACGGGGAGTGGCAGGTCCGTCGTGTTCAACTCGGAAGCGTTCACCCGCTCTGGACCGGAACCATCCGGCGCATTCGGGTCGATCCGCCCGCGCCGGCCGTTCCCAGTGATCTGCAGATCGACTACCTCCGCCTGGGTGATTGGCCCGAGCAGGTCGCGGTTGATTTTGAGCTTGCCCAGGGGCCGGCCGTGCCCGTCGCCAGCGGTTATCTCACCAATCCGCCCGCTCCGACGACGCGTCTGTTGCTGTCGGAGCTGCGGCCCCAATTGATCCGCCATCAGTTCAACAGCGGCTACCTGCAGCCCGTGCATTACGACGCCGTTGCCGCGATGGGTGCGACCGTCCAATTGATTCCCGGCGTCTCCTGGTGGTGGACGCATCCACACCACCAGCAGCCAGCTCCCGGGAGCTTCCCCGGTGATGGCGGCGACTGGGGTCCTTGGGAGAGCTTCCTCGAATCACTCCTGGAGCAGGCAGGGTCGCTGGGCCAATCGTATGTCTGGGACATCTGGAACGAGCCGGACCATCCAGGCTCCTGGGCTCCCGCCGGCCTTGATCCGACGACCAGCCGCGACCGCTTCTTCGAAGCCTGGCGACGGGCTCATGTCACGATTCGGGCGCTGGCTCCTGGTGACCTGATCGTGGGGCCGAGCGTCAGCCGTTTTGAGGGCGGCCTGTTCTCGGTGGAGGAGTTCCTGGCCTATGCGCACACTCATGCGGTGCTGCCGGACCTTGTCTCCTGGCACAGCTCCAACGCCGGCGAGATTGTGGCCCAATGCCAGCGCATCCGCGGATTCATAAACGCGGCGGGCATTGACGAGCGTCCGATCTCGATCAACGAGATCGTGGCCCAGGCCGAGCAGACCTGGCCGGGGGAACTGGTCCAGTACTATGCGGCCGTCGAGCGGGCCGGCGTGCACAGTGCCGCCCACTCCTGCTGGCCGGATCCGGATGCGGCCGCGCCGCCCTATGCCAACTGCGAGAACGACTCGGCCTCAGGTCTGCTCAAGGAAATTGGCGGCCAGCGCCTGCCGCGCTCGACGTGGTGGGCTGCCCGCGCCTACGCGAAACGCACGGGATTGGCGGTGCCGGTCCAGCGGGGGGAAACCGTCGATGGTGTTGCCGCCTGTGACGTTGCCCTGTCCACGGGCGCCGTCGTCCTGGGGCGATCAGGGCAGGGTGCGGGAGACGTCGCGCTCGCCCTCTCGGGTCTCAGCTTGGTGGACCGGCTGGTGGCCGGCGGCCGGGTCCACGTTCAAGCCATGCGCATCCCGCATTCCGGGTGGGACGCGCTCCAAGAACCGCCAGCGCAGATCCAAAGTACATACACGGTTGTCGACGGCCGTCTCGACCTGACGCTGCCGCAGTTCGGATCGCACGAGGCCTATGTGGTCAATCTCCGCCGGCCGCGATTTATTGGCGACATGGACGGCGACCTCGATGTGGACATGGCGGACTTCGGCCATTTCCAGGCCTGCTACAGCGGCCCCGGATATACCCAGTCCGACTCCGCCTGCGCCGATGCGAGCCTGGATGCGGACGATGACGTCGACGCGGACGATTTCAGCATCTTCCAGCAGTGCCTCACGGGAGCGGGCAAGCCGCTCGATCCGGTGTGCATCCGGTGATGCTTCGATGCAAAACGCCCCCAATGCAGTGAACAGCCTGCCTACCAGCCGTTCACCATCCGGGCAATGCTGATCCCTATGCTCCCTGCCTACTTACCACAGAGGCACAGAGACTCAGAGAATGCAAGCAATCAGATGAAAACCATCGACGGATACTCGTGACATCTGTCTTTTGAGGAGTGTTCAGTACTTCTCGGTGTCTCTGAGTCTCTGTGGTGGAATCAGTTGATGGATTGACTGTATCCTCTGTCTTATTGAGTTGGCTGAAGCCTGAGCACTGCGATGCGCTCGAACCCGCCGACTGCCATGGGCGGCTCGGTTCGCCCGTCGGTGTGCCGGGCGGTGAAGTGGAACGAAACGGTCTGACCGGCCAGATCGGCGATGGACACGAGACGGTCCTCCCACCAGCCGGCCTGACCCACGTGGCTGAAGAAGGGTGCGATTTCCTCCTGCCAGATCGGCTCACGTTTGCCGTCACGCTCGACTGCGATTTCGTACCGCACTCGGCTCAGATCGTTGGGCATGGGTGTAGCGCCGGTCATCCTCATCAATGGCCGGAAGCGCAGCACGGCCCGGCCGGACGGCACTTCGGCGGTCACCGAATGAGGAGTCCACCGCGTATCGGCATCCTCGGCGCCGGCGATCTTGCCGCTCTTTCCCAGCGCGGCCGAAAGGTTGATAGCCAATCGGGCGAGTTGCTCCGGGCGAGGGGCGATGAGGCAGAACGTGGGCGGCTTTGACTCGGGCAATTCGATTGCGAGCGGCCCGGATACGAGTTTCTCATCCCATTCGATGTAGCGGTTGTACAGAGTCTCGCGGAATAATGGGCCCACCTGCGCATGGTCGGACAGACCATCGTGTGTCCCGATGATCAGGCGGCACGTGGCTTCATTCGCGGGAACGGCCAGGCACTCATCCAATCCGAGCCGGCGGCCGACGGCCGCTCCCAGGCTGTCCACCATCTGGGCGGCCAGGATCCGGTCACCCTTCAGCGCGCCGACCTCCAATCGTACGCGTCCCGCTTCCACAGTTTCGATGACTCGATCGAGTGGCGCCTCAAAGTATGTACCGAAAGATCGCCGGATCCGAGTGACGGCTTGTCTGTAATCGGTATAGGGCGCGGGTTCCGCCGGCGGCTCGAGCCCTACTTCGATCACCAGGCAATCACGCGGTGCAATAGCTGCCGTCAGCGTGCCGCCGTACGAAAGCCCCTCGTGAGCGAGCCGGGCCTTCATCGGGTATACGATGAAGGACTTCAGCCCGGCATCGCCTGGGGCGAAACCGGCATTCTCGTCGAGTCGGAGTCGCAGGTCGGCCCGATCGAACGAACAGTTGAACAGGTAAATGACGCCGCGCCCGTCACCCACGTGCGAGAAGCCGACCACGCCGGTGTTCGGGTCCTCGAGAAACTCGAACAGCGGGCGGCAGTTGAAAATGAACCCAGACCGGCCGCGGTCCCAGGCGAGCCACTCCTTGAGGATCTCGCGGTCATACCGCGGCATCTGCCGGAAGGCAAAACGGATGTCACGCACGCAGGTAGTCGCGAAGCAGGTGAACATGTTTTGCGCCCAGCCTTCTCCCGCAGAGATGATCTCTTCGGTGTGAGCCAGGTTCACGGGGATGGCCGATCGCTGCTGAAGCGACCAGCCGGCGATGTCGCCCTTCACGCCCCAGGGCGGCACGAAGTTGTCGTAATGCCGCTTCCAGGCCAGTCGACGCTCGTGGGCCAGAACCCGCGCCGGATAGTCGCTGCTCACCGCCTCGCGCATCGTGTTGGACATGCCGGGATCACCGGAGTGGATGTGCGTCGCGTGCAGCGTCGCCCAGGGCCACGACGCAGCGGAACAGAAGAAGCGATAGATGCCCGGACGCCGTTGCTCGGCGGCGTCAAAAATGTCCATAATTCTGCGAAGCTGCACGTCGATGGCGTCCCAGCCGTTGGCCAGGCACCGGTGGTCGAGAGCGTGGTCTACCTGGTAATTGTTGTTGTCGAACATCACGCCGCCCAGATCGTAACGCTTCTGGGCTTCGAGCACGAAGTCGCGCAGGCGGTCGCCGTACGTGCTGGCCAGCGACTGCGCCGGGCTCTTCGGCCAGCGGTTCTCCCACATGCCGCGGTGGAGCGGTTTGCCTTTCGCATCGCGTGCCGCCCATTCTTCGGTTTCGCGGACGAACACGCAGCCGACGGCGTCGAACCACAGCGACAGGTCCATATCGCGCGCCTTCGCGGCCTTCACCAGCGGGAGCAGCCCTTCCGGCAGTCGCTCCGGCTGCGTCACGCCGCGGTCCCATGTCCCGTCGTCGGCGTTGGACAGCGCAGGCAGCCGTCGACTGTAGGGGTGGTCCGGCCACTGCCAGCCGGCATCGAAATGCAGCAGGTCGGTCCCGACGTAGGCCATGTCATCCACGATCTCGAGGATGCGGTCGGCACGGGCCTCCCGCAGCCAGGGTCCCCAGGTGGTGAACTTGATGGGGCAGGGGACCTGCGGGTTCACCCGAGCGGCCACGTGCTTGAAGAACGCGTGGCGCGCGGCTTCCAGCGGATCGGTGTCAAACGTCTTTTTGAAGAAGAGGATCGACCCCGCCGCGATTTCCTGCGATGCGCCCGGCGCCAGTTGATAGCCCGGACGATAGCCCACGCAGATCGCTTCATTCTCGATGGCGACCTCCGTCCGCGGCCACTCGAGCGTCAGCAGGTATCCACTGTCTTTGCCCAGCACGACCGCGGGCTGACCGAGTGCACTTTTCTTCGGCCAGATCAGCGTGTCCTGCGCGGGCTCGAGCGACCACTGCCGGACCCCCGCGATGTAGGCCGGCTTGCTCCTGGCCTTGCAGGTGATCGTTTTTCGCAAGACGGGGGCATCCGAATCCATTTGATACCGAACGCTCACCTCGACCAGCTCGTTGTGGAATTTCAGCGTCGCAGCAGTGTTGTCTGGCGCGAGTTGCATCTGACTGAACGTGAAATCCTCCTGCGGGGTGAAATGGACCTGCAAGGCCGGATCGTGGATGGCCTCGGCCGGGACGGCAAACAGTGATACTTGCTGATCATGCTTGAAATCATGGATGCTGCCCGTGTCACGGCACTCGATCCGGGTGAGATGCGGGCCGGCGGGGGACTCCTCGAACACCACCGACAGGTGCTCATTGCGGAGCGTGACCTCGGCCACGGCTGCACTGTGCAGCAGACCTACTATTGCCAGGACAACCCGGTAAGTCTTCATCTTTCTTCTCCACCGCTCTATCCGCGAACTCTCCCGCCGCAGGTGACCAATATGCCAGGCTTCAAGCACGTCACGCTATCTCGACTTGCCGGCCGGGGCAAATTTAGCCTCCTCGACGACGTCGCAGTGTTTGAAAGCTGTGTCTCGGGTCCGACCATACCGCACGCGCCTGGATGCGAAGATAAGGACATGAACGGCGACCTGGACGTGGACCAGGAGGACTTCGGATTGATCCAGCCGTGCTAAAGCGGCGCCGGCCAGCCAGCGGACCCGCTGTGCCTGCCGGCGATCTAGCGCCCCTTCCAGTTCCCCAGTTCGGTAGCGGCCGGCCTCCGTGCCGGCCGTTTGCGTATCGCTGAACAGCCGGCACAGAGGCCGGCGGATATGGAACGGGCGAACGAGAAGGAGCACTATCGCTTCTCGCAGAGCTTGTGATCTGGGCTTTCAAACGGTCTGCGGCGGGCTGAGTCCGGCGCGCCCTTTCGCGTCCGATGCTGCTTCAGCGCGGGAAGCAAGCGGAAGTTGCAGTGTGAAGCAACTGCCCTCCCCCGGCCTTGAACGGACGAGCAAGCGGCCGCCGTGCTGTTCGACGATCGATTTGGCCATGCTCAGGCCCAAGCCATTCCCATCGGCTTTGGTGGTAAAGAACGGCAGGAACACCCGCTCGAGCAGCGCCCCGGGAATCCCGCTGCCCTGGTCGGATACTTCGATCTGCCAAGACTCCCCGTTGTGCTCGCGGATGCCGGCCGACACGCGGACGGACTGCCCGGCCGAAGAGGCCTGAATGGCGTTGGTGATCAGGCAGACCAGGGCCTGCTCAAACGGAAGCCGGTCCACGGAAACGAGGCCCAGTGCTTCAGACACGTCCAGAACCAATTGCACCTGGTGGCGCTCCAGCGCGGGGCCGACCGCCGCCCGCACGTTAGCCAGAATGGTCGAGACCGGTGTACGGCCGGGCTGGCCGGACGTGCAGGACAGGCCGAATTTCAACTGCCCGAGCCACTCCTCGAACTGAAGAACGGTGGCGACGATGCCTTCCAGGCATTCGGCGACCTCGCCGTGGTTGCCAGGCCGTGAGGCACACGTCCGGGCCAGTTGCCAGATCCGAGCCAGTGGGTTTCGGATCCGATTCTCGACACGCTCGACCATTTCCTCCGCGGCAGCGCGCCGCTCATCGTGGACGAGCTGGGTCTGGAGCTGGCCAATCCGCCGGGCCATTTCGACGATTTCCCGTCCGAGCATGCCCATCTCATCATCGAATCGCAACCTGATCTGAGGATTGAAGTCGCCGTCCCGGATCCGGCGGGTGGCGTCCTTGAGAACGGCGGCTGGCTGAACCACCCAACGGCGGACACACCACAGCCCCACGGCACACAGCGTAGCGCCCAGGAGGCTGTTCAGGATGAGCAATCCGGTCAACCACCGCTGGGCGTGGAAGGCTCGCATCGCGCTTTCCTGCCGTCGCGTTGCCATGGCATTAATCGCCATCGTCAGGCGGGACTCGAGTTCCGCGAGTCGCTCCTGCAGGCGTTCATTGGCTGCCGCGGGCTCGGCAGCCAGTTGCTCGGCCATGGCTTCGATTTTCGGCCAGCCCGGGCTCAGGGTCTCCGGCAGTGTCGTGTTCCGCAGCCAGAGGATGTCCTCCGCGAGGGTGCGGACGGTCTCGGTCGCGTAGTCTGAGTTCGGATCGAAACTCTCGTCCGCTCCGCGCTCGGCGCGATGCGGCGCTATCCGTCCGCGCAGCCGCTCAAGCTGTTGCTGTGCCTGAAACGTTTCGTTCGATTCGCGAAATGCCGGTTCGAAGTAGAACAGCAGGAAGGTGGAGCAGGCCCCAACATTGATCAGGATGGAGAGGGTATAGAACCATGCGGCCAGACTTAATTTCCGGCCGAGTGGTCGCGAACCTCGTGGACGTTTCGACCGCAGGCTCAATTCAGTCCCACCGCTGGTTTCGGTCCGTCGGCTCGTTCAACCTGTTTGGAGCGAGCGCTTAGCGGACCCATTGTACACGCGGCGGCGTGTCTTCATCGCGACATAGACATCGGGAAGGCCTTTACATCCTTGCTTTACGGGCGTACACTCAGTTGTCCAGGTCTTCGAACGGAGTGGACAGTCCGAGAACGACGCCTCCGATGCGGAAAACAGCGGCTCAATATGCATCCTACCGCACACAATCCGGTCTGGCTTGGCTCCCCGGGCTCGTTGGCCCCAGCCCTGTGTGCCGTCTTGGCCGTCCTGGTGGAGGTCTTGGGCTGGGGTCCCCTGTCGGCCCGGGGAGAACGGATCACCCTTCACGACGAGCATGGAGACTCTTGTGTCCGCCGGACCGATGTCGGAGCAGATGGCCCGGTCGGAGAGGGTCTGCACCAACTGCCGGACCTGATCTCTGTGAGTGTGGGAACCTGGCGTCCGTCGAATCCCCAGAACAGCCTGTTTACGGGGACGTGGAGCAACATGGGGGAGTTTTTCCGGCTCGATCTGATCCTGGACGGCCTCGTGAATCCGCCAGGGCCTTGTGCCTGTTGTGGCCAGCCGCTGTTTGAGCCCTTCCGCTATGGCCCGAATCCACTGAACGGCTACGTCGAAATCAACGTCGACGCAGACTTTGACACCGGGGGAGAACTGGACTGGCCGGAGTTGAGGTACCTTGGGAACACCTCCCGATTCGGGGGCTTGCCTCCAACCGCGTCCACCGGCGGCCGCGTGGCGATGGATGCCCGCGCCTTTGACGAGGATCTGAGCTCGTCGCCGTTCGTGGAGCGGAGCGGCGAAGACTTTCATCTCGAACTGGTGGGTTGGGAGATCAGTTCTGATCAGATTCAGAGATCGGATGTCAGCGACTGGCTGTTTGGCGCCGGCGAGACCTGGGTCATCACCGCTCATCTGTTTCACCGTGCACACGGGTACAGCCCGTTCTGTTCCGCCTGTTGTCGAAGCGGCGTTTCAATCGGCAATTATGAGCCGCTGGTGAAGGTTCAGTTTTCTCACCACGTCCTTTCGGACCGCACGACCGTCAGCCTGGTATATCCGCTGACTCAGGCGGCTTCCGCGTCAATAACGGGTGATCTCCCCGAGCTGATGGATCCTGATTTCACGAACCAGAACAGTCTGGCCGAGGCACTGTGGGAGTTGAACATCATGGCCAGCACGGCTCCTACGGCCCAGCGGGCCATGCCGGAATTTGCGTTGATCGCGCCCTGGGAGAGCAAGAATCCCGACGCTTTTCTGGATCCCTCCGGGTGGCAGATCCGCGCGTTGCTGGGTGGCAGCTACACCGCGCCGCAGGACGGGCTGTTCGTCTGGTCCGATGTGTTTCCGGATGTTCTGATCGCTGATTTCGACGGGAACGGCACGGTCGGGCCAGACGACCTGAGTCTCTTCGATCTCTACCTGCAGGCCAACGACGGGGATCCAGAACTGGACGCTGACAACCTCTCCAACGGCAGTATCGAAATCGTCAACTTCGGGCCCGGGTTCAGCCTCTACGACCTGAATTACGATGGTTTGGTGGACGGCGACGATCGGGCGCTGGTGGGCGGCCCGCTGCTGCCCCGTGCGGATTTCGATCATGACGGCGACGTGGATCAGAGCGATTTTGGACATCTTCAGCTCTGCCTGAGTGACTCCTCCCCGCCGGAGCGGGGATGCCGCAACGCAGACCTTAATCGCAACGGTCACGTGGATCAGGATGACGTCGGAATTTTCTCTGAGTGTGCTGCCGGACCGGCCGTACCCGCCGATCCGGCCTGCGGAAGACCATGACCGAGACCCATCAACAATGCGATTCCGCGGACGCGGCGGTATTCGCCTCTTCGGGGCATGCCCGGCAGAGGGGGTTTACCCTTCTCGAGCTGCTGGTCGTCGTCGTGCTGGTGGGCTTGTTGATCTCGCTCGTCTGCGTCTGCCTGTCCAAGGCCCGCAACGCCGCCCGGACCGTCATGTGCATGAACAACCTCAAGACGGTCGGCTACGAGTTCTACCTGTTTGCTGATGAGCGCACCGCTACGTCGCGCGGCGACAGCGACCGATCCGGTCGTGCCTTATTCCGGCTGGAAGACTTCCAGGAGAGGATCTACCGCGTGCACGAGTTCTGGGACGTCGGCGATGCCAAGGAGGCGCGGATCAGGACCTCCGAGCAGCCGCTGGCCTGTCCTTCCGCAGGGGCGATTCTGACCAAGCACAAAAGCCGGCCGTGCAGCGAAACCGCCGTCACGCCGCTGGAAGGGATCAGCGTCGGTTTTAACATGCGCCTGGATCAGGTCAGCACCACCGTCAGCGGCTGGACGGTGTTGAGACGTACCCGCCTGACCACGGCAATCCTGGAACATCCGGAGGTGCCCCTGGCATTTGGCGTGAACGGGGCCGATGCCGTTCGGAAGGGGGTTTTGCCGTACTACTCCGCGCCGCCCGTCGGTGACACAGGTTTCTACGGGAACGGCAGGTTCTGGTTTCCCTCTTTCCGGCACGACGGCAAGTTGAACGTCGTTTGCATCGGGGGGTATGTGCAGCGGACAGTAGACCCCGGTGCGACACGGAAGGCCAACTGGAGATACCAACCGCCCCTGCGGTGAACCCATGAAGCTCCGCTACAAGTTCGGCGTGCTGGCGCTCTTCTACCTCGTTACCCTGGCGGCCAACGTGGTGTTGTGCTCCTGGTGCCTTCTGCTGTACTACCAGTCCTTCTTGACCCAGGGAGCCGTTCATTCCGCCGGCGTGATCCCGGCCGGCACCACGGGCCATGACATCGATGGGCCGCGGGACGACGGCACGCATCCCGAAGGGGACAAACGCTACATTGTTCGGATTCTCATGGTCAACGCGGTGTGCGGTGTGGCCTTGGGCATGCTGGGGCTGCGGCTGGTACGCCGATGGGTGATGCAGCCAGTGGGAGCTTTGCGCGACACGGCGGTCAGGATCGGCGGGGGTGATATGACCTGTCCCGTCCCGTTTCGCAGCGCCGATGAGCTCGGCGACCTGGCCGCTGAGGTCGGCGCCATGGCCTCCAGTATCCGGGCGATGCAGACCCGCCTGGTCGAGAAAGAACGCCGGCAGGCGTCGGTTCAGGCTCTCCGGTGCATCGTGCACAATATCAGAAGCCCACTGACCGGAATTCGCTGGGTAGCAGAGGCCGTCGCCAGCCGAAACGACATCGACGCGAGCACGCTGGAGGCACAGTCGCGTATCATCGCAGCGGTGGATGAGACACTGACCTGGCTCCAGGAGTACCGTGAATCGTTCCTGTCTGACGAGCGGAAGCCGGAGCAGAAGGTCGGAGCCGAGTGAATTCGTGCCCCCGTGATGGCGTTTGCGGGGGGTGATTGAGGGGCAGGGCGCATGGCGGACATTCTGATCATCGACGATGACGCGAACCTCGGGCGCGGCTTGAGAATGAGCCTGAAACAAGCGGGCCACGACTGCCGTCTGGCGGCCACCGCTTCGCTTGGCTGGGAGGAGATGACGCGCCAGCGGCCGGATCTCGTGCTTCTTGACCTGCAGTTGCCGGACATGAGCGGCACCGATCTGCTGACGCGGATACAGGACCACCGGCTGGACATGCCGGTGATCATCATGACGGCTTTCGGCACCGTGGCCAGCGCGGTGTCGGCCATGAAGCACGGGGCCGCCGATTACATCGAGAAGCCTCTGTCGGTCAAGGACATGTGCCGGCTGGTCATGCGCCTGCTGGTGAGCCGGGAATTGGCCGACCGAATCGATGGCCGTCAGCTTAATGGACAGGACAGCGGCGAGAGGACGTTGATCGCGGCCAGCCGGGCCATGAAAGAGATCGTCGCCACCGCCGAGCGGATTGCCCATGTCCCCACGCGCGCCGGCATCGGACTCACCACCACGCTGCTCCTGGGCGAGACGGGCACGGGAAAGGAGATGGTGGCCCGGCACATTCACCAATGCTGCCCCGATTCGGATGCCCCTTTTGTGCATGTCAATTGCACGGCCATTCCTGAGAACCTGTTTGAGACCGAGCACTTCGGGCATGAACGCGGCGTGTTCACCGGCGCCCGGTCGGCGCGGGAGGGCTTGCTCCAGGCGGCCCACGGAGGGACGCTGTTTCTGGATGAGATCGGCGACATTCCGCTGCCCATGCAGGCCAAGCTGCTGGTGGCGATTGAGACCGGGCGCTTTCGGCGGGTGGGTGCTACCCGGGAGCAGGTGGTGGACGTTCGCATTCTCGCGGCGACCAATTCCGACCTCCAGGCCCGCTCGGCGCGCGGCGAGTTCCGCACCGATCTTTATCATCGCCTGAACATGTTTCAGATCCGGATTCCGCCGTTGCGGGAGCGTCCCGACGACCTCTGGGCACTCGCGGATCACTTCCTGAACCGCTTCGCGGGTCAGCTCCAGCGGCCTGTGCCCACCCTTTCCCCGGAGGCTAAAGACGCCTTGCTGCGTCACCACTGGCCTGGCAATGTCAGGGAACTGGCCCACGTGCTGCTGCAGGCGCTGGCCGTTCGGGAGGATGCGGTGGTTCTGCCGTCGCACCTGGGACTCGGCCCCAACACGCCGCTCACCACACTGCCGGGAGGTGCTCCGGAGGTCATCGACCTGGGTTTCTCCGCCGGCTCCGTCTCACTGGCGCAAGTGGAGAAGAAGCTGCTGCAAGCCGCCCTCGCGCATGCGGGGGGCAACATCAGCGAGGCGGCCCGTCTCGTCGGCATGCCGCGAGGTAGTTTCCGATATCGCCTCGAGAAGCTCGGGCTGGTCTGATCGGCTGGCGGAAATTCCCGCCACTCTGGCCGCCGCCGTTACTCTCGATGAGGTCGCCTCACCCATGCTCGATGCTGGCCATCCTTGTAAATTCTAATCCCCGCGCGACTTAGGGCAATTCTCGCGTCTTGGCGGGTGTCTGGCCCGCGGCCTGCTACTGCTTTCGGCAACGCAGCACGTCTCGGCTGCGCCCGCGGGACTGCACGGTGGAGAAGCTGATCAGGGTGCGGACCGCTGGCGCGTGGACGGCCACCGGGACGTCGCCGATGGTCTGATCGCCTGGCGTCGTGCAGGAGTCGTACGGCGCGGCGAATGGAGTCTCAGGTCAAGTGGAAACCGAGACGATCCTGAACACGGCACTGTTCAGCGGCATACTGGGCTTCGTCGCCTTCTGTGCTTCTTATGCCTGGCATGTCTGGCGAAGCCGGAATGCTGCCGGCAGGCCGAGCTCTTCGTCCACGCGCAGCGGACGGCTGCTGCGATGGTCGCTGGTTTCCATCGGCGTGGGGGTGGTCCTGCTTGGGGTGGCACTCATCTGGCGTGAGGTGCGGCCCAGAGAGGGAGTTCTCCTCGGGGAAGGCCTCTATACGGCTCGGGCTGACGATGACCTGGAGCTTGAGTCGGTCACCGCCGCCCGCCATGTAGAACGCGGTGAAGTACTGGCCCGTTTCCGCTCGCCTGAGCGCCAGGCGGAAATCGACACGCTGGATCTCAAGCTGCAGATCCTCCAGGTCCAGAAGCAGATCGTCCAGTTGCAGCCGCTCACCCCGGACAGTGAACTGGTCCGCAGCCATGAGCGGGCCATCGCCGACCAGCGGCAGCTCGTCGCTTCGCTGACCTATCTGCTCCCTGAGCACGCCCTTATCGTTCGCGAGCGGCTCCGCGACAAGCTGGACAAGACGGAGCGGCTCAACAGCCTGACCACGCGGATCGAGAGTACCCGCCGGGAGCTGGACCAGGCCCAAGCCAGGCTCAAGCTCGAGGAACTCCACCTGGCGCGCACGCGGAATCTCTCTGCGGATGCCGCGGCCCCCGCCATCGAGCTGGAGGAGCGTGTCACCGGAGCATCGGTGGCACGGGGGGAGGTCGCCCGGCTCACGGGTTCCATTGCCAACCTGGAACGTGAACGGCGGCACGTTCAGGACAGCGTACCCGCCTTCGCGGTCTGCACGTCGCAGCAGGCAGAGGAGATCGACCGCGAACTGCAGCGTGTTCAAAGTCAACTGCATGCGACCACCGAACAACTGCAGGCCAGCAAAGCAAACCTCGAGGAGGACCGCCGGCGCGCCGGGCTGCTCAAGGAGCAGATGCTGGCGCAGCTTGAGTTAGAGATCCGTCAGTGCCGGGCAAAGTTGGAGGGCGTCCGGAATACACTGGTCGTGAAAGCGCCCTGGAAGGGGGCCATCGTCTATGCCGATGCCGCGCCATCCGCAGCGCTGCCGATGGCGCCGGTGGTTGTGCTGGCCCCGGAGCGGGGTTTCCGCTTCCGGTTGCGGATGGCGGAAGCGGAGGCCAGGGCCCTGGAGAAAACCGGATCGGTGACCCTGGGCCTGGTGGTGCCCATCCTCCAGCGGCGCTTCGCGGGCCGTCTGCTCGAGTCTGAGCCGCTTCCCTGCGAGCCGGGCTACGTTCTGGCCGAGCTGGGCTGTCTGCCTCCTTCGGAGACGATTCGCGACCTGGTGGCGCACGGTTGGGGGGCGCAGGACTGGGCCACGAACCCGGCATCCAGAATGCGCCTGCTCTGGCGGCCGCCGCTTCACGTTCTGCCGCTCTTTCAGGTCGCTGCTTGTGTACTGGCGGTGGGTGGTATTGGGCTCTGTGCCGCGTGGCTGGTTCGCGCGCGGAGCCGTGCGGGGCGGGGGACACCCAGCCCGGAACTGTCCACCGGAGCACCGGCCGGCCGGGGGCTCCCGTCCGAACTGACCTCAGCTCTGCAGGCGGTGGTCCCCGCCCTGGAGGCAAGCGATCTCGAGGCCGGCGCCCTGGGCCGTAACCTGACCATGCTCGGCCAGCGCTTTCGCGAAGCGATCCAGCGGCAGGAGATCGAGCCGGCGCTGTTGCGGGCGTTGGAGTGGGCCCTGGATCGCCACCAGGCTCGGGCCATTCGACATCTGGCGGAAGGGATGGACCACGACCCCGAACTGGAAGTGGGTCTCATCAGGCTGATCGATTCAGCAGTCTCCGAGTCGCAGGACGGTTCAACCGAGCTTCCGGAAACTGTGGACCGTGTCGTCCGGATCATCCAGGCGCTGGCCCCGGACGTATGGAGCCGCGTCGAAGGCAAAGAAAACAGGCATCGGGTTCGCACGCAGGGCTCGTTTTCCCGGCCGCAGCCGGCAACCAGACCGTCCGTGTTCTTGAAGTTGGAAACCCCGTCGCATGAGTACTGAGGCACCTGGCATTCACGATGTCCAGCATCCCGACGACATCATGTTCTCCGGCGGCGCGGGCATCTGATTACGGCGCCCGCCGGCCTCCGACACGCATCCTGGTGATCACGGTGGTGTCCACGATGGTCATGGCCGTATTCGCCTCCACGTATGTGCCTTATCGGGTCTTCACCTGGTCTTGGGGGCAGATTGAGGGCCACCCGAATCCCACAGTTCTGGTTCCGGCGGTGGTTTTCCTGGCGCTGGCGGCACTGATTTCGGGCGGGCGCTGGGTCGTCTTCTTCACGCTGACGTTCCTGGAGCTGCGGCGCTATTGCAGCAACAAGCCGCCGGCGGTGAGCAGTTGGCCTACGGTCTCCATCTTTGTCCCCGCGTACAACGAAGGTGAGACCATTGCCCCGGCGCTCGAGTCGCTCATTCAACTCCAGTACCCGAACTACGAAGTCATCGTCGTGGATGACGGTTCCACGGACGCCACCTACGACCGCGCCAAGCCCTTCGAGGGCGACTACGGCCACTGCCGAATACGTGTGTATCGCAAACCCAACGGTGGCAAGTGGAGCGCCCTCAACTTCGCGTTCACCCGCTCAACCGGTGAGCTGTGCCTGTGCGTGGACGCGGATTCCAAATTGACGCCGCAATCCATCCGCCTGATGGTCCAGCGGATGGCCGACCCGGGCATCGATGCGGTGGCGGGCCAGATCCGCGTGCGCAACCGGGTCAACCTGTTGACCCGTTTGCAGGGCCTGGAATATGTCATGGCCAGCGGGGCGTTGAGGCTGGCCCAGAGCCACTCGGGGACCGTCCTGGTGGTTCCCGGCCCCTTGGGCCTCTACCGCCGTTCGGCCATGGAGGAGGTCTTTGTCCGATGGGGCGCCGTGGGCCCGCGGCGGCGGCCGGGGCATGTCTACGGGCCCCTCGATGGAGACACATTTGCGGAGGATTTCGATCTCAGTCTCTCGGTCCTGTCACTGGGCGGCCGCATCGTATACGAGCCCCACGCCGTCTCGCAGACCAAGGCGCCGACCACGCCCTCCGCCCTGGTCAGCCAGCGCTATCGCTGGGCGCGGGGGACCATCCAGGTTCTGCGTAAATTCATCCGGCGTTCGCGCTCCTGTCCGCGCATGCTCCGATGGCGCGTGGTCGGATGGCTGGCGGTCACGTACGGCGCGGAGATCTTCGTGTTGCCTCTGGCTTACACCATCGGTATGACGGCGGTGCTGTTCTACCTGGTCAACGGCGGGAGCCTGGCGGCCATTGTGATGGGTGCCTGCCCGGTTCTGCTGCTGAGCCTCAATGCGGCGGCATTCTGCATCGCCCTTCATGGCGACAGCTTGTCACTGCTCCCGGCCTTGCTGGTGTACGACTTTTATCACGGGTTCATGCTCAACAGCGCGTGGGCGATTGCGGTCATCGACGAACTCCGCGGTGCGTCCATGCGCTGGTCTTGAGGAGGTTGTCTTCCGATGCCGCATCTGCGCCACGCCACCGCCGTTGTCCTGTTGCTGGTGGTTTCCGTTCTGCCGTCGGTGGTCCTGGCCGCCGACTTTTTTGACGACTTCAACTATACCAGCGGTCCGGCGGATGCACCGGTTGACCCGCAGTTCCCGTGCTTTGGCTGGTTTGCCCGCTCCGGGGCAGGGGGGCCGGGCCCGGCGGGAGTCACCTGGCGGGCGGCTTACGTCACCTGGGCCGACGATCCCGCCTTGCCCGGCAACCGCCTCATGCGCCTGCGGGCCAGCACGGATGGGACGAGTGCCGGAACCTTCCAGTCAGAAGTCGATTCGGACGAAGCGCTCTTTTATGAGGGCACG
This sequence comes from Phycisphaerae bacterium, assembly GCA_045863575.1. Classification (GTDB taxonomy): domain Bacteria; phylum Planctomycetota; class Phycisphaerae; order UBA1845; family PWPN01; genus JAAXZI01. The sequence goes on from BTUC01000043.1 coordinate 19,844, forward strand.
TACGGCGCCCGCATCCGGTTTGCCGACCTCGCACCCGGCGCTGTCCAGCCCTCCGTGCAGGCGTTTACGACCTACCAGGGGCTGCTCTGTGAGCTCAACTACTCCGAATGCGACGTCGAATACACGCCGCTGGACCCATGGAGCGCGCGGTGCGGTTCACTGCCTGCGCTGCACCTGCAGACGTGGGAGCAGTACTGTGAGGACCCGTACGTGCTGGATATGCTGCCCGCCCAGCCCTCGCCGGTCTGCGGTTCGCTGGCCGACTGGCACCTGTTTACCATCCAGGTCGGCGGGGGGATGGTTCGCTACTACGTCGACGGCGTGCAGCGCGCCGCCCATGGCGGCGAGTACTACCCCGAGTCGAGTATGCGCATTCTGCTGCTCCACTGGTTTGCCGACGCGCTGGTTCCCGGCGTGGCTGTCGACCTGACCATGGAAGTGGACTGGGTCTACTACGCCCGGGATACGCTGCTGACAGCCGCTCAGGTCACCGGCGTGGTCGACCAGTATCGTTCGGCGGGCATCACGCGTCGGAATACGGTCAAGTCGTTCCCCGACTGCAACGGCGACGCCATTCCGGACTACTGCGAGGTGGATCTCGACGGCGACGGATTCATCGATGATTGCGACACCTGTCCCGCGCTGGCTAGCCCGGTGCAGCAGGATCTGGACGAGGATGGCCTCGGAGATCCTTGCGACAACTGTCCGGAAGCCGCCAATCCCCAGCAGGAAGACGCGGACATGGACGGGATCGGCGATGCCTGCGATCCGACCCGCGTATGGCGGGTCCGGGGGGATGCGGCCGGTGCCGAGGATGGAACCACCTGGGCCGATGCATTCACAGATCTCCACGCGGCGCTGGCTGCCGCCGGGTCAGGTGATGAGATCTGGGTGGCGGCCGGCACGTACCGGCCGGCTCCGCCCGACGGAGACCGCAATTTGGCCTTTCGGCTGGTCAGCGGTGTGGCCCTGTACGGCGGCTTCGCGGGAACCGAGCTGCAGCGGTCGCAGCGCGATCCAAGCGCCAACGAAACAATCCTCAGCGGTGATCTAGCCGGCGATGACTTGCCGCTGTTCAGCAACCACGCCGAGAACAGCGTCCTGGTGGTGAATGCCTCAGCGACAGACGCTTCGACTCGACTGGATGGCTTCACCATCACCGGGGGCAACGGCTTATGCGGCGGCGGTCTCTATGCGGATGGCGGGCACCTGGCCGTGGTCGGCTGCCGGTTCCGCTGGAATCGGGCCACTTTCGGCGGCGCTTTCTGCATGCACGAAAGCAGCCCCACCATCAGCCGATGCTATCTTGGGGAGAATGGCGCCGAGCTTGACGGTGGGGCGTTCTATATCGATCTGGCCAGCAGCCCGCTGATCAGTGCCTGCGTTTTTGAAGCCAACGAGGCGGGCTATGCCGGTGGCGCCGCCCGGGTGCTGGCCAGTTCGCCGGCCATGATCAGTTGCATCTTCCGCCGCAACCGCGCTCCGTACGGCGCCGCGGTTCAGTACTACGAGTGCAGCGGCCCCATGCTGGCCAACTCGCTTTTGCATGGCAACCTGGCCGGCATCAGCGGGGGGGCTGTCCAGAGCAACAACAGCACGCCGTTCATTACCAACTGCACAATAGCCTTGAATTCGGCCGCGCTGGAGTGTGGGGGAGTGCATGGGTGGTTGCCCGGCATGGCCACGGTGGCGAACAGCATCCTGTGGGGCAACCAGGACCTCACGGGAACCGGCGAAGCGGCGCAGGTGACCACCGCCACGGCCATGCTGAGCTACTCCTGTGTCGAGAATTGGACGGGACTCGCCGGCGGCGTGGCCGTGTCCGGGGCCGATCCTCTTTTCGTGGATCCGGACGGGGCCGACGGCGTGTCGGGCAACGACGACGACAACTACCGGCTGCGGAAGGATTCGCCCTTCATCGATGCCGGCGACAATCTGAGTCTGCCGCCCGACGTGGCCGATCTCGACTCGGATGGTGACAACAGCGAACCGATCGCCCTGGATCTGGCCGGCTACCCCCGTCTGGAGGATGCGGTTCTAGTTCCGGATACCGGTCTGGGCGCTCCTCCCCACGTGGACTGGGGCGCCTACGAGTTTGTTGCCCTGCCGGCCGCGGACTTCGATTATGACCGGGACGTGGACGCACAGGACCTCCAGCACTTCCAGAGCTGTGCGCTCGGGCCGGCCATTCCTCAGCCGCTCACCGCTTGCCGGGATGCGGACTTCGACAGCGACGGTGACGTGGATCAGTCCGATTTCGGCGCGTTTCAGCGGTGCTACAGCGGGGACGGCCAGCCGGCGGACCCGCTCTGCCTGCCGGCTATCTAGCCGGACCTCACCACAGAGGCACAGAGACGCAGAGATAATCCGGGAGTAAACGGTTGTCTGGATGCGGACGATGGGCAAAAAGAGTGTTGACCACGGATAACACGGATAACACCGATCAGAGAAGCGGCGGCAGGACGCAAACCCGCCCGATCTGATCCGCAGAACAACCTTACATTCATCCGTGTTATCCGAGTAATCGTTCCCGGCATTCGACCCGCCGCCGGAGAACAACTACTACCAGCATCCGGTCATGTCGGCTGGGCCCGCCCGCCCGCTGACGGAACTGGAGCAGATTGGGCCGGTGCTTGGCGTTGGCGAGCACGACGAGTGGTCTCCAGACGACCCGCTGTGGGAGGTGAAGTCAGCTTTCGCACTGCTCTACAAAGTGGCGAAGATCAGCGGCCAGGTGAACCTGCCGATCGTCTTCCACGGCTGATGCCTCGCAGTGCTAGCTCTTGCTTTCTGATTAACCACGGATTACACGGAAAACACGGATCAGAAGAGCGGCGACCGGCGGGCCCTCCCAAAGAATAGCCCGCCCAAGAGGCCCAGCTCCATCGCTGTCCGCCGTTCTATCGCCGATCACTCGTTACTGCCCAGGCCGCCGCCCGCGCATCCCGGGTTTCCTGGATTGTTCGGGCCGCTCATGCAGCTTCTGAACAGGTTCGTGTCCGTGACATCCACATCACCGTCGGGGTCCAGCAGTGCCTTCGCGCAGTTCGGATCGTTCTGCTCGACGCCCGGACTGCTGTGGCACGCCTGGAATCGGCCGAAGTCTTCCTGGTCCACGTCCCGGTCAGTGCCAGGTTCATGGTGTGCGAGGCCCAGTTGCCCAGTTGGCAGGTGCCCAGCTCGCGCCAGAGATTACGCTGCAGCCACTCGTGGTGATAGGGGCGAAACGCCGCCGGCCCCAGCCACAGATCCCACTGGAAGTACTCCGGGACCGGCTCTTCGCCCTTGGGCGGCTGCTGGCGATTCGCGCCACCGGCACTGTTCCAGACATGCACCTCCCGGATCTCGCCAAGGGTTCCATCGCGGATCAGTTCGAGGGCCCAGCGGAATGGCATGACTGGTCAGTTCCCTCCGGCCTGGTCGCCTGCTATTGGCTTTCGACAGATCCAGTTCTCATTCACGGGCGTCACTTGCAATCTTAGAAATACGTGGTTAGTTCCGATCGCTTGGAGTACTATGGGGACGTTGTTGTACACTCGCGGAGCATCCGGATGAAGCACATCACGGCTATCAGCACTTTCCTCCTGATCGGGCCGACCATTCAGGCCAACCAGCCGCCGGAGATCCAGATCAGCGTCTCGCCAGCAGTCATCGGCTCAGTTCCGGCGGTTGTGGATTACGCAGTCACCGCGAGCGACCCGGACGGCACCGTCGATCACATCTACTGGAGCTTCGGCGACGGGGGGCACCGGCTCAACCCCAGCGGCCAGTATACTTATGTCTCACCGGGCACATACCAAGTGACGGTGACTGTGTCCGATAACCAGGACGCCACGGCCACGGCCGCGACGACGGTGACCATCAGCGATCCTGCCCATCCGACGCTGACCATCGACGCGCCGGCCAGCAATCCGACTACCGTCACCACCGACCAGATCACGCTTTCGGGCCAGAGCACCCTGGCCGAGACCGTGCGCTGGTCCACGGATCGTGGCGAAGCCGGCGTGGCCACCGGAACCGATGCGTTCACCGCCGACATTCCCCTGCACGCCGGGCGTAACCGCGTACTGATCAACGCCGTGGCCGTCGGCGGGGCAACCACCCTGGCCCGGCGTGAGATCCACTACCATCCGCCCGGGCCGCTGGGCATCACCAACGTCACGCCGCAGGACACGCCGGCCCAGCGCTGGGAGCCGTTCACAATCCAGTTCGACATCGTCAATTCCCGGGCCACGGAGCTCGACTGGCCATACGAGCCGGTCACGCCGCCGGGTCTGACGCCCGGATTGGGCATCACGGTGGATGGGGAATTCAGCGACGACGGCTTTGCGACGTCACTCGTGCAGCCCGGGTTTCTGTATCAGCCATTCCACTACGAATCACGAAACAACCGCGACTGGCTTACACCCGATGGCCGGCCGCGGTGGATGATCCGGTTCGCGCCGCCGCGAGTCGGTTCGTGGGAATACCGGATCAAAGCCACCGATGCCGGGGGAACCGCTACCTCGGGCACGTTCAGTTTCGAGGTGGCCGAACCCACCGAGCCGGGCAACCACGGCTTCGTCCGAGTCAATCCGGACGACAGCCGCTACTGGCGATTCGACGACGGCACGCACTTTCTGGGCATTGGCCACAACGAAGGCTACACGGATTTCAAGACCTTCGTCCGCGACTACAACAGCCGCTTCGACATGATCGGGTCGGACTCGGCGGACTTTTTCCGCATCTGGATGCTCAGTTCGTGCATCGCCGGATCGGGGCATCCACCGCTGTTGTCGGCCACGCTTGGCTACTACGGGTATTTGCCTCACGAGGGGCTCACGCCCCGGCAGGCGTTCGCCGACGGTGATGTGAGCGTGCAGCTCGATGCCGCCGGCAACCCGTGCATGTTCTACGGCTGGCTGGGCGGCGACACGGCCCTGGAGCCCGGCCACGTGTACCGTGTCCGTGTTCGCGTGAAGCTCGTGGGCGTCACCGGACCGAACCGGGCGGGGCATGCCTTCGGCTTCACCGTCAAGCGGATCAACTGGCCGGACCCGCCGGACTTCTTCCCCGACAAAGCGGCCATTATCGCCCATCGCACCGGCTCGCTGGACTGGACGGTGCTCGAAGGCGACTTCACGGTCAGCGCCAACTACCTCGGAAACTTCGGCGTCATCCTCGAGAACGCCACCGGCGGACAGGCTTTTGTCGATGAGATCTCCATCCGCGAGGTGCTCTCAGGCGGCGAAATCGGCCCCGAGCTCAATCGCCGGCCGCGACTCAACTACCACCTGTACTTCGACGACCTGGGCAGTTGGCAGTTCGATTACCTGCTCGAGCGCTGCCGGCGACTGGGTATCTACTATCGGATCGTGCTCAGCGAGAAAAACGATTACGTGCTCGGGCGGCTCGGCCCGGCCGGTTTCATGGAGTCGAGCCTTTCGCCCAGCAATTTCAACGCGTTGCCCGATACCAAGGGTTACGCGCTGCAGACGTACTGGTGGCGCTATGCCACCGCCCGGTGGGGCGCCTATCGCAGCCTGCACTCCTGGGAACTGGCCAACGAGCAGGACCCGTGGGACCCCCGGGGCTACCGCCACACGCAGAATCTGGCGGCGTGGATGCACGCCCATGATCCGAACCGCCGCGATGCGGTGACCTCCTTCTGGCATAGTTTTCCAAGCAGTCAGTTCTGGGGCAACGCGCTCTACCCGGACGTGGCCTTCGCCGATGTACACCAGTATCTC
>BTUC01000044.1:0-25242 GCA_045863575.1 Phycisphaerae bacterium
GGGCTTTTTCCCCTCCCCCCCGGCCGCCCGGGCCCCCCGCCCGCTACAAGAACACGGAACTCGTCAACTGGAAGAGGCACCAGTCGGGAAGTAAACCAGAATTATGATGATTCAGACCCTCTTCTCCACGTTTGTTCTGACGGTTTCTCTGTTGCAGGCGCATGCGGGCGTTCAGCCCGGCAGTCTGGCGCGCTACGAAGTCATCAGTTGTCGTTCCGACGCCGCGCCGCCCTTCGAATTCGTGGACATCCTGTACGGTCCGCGAGTCGCGGAGCAGGGAAGCGAGTGCTCGTGGCTGGCCATTCGGCCACGCGGCAAGGAGCGGGATGCCGGGCCTGCTTTCGAGCTCCAGTTACTGACGGCCGGGGACCCGTTGCGGGTCCAGGCGGATGTGCCGGTCCTGCGCTACCTCCTCGATATACCCGACACCGGTGAGACCCTGGAGTACCGGAACGTGGCCACCGGCCGGGCACTGCTGCCGGCGTGGGGCCGCTTCCAGGGGCAATTCCTTCCGCACGCCGCGCCAGGCAGCACCCTGCAGGAAGGCTTCCCGCAGACCGCCCGGTATCTCGGGCACGTCCTGACCCTGAGGGAGGTTCGGCGCGACGCGGAATGGAAGCCCCTGCGGGCGAAGCGGCTGGACCTGGACCCAGGTTTGCTGGTCGGCACGGCGCGGAATTTCAAGGATTCCGAAGGCAAGCGGGTGCCGCAGACCCCCGAGAAGAAAGACTACACCTACGTTCGTTTCACGGCGGAAGATTACGTTACCATGCTCGCGGCCGGCTCGAACATCTTCACGGTCAGCGCGGAGCAGGAGCCCTTCGTCCGCGGCGAACCGGTGTTCTACCACCGCACCGCATCCAAGCCGCCGCTGCGCTGGCCCGTCGATGTTTATCGCAGCAACTACCTGGGACCCCTGATGTTTATCGATGAGCCCGCCATCATCGCCGTCCACGAGCCCGAGGTGAACTCGAAGCTGCGGTTCTTTTCCGACTTCGCGGCGGTGGTTCGCGGGCGCGTGCACGCGGAGTACTCGGCGGAAACTCTCTCGCTGGAGAAGGCTCTGCGCGACCGCAAGGTCAACCTGGGTGATCTGCGTCTCGAGATGCCGGACATCCCCATCTGGGAAGTGCTGTACGAATCCGGGTTTTACCAGATGTCTGCCGGCGGCGCCGGCCTGATCCACGAGGGGCGGTACCGGTTGGACAACTTCCGGCGGGAGGTCGCCAAACGAGCGGGGATCGAGCGGGCCTACACGGTCGAGGAGATGCTTCGCTACTACTACGGCGTCCTGCGCGGCGCCACGCGCCCGTTCGGCAAGCACTGGGGAACTTCCATCTACGGCCAGTGTGATCCTGAGATCTCTGAACAAGCCGTCAAGCTGGCCTATGACATGGGCGCGCGGTACATCTGGTTCTGGACCTGCGATCATGAATTCCATCTGCCGTGGAATGAACAGATGACCCTCACCCGGGCCCTGAGCCAACATCGCCGCGCGCACCCTCGCCCGTCGGTCGCCAGGCCGCCACCGGATCGCGACGTGGTGATCCTCGTCCCCTATGGCGCGCTCATCTCGTTGGAGAGCCTCTGGTTCATCCGCAGTCTGGATTCCAAGGGTGGAAATGAGGCCTCCGTACGTTATCAGCGACTGCTGAACGCGACGTTCCAGGCCGTCAACGACGCCCTGGACAAGCACGAGGACTTCGACATCAGCGTGGACGATGGACGCAAGATCACTGGCTACAAGAGAGTCGTCCGGGTCAAAGCCGAACCTTGAGCTCGAGGCCAGGAAAGGATGGACGCCCATGATGTGGCGGGCGGGAAACGAATCGGGCAACCAAGACCGCGCAGCGGACCGGCTGCCTTCTGCGGCGATGGCCCTCTGCTTGCTGTGGGCAGGCGGGCAGGCCCTGGCCGGGGCCGACCCCGGTCCCGCGACACGGCCTACGGAAGTGGCTGCAGCCGGGCTGATCCAGGTGGATGGGCGCGACCTCCAGCAGGTCATCGATGCCGCCGCGCCGAATTCCTCCGTTCAGTGCGATCCCAACCAGCAGCTCACGCGCAGCGCGCCGTTACGAATCGACAAGCCGCTGACCCTGCGCGGCCTCAACGCTCGGCTGCCCGCGAAGCTGGGCAACACGACGCTGGTTGTGGTGACCGCCCCGGGGGTGACGGTTTCGGACTTTGTGCTGACCGGCAACGGCGACACGGTTTCCCAGGACGACCGGGCGGCACTCATGATCGTCGGGGCGAGCGACTTCCGCATCGAACGCGGCCGATTCGTCAACAGCTCGAAAGACGGCGTCATGATCCGCGGCGGGGTGGTGGACCAGAACGACATCGTGGGCGGCGTGGTGCGCGACATCGTCGGGCAGGACGTCATCCGCGACACCGTGGCCATCACTGGCAGTGAGGGCGAGCAGGACACCACGCGCATCCGCAACGTGCTGGTCGAGAACATCCGCTGCTATGGCAGCCGGAAGCGGGGCTGTGTGGAGGTCAGCGACGGCGCCGAGAATATTACCGTCCGTAAGGTGTACGCCGAGTCCAGCGTGTATGCCGTCGATGTCCAGGACCACCGCCGTCCCACGCAGATGAACCGTGATGTGTTGTTGGAGGACATCCACGCGCTGCGCTGTCGTTATGCGCTCCGTACCGACAACATCCCTCTTGGTCACGCGCGTCTGACCGTGCGGGACATCACGGCCATAGAGTGCGAGGAGCCCATTCAGATCTCCAATACCGACAACCTCAGCCTGTGCGGTGCCCGGATCATCGACCATGCTTCCTCCCGCAAGAGCCCCCTTGTTTCCATCACCAACTGTCACGGCGTGGTCATCCGGGACGTGACCGTGGAGAACACGGATCACAAAGGGCCGGCGGTATTGCTGGAAGACTGCGACGGCGCACACGTCGATGGGGTCATGGTCCGCGGCCGGCACGAGAACCTCCGCGCGGCCCTGAGTTTTCGCCTGACCACGGAGCGGGATTACTCTGGTCTGCGCATCAGCAACGTATTTGCCCCCGATATGCTCGCGGGGATCGTTCTCGAGTCCACGGGTGAGAAGACGGGAACCCTGGACAACTACATCATTTCAGGCAACCTGGCGCGGGTTCAGGACAGCTTCCGGGGGCGCCACGCTCTCGTTTCGAACAACCTCCCCTGAAGTAGCGGCCGGCGTCCCTGCCGGCCGTTCTGCATGAGGCTGAACGCCCGGCAGACACACCGGCCATTTTGCTCCAAACGTCCGGCACGGAGGCCGGACGCTACAGAGTGTCACTCGACGCAACGGGCGGCTGCCGGTTGGCCGGCGCCGCTCATGCAGCCCTGGAAGATCGCCAGATCGGCCGCGTCCGTGTCGTCGTCGCCGTCCAGCCGAGTCGCTGCGCAGGCTGACATGGAGATGGGGGCGCCCAGACAAGCTTGAAATGGGCCAAAGTCGTCCTGGTCCACGTCCCCGTCGTGGTCGAAGTCGCAGGGTGTAGCCATGATCAGGCTGGCCTCGGCTGAGAGTGTGGAGCACCAGTCGCCCTGGACCAGGACCTGGTAGCTGCCCGCATCGGCGGGCGTGAATCCAGAGATGGTCAAGGAAGAGGTGGCCGAGCCGGAGTAGCGTGCGTTGTCGCCCAGGTCGAGCCCGGCCCGGCGCCAGCGATAGCGCAGCGTGCCCTCGCCGCCGGTGGCCGCTGCGCTCAGGATCGCAGTGGAAGCCCGCTTGATCACCTGGTCCTGTGGATGCTGGGTGATGGAGGGTGCAGGCCTGGTTCCCGAGGGAGCTACCAGGACGACGTACCCCGCGGGACCGGTGCCTCCGCCTGCGCGGTTGCCGCCAAGCCCAAGGGTCTCTCCCGCCGCCAGATTCCGTGTGCGGATCGCGAAATTGACCGTGTTTTCGCTCTGGCCGGACTCTTTGCCGGTCACGGTCTCGCCGGTTGACGGCCATGAGGCCAACCAGCCGGGCACCGTGCCGCGCGTGTCGTAGCCAACGGCCACGACCGCAGATGATTCGGCTGACAAGGTGAGGAACTCCGGGCTGGTATCACCGGCATCCGCTTCGGGGTAGGCCACGGTCAGCGCGCACATAAACGTGGCCGGCAGGGCGGTAAAGGTATAGGCGCGATCCGTCCGGTAGAAGCGGCCCACACCTGCGCCGGAGAGCGTCGCTCCCTCTGGTGACGCGCCGCCGTAAGCCATCAGCCGCACTCCTCCGAGCGGATCCAGCTCTGGATCGGTGCCGTTCAGGTATTCCTCGAGATTTGTGTACCCGTCGCCATCGACATCTGCGGGACCGTCGACCGGGTTGTCCGGGTTCAGATCGTGGTCCGTCTCCCACGCATCGGGCATGCCGTCGTGATCAGAGTCGACCGGGGGCGTTCCGCCGAGCAGCGAAGGCCAGCCGCCGACCTGTGCCGGGTGGTCGATGATGCCGCCGGTGCGGTTGACAACGTCGTTGATGATGCGGGTGTCCACTGCGTCACGGGCGGGTAGCGTCGCGCCGGCTTCTGCGAGCACGCGCGCGTAGCTCTCTACGGCCGAATCGGTCTGCACCGGGACGGCGTCGTAACGCGTGGTGACGACGTACTGGCGATCGTCGGGGTCGACCACGTTGATGTTCGGCTGAGTGTCCTGCGTGCGATGTGGGCCGATGTTGCCTTCGACGTACGCTGAGCAGGTGTTGCCGCTCATTTCCCACATCTGGAGTTCGTAGGTCGATTCGCTGCTGGGGCCGGAGCGTACATAGTTGCCCACGTAATTGAACGGCGGGCTGGCGTAGTCGGAACTGAGCAGTCCGATGAACTCGCCGTAGTTGTAGGCCACATTGTTGACGAAGTCGACGATGCCGGTGGTCTTGATCCGCGGGTTGCGATCCTTGTCGTGGGCCGTCAGGTTGTGGTGCAGGCTGATGCGCTGCGAGCCTTCGCTGCCCACGAGGATGCCCATGCTGTGCGGTCCTTCGGAATGGCCGGCGTTGAGCAGCCCCTCGGAGACGATGCACCATTGCATGGTCCAGTACTGCGTAGCGCCCCAGGACGAGAAATTCTCATCCACCGCCCAACTGAGCGAGCAGTGGTCGATCATGAGGTTGTGGGCTGGCCCATAGATCTGGATGCAGTCGATCTCGCCGCCGCTGGTGCCCGGGGCCGTGCGGCCCGGACGGATCCGCAGATGGCGCAGAATGACGTCGTGCGTGCGGATGTCGAGCACTGCGCTGGGATCCTGGTAGCGGTTGAAGAAGTCCGGAATCTTCAGGGCGATTCCGCCGGGAGCGGTCTGGCCGGCGATGGTGATGTAGGGGTTGAACAGCACCAGGCTGGATTGCAGCTCGATAGTGCCGCCGACGCGAAAAACGACTGTCCGCGGCCCCGAGGCGTCGATGGCCGCCCGCAGACTTCCGGGACCGCTGTCATTGAGATTGATGACCTCGATCACCGAGCCGCCGCGTCCGCCCACGGTCCTGGCTCCGAATCCTTCCGCGCCCGGAAAAGCAGGCATCCAGACCACGCCGGCCGTGGCTTGGCCGATGAACAACAGCGACCACACGTGTGCGACTGCCGATCCGCGAATCATCGGGCCAAAGTCCCCTTCCACGTTTTTGACATAACTACAGATAGACGAGGCCAATAATCTTTAGTTCTGTCGGTCAGTTTAACCGCCGTTCTCCACAGGGTCAATGTGCTCTTGAATGGCTGGCGTTGTGTACAATGCGTTCTCCACGGGCCGGGCGCAGTTCATGGTCTGGGCAAGTTCACATCGCGGTGCGTGTGGCAGGGAGCCTTGGATGGCCACCCGAGTTCTGGCAATCAACTGTGGGAGTGCTTCACTGAAGTTTGCCCGCTGGGCGATCGCTCCCGCGGGAGCAGCGACCAGCGAACTCCATGGGGCGGTGGCTTGGTCAGGCGGCAGGGCGGCGGAGTTGCGCCTCCGGGATGCCTCGGGCGCCGCACACGAATACAGCGAGCCGGTCGCGGATCACGTTGAGGCGGTGAGCCGTGTGTTCGAGTGGCTGGAGTCCATCGGCGGACTGGACGGCGTGGATGCGGTGGGCCACCGGATCGTGCATGGCGGGCCGCACTTTCATCAAGCGGTCCGGATTGACGCGGATGTACTGCATACACTCGACGGCACTTCGGAACTGGCCCCGTTGCACAATCCGGGGACACTCAGGGCCGTGCGGCGGACGCGCGAGCTGCTGGGCGAAGCCTTGCCCATGGTCGCGGTGTTCGACACCGCCTTTCACCGGCGGATGCCGCCGCGGGCCGAGCTGTACCCGCTGAACGACGATCTGACCGCGCGGCTGGGCCTGCGCCGCTACGGATTCCACGGCATTGCCCATCAGTACATGGCCCAGACCGGCGCCGAGATGATGCGACGACCGCTGCCGGAGCTGCGGCTCATCACGCTACAACTGGGCAACGGCTGTTCGGCGGCGGCCATTCACGGCGGCCATTCGATCGATACCTCCATGGGGTTTACCCCGCTGGAGGGGCTGATGATGGGCACGCGCTGCGGCGATCTCGATCCCGGGATGATCATCTACATGATGCGCCACCACATCGGCGGCGTGGATGATCTGGAGAAGCTGCTCAACGGGCAGTGCGGTTTGTTGGGAGTCTCGGGCCGCTCGCGCGACATGCGCGAGCTGCTCGAGGCCGAAGCGGCCGGCGATGCACGGGCCGGACTGGCCATCGAGATGTTCTGCTATCGCGTCCGCAAGTACATCGGCGCCTACCTGGCGGTGCTCGGCGGGGCCGATGCCATCGTATTCGGCGGCGGCATCGGCGAGAATGCTGCGGAGATTCGCCGGCGCGTCTGCGAGGGCATGGCCTGGGCCGGTCTGTCGCTCGACTCGAATGTGAATCCACTGACGCGTGGAGTTGACGCGCGGATCAGCACCGACGGGTCTGGTCTGCACGCGTATACCGTGGCCGTGCGCGAGGAGTTGCTGATCGCGCGCGAGACGGCCGCTTGCCTGGGCCGCTAATCAGCGACCGAAATCGTGCATGCACAGTTCCAGACAGGGAGACCATCCATGGACCAGCCGCTTTCACCCGAACTGCTGCGGAATATGGACGCCTGGTGGCGAGCCGCCAACTACCTGTCCGTCGGGCAGATTTATCTCTATGACAACCCGCTGCTGAAAAAGCCGCTCAAGCTCGAGCACGTCAAGCCGCGCCTGCTGGGGCACTGGGGCACGACGCCGGGCCTCAACTTCATCTATATGCACCTCAATCGGCTGATCCGCCAGCACGACCTGGACATGATCTACATCATCGGCCCCGGCCATGGCGGCCCTGGAATCGTGGCCAATACCTACCTGGAGGGCACGTACAGCGAGCTGTATCCCGATGTGAGCCAGGACGAAGAGGGCATGCGGCGGCTGTTCAAACAGTTCAGCTTCCCGGGCGGCATCCCCAGCCATGTGGCGCCCGAGGTGCCAGGCTCGATTCACGAGGGCGGCGAACTGGGCTACTCGCTCGTGCACGCGTTTGGTGCCGCCTTCGATAATCCGGACCTGATCGTCGCGTGTGTGATCGGTGACGGCGAGGCGGAAACAGGGCCGCTGGCCGCAAGCTGGCACTCCAACAAGTTCCTCAACCCGGCAAACGATGGGGCTGTGCTGCCGATCCTGCATCTGAACGGCTACAAGATCGCCAACCCGACGCTGCTGGCGCGCATTCCGCAGGACGAACTGGAGCAGTTGCTGCGGGGGTACGGGTATGAGCCGCACTTCGTGGAGGGGGACGAGCCCGGGCCCATGCATCAACTCATGGCCGGTACGCTCGATGTCGTGCTGGGTCGAATCCGGCAGATCCAGGAGGAGGCCCGCTCGCGCGGCGTGAAGGCAAGGCCGCGCTGGCCCATGATCGTGCTGCGGACGCCCAAGGGCTGGACGGGGCCGAAAGAGGTGGACGGCAAGCCCGCCGAGGGGTCTTGGCGGTCGCACCAGGTGCCGCTCGCAGAAATGGCCGGCAAGCCCCAGCAGGTCAAGCAGCTTGAGCGCTGGATGAAGAGCTATGGCCCGCAGGAGCTGTTCGGCAAGGATGGCCGTCTGAAGCCCGAGCTGAGCGAACTGGTGCCGCGGGGCCAGCGGCGCATGAGCGCCAGTCCGCACGCCAATGGCGGGGTCCTCCTGCGCGATTTGCGGCTGCCCGGCTTCCGCGAGTACGCGGCAAAGGTGTCAAAGCCGGGGGGCGACTTCGCCGAGGCCACGCGCGCCCTTGGGGCGTTCCTTCGTGACGTCATCAAGCTGAACCAGGAGTCCCGCAACTTCCGCGTGTTCGGACCGGACGAAACCGCCTCCAATCGTCTGGCGGCCGTCTATGAAGCGACGGACAAGGTCTTCCTCGGCGAGATCATCAAGACGGACGAGCACCTCGCGCACGACGGCCGGGTGATGGAGGTGCTCAGCGAGCATCTGTGCCAGGGCTGGCTCGAGGGTTATCTGCTCACCGGGCGGCACGGGCTATTCAACTGCTACGAGGCGTTCATCCACATCGTGGATTCGATGTTCAACCAGCATGCCAAGTGGCTGCAGGCGGCCCGGGACATCCCCTGGCGGCGTCCGATCGCGTCGCTGAACATCCTGCTCTCCAGCCACGTCTGGCGGCAGGATCACAACGGTTTCACCCACCAGGATCCCGGCTTCCTGGACGTGGTGGTCAACAAGAAGGCCGAGATTGTCCGCGTGTACCTCCCGCCGGATGCGAATTGCCTCCTGAGCGTAGCCGATCACTGCCTGCGCAGCCGCGACTACGTCAACGTGATCGTCGCCGGCAAGCAGCCGCAGCCGCAGTGGCTCGGCATGGACGAGGCCATCAAGCACTGCACGGCCGGCATCGGCATCTGGACCTGGGCCAGCAATGACGAGGGCGGCGACCCGGACGTGGTGCTGGCCTGCTGTGGCGACGTGCCCACGCTGGAGACGCTGGCGGCCGTGTCGCTGCTGCGCGACTACGTGCCGGAGCTGAAGGTGCGCGTGGTCAACGTGGTCGATCTGATGAAGCTCCAGCCGCCCAGCGAACACCCGCACGGATTGAGCGACCGGGATTTCGACGCACTGTTTACGACCGACAAGCCGGTCATTTTCGCGTTCCACGGCTACCCGGTGCTCATCCACCGCCTGACCTATCGGCGCACCAATCACGCCAACATTCACGTGCGGGGGTACAAGGAAGAGGGTACCACTACGACACCGTTCGACATGACGGTGGTCAACGATCTGGACCGCTTTCATCTGGTCGGCGACGTCATCGATCGGGTGCCGAGCCTGCGCTCAAAACAGGCGTACGCGAAGCAACGGCTCCGCGACAAGCTGATCGAGCACAAGCAATACATCCACGCGCACGGCCAGGACATGCCTGAAGTCCGCGAGTGGCGCTGGAGCCCGACGCAGCAGGCGAACGTTTCGGCCAGCGCTGCAAACCCGCCCCGCAAGAAGGCCGGTGAGGGTCGCTACCGTGGTGGGCAGAAACGCCACTGATCCTGGTTGCCACTGATTTCGCCAAGCTCCGGGCTCTGAAACATGCTGCAAGCGAGTCCTGCCCGCGAAATCGCGACCATCGTCATCTGTCATCGAGCCGGCTGCGTTTGTGCTGGCGGCTGGCTGTTCATGAGCGTGAGAATGCGCTCGGGCAGGTCGGGGCCGCGCAGGTTCTGGGCGATGATTTTGCCGTCCGGGCCGATCAGGCAGGTGTAGGGGATGCCCACGCCGTCGAGGGCCTCGAAGGCTTCCGCCGCGCCGGAGTGGGGGCCGAAGATCTGTGGCCACTCGATCTCCTGGGACCGCAGTGTGTCCTGGAGCACGTTGCGATCGGTGTCCAGGCTGATGCCCAGGAGCAGGAAGTCGGATCGGTCGCGCGTGGCCTTGTGGAGTGCCTTGACGTGCGGCAGTTCGTTCATGCACGGCCCGCACCAGGTGGCCCAGCAGTCGATCAGGACGTATTTGCCGCGCAGGCCGGACAGCTTGATCCTGGAGCCGTCGAGTGAGGTCAAGGTCATGTCGGGCACGGGTTCTCCGGTCTGGATCTTGCTGGGTCGTTCGCTGGCCAGGCTGGGCGGCAGTCCGGCCTTCAGGATAATCTGGTGGTCCTCCTTGCCGGCCGCTAGCGTCTCCCGGACGGGCGATCCGAGACCTGGCCGAACAAAGGTGAATTCGATCTCGCCGGCCGGGGCATTGGGGAACGCGAACTTGCCGCCCTTGCCGGTCACGGTCCTCAGGCCAAGGGTCGAGTAACCGTTCCATTTCTCCGCGTTGATCCAGACGTTGTCGAGCGGATCGCCGTGTTCGTCCACTACCGTGCCGGCCAGAGGCCTGCCCACTTCCAGCTCGACGTTCAGCTTGGCCGTCTGCTCGTGGTCGAGATGGAGTTCCTTGACCGTGCCCCCATGCACGGCATGCTGGAATGAGATCACGCTGAGTCCGGGGGCCAGTCCCGGCAGCTCATAGGAGCCATCGATGGACGTCCAGGTCATGGGCATGTCCGGGCGGAATTCGCGTCCGACAATCAGCCGGACGCCCACGATCGGCCGACCGGTTTTTGCCTCCGTCACCTTACCTTCCAGGCGAGCCGCGCGATGGACGGTCAGTTCCTGGCGGACGGGCGCGGGTTGGCTGGCGGAGGTATCCGCTGCGTCGTCAACAGTGGGAAGATCAATCCGCGTGCGGAAATCGGGCATTCGGACGTAGCGGTCCCCGTTGAGCCGGACGTGCACGGCCTGGGCGCTGCTGCTGATGCCGTGGAGCCTGGCCAGGCCGTCGTCGTCGGTGGTGGCCGCGACGAATTCTTGCGTCGGCTCGACGTAGCCCTCGACGAGCACGCCCGCGGCCGGTTTTTCATTGTCCGCGACGATGTGCAGTTCGACCGGGCGTTCGGGTTGCAGCTCCACGTCGGCCGTGGCCGTCGCCCCGTCCACGCGGACCATTATGCGCTTGGAGCCGTAGCCTTTGGCGGTCACAAACATCGCGGCCGGGCCGAGCGAGATCGTGTCGAAGCTGTACCCGCCGTCCTCCCTCGTGGTGGCGTAAAAATCCTGGCCGCCGCTTTCGCACTGCACCTGGGCGCCGGCGATGGGGGCCCCGGAGCCCTGCGCTCGGACCGTGCCGGTCACGCGGGAGGCGCCGTCCATGACGGCATCGATCCAGGGTTGCTCGTGTTCATCCAGCTCGAGCTCCTGCTTCGACTCGGTGAAGCCTTCTTTGCGGATGCGCACACGGACCTTGTCGGTGACTCGCTTGCTGAGCAGGATGGAAATGTCGCCGGTGGCGCTGGTTCTGCCGGTCGCCAAGGGTGGGTCGTCGGCGGCTGCATCGATGGCCTCGAGACGGACCTCCGCGCCAGGAATGCCGCTGCCCAGGTGATTGGTGACCAGCCCTTGGATCAGCAGGCCGTAGGGCGGACCGACCTGGGCCGGGTGGTCCTGGGCGAGTGCGATTTGGAGGCCGAGCAGGACGATAGCGGGACGATGGAAAGGTTTGGAACATCCCATGGATATGCTCCCTGTCTATTCCTCCGCTCGGTAGCGCTCGGGGCTCTGACGCGGCTTAACCCGCTCGCTTGCGCTCGGGTCTCCGGCGCGGCGTGACCCGCTCGCTTGCGCTCGGGGTTCCGACGCGCGGCCTCCGATGAGGACAGGCGCGATTATACCGCAACGCAGGTTCGGGGTAACCTCCTTGAGGGTTTCGACTTATGACAGGCATCAAGCGGGGCCGACAGAGTCGCCGATATACGCAAGTCCTTGGGTGCCTCTGAGTGGGCACCTACGAGATGTTGAAATTAGGCCCGATAACCGTAACTCGCTGAGGCCAAACCAGAAAAAACGTGAGTTGCTCTTGACGTTTGGTGAGCGTTAGGGTATACTTCAGTCCGAACAAACGGCTAACGGCCGAATACAGACGCGGCGAAGGCGGCCGGTGGGGCCCGCCAGATGGGAAGTAGGGCAACTTGGCCCGTGCGGAGCACAGGCCGTTGTCCGTGACGCAGACGGACGCAGGGAGGCGGGTCCCATGTCAGACGGATCTAACGTCGGCGGGTTACCCTTGTGTGTGCTGGGGCCCGGTGGGGTGTTTCGAACGGCCTGGCTGGCGGATGGCACCCCTTCCAATGAGCGGGCCAATCCGGGTGTGGCACCAGACGAGCGCGGACCGCTCCTCCTGGAGGCGGCTTCCGGCAACGGATTGGGCAAAGTCCTGCGTTGCCCGCGACCGGCTCGGCGGATTTCGCGGTTTTCACGGCTCATCGGTTGGCTGACCGATGGCTTGGGCGCTTCGGTGGCGGATCTTTTCGGGTGCTCGGAGGCATCGCTTACGGACCCGAATTCGGCTGCCGCGGATGCTGGGTTGGCTCAGTTTGACGCCGCCGTGGACCGAATGTCGAGTGGGACGGCCCGGCAATCGTCTGTGAAGCTGCATGGTGATTTCTCCTGCCTGCCCCCGGTCATATTCGGACCGCTCGGACTGGCGGAATATGTGGAGTATGGCCGTGGGCAACAAGCGAAACGTCACGAATCGCCGGCTGACACCGAAGCAGTTGCGCATCCTGACCTTGATTCGCGATTACCAGCGCAAGAATGGTTGTTCCCCGACGATGCAGGAGCTGGCCGACGAGCTCGACGTCACGAAAGTGACCGTGTTCGAGCACGTCGCCGCGCTCGAAAAGAAAGGCATGCTCCGGCGTTCGCGGCACCTGGCGCGCTCTTTGGAGCTTACCCCTCGAGTTGAGTTCCCCGATGAGAATGGGGCGATTCTGCCGCTGGTCGGGCACATTGCGGCCGGTGCGCCGATCGAGGCCATCGAGAATCCCGAAACAGTGGACCTGGAGTCGTTCTTCCGCACCCGCGGCGGGACTTACGTATTGCAGGTCCGCGGCGACAGCATGATCGATGAGCATATCCGAGATGGCGATCTGGTGGTCGTGGAACGTCGCGAGACCGCGCGTGACGGCGAGACGGTGGTGGCGCTGCTGGAGGATGGCGAGGCAACGCTCAAGAAGCTGTATCACGAGCAGGGTCGATTTCGGTTGCAGCCGGCCAACCCGGCGTACAAGCCAATCTATGCGGAACAGGTGGCCGTTCAGGGCGTGGTGGTTGGCGTGCTTCGGTCCTACCGATAGCGGTAGATCTTGTCTTTTTGAGTACCATCCGTGTGCCTCTGCCGCGCCGGCAGCGCTCGATGGGATTGGCGGGCGCCGCTCGCAGAACAGCAGCGTTCCAGGTTTTGTTTGCGCTGGACACAGATGGGCGAGCTTCTGGCGCCCTTTCAGGGCTGGCCGCACCATCAGCCCGTTCGCGACCCGGGGGCTTACGCACCCGGCTATTGACTTGCGCCCCTGCGGGGCTGGAAACGGTGATCGGGCGGATCGGACCTACCGCCGGTGTGGGCTGGGAGGGGCGATTGAGCGGATTGGACCGATCTGACCGATCGGACGCATTGGACCGATCCGACGGATCTGACGTATCGGACCGATCGGACGCATTGGACTGATCCCGGATCGGACCGATCTGACGGATCGGACCGATTGGGCCTGCTGCCCCTGCGGGCCGGCTGCTCCAGGCGCGGAAGTCATCAACTGGATGGAGCACTAGAATGTCAGCATGGCGGGTCTGGCGAAATGGATGGTGGTGGCCGGCGCGGCCCTGATGTTTTTCGGGGTAGTGTTGTGGGCGTTGAGCCGGCTTGGTTTTCGCGGATTGCCGGGCGATGTGCGATACGAGTCTGAGAACGTCCGCTTCTACTTTCCAGTTGTGACGTGTCTTGTGTTGTCAGTGGTGGCGACCTTGGCGCTGTGGCTCTGGCAGTGGCTGGGCAGGCGATAGTGCCACTTCCAGCGCCCAGTTCCATAGTGGCTGGCCGGGAGCGCCGGCCGTTCCGGCACATGCAAACAGACGGCCTGGAGCGCCGCCCGTTACGGAAACTGTCGGCCGGGAGCGCCGGCCGCTACGGTCGTCGAGTATAAGAGCCTTTCGGTTCCCCATTCCTCCGGTGCTCTACTCCACCGGCTGGTTGCCGTGCCGGACGATTTTTCCGGTGGCCACGAAGATGACGTCCTCGGCGATGTTGGTGGCGTGATCGGCGATTCGCTCCAGGTTTTTTCCCACGTTGAGGATGTCCAGATACGCGGCCATGTCGTCGGGTGATTGCGTGGCCTCAGCGATGAGCCGCCGCGTGAACTGGCCGTAGAGGGCGTCCACGGCTTCCTCTTCGGTTCGCACCTGGCGAGCCGTGTGGAGGTCACCCGTGCTGTACGCCTGAATGGCCAGTCGCAGCACGCCGCGTACCCTGCTGATGAACTCCTTGAGATCCTCTTCGCTATTCGCGGAGAACTGCCGGTCCAGATGACAGGCACGCTCGGCGATGTTCACCGCGCAATCCGCGACCCGCTCGAGATCGCTGTTGATCTTCAGGACACCGCAGAGCATGCGGATGTCGCCGCCCGTGGGCTGAAAAAGAGCCATCAGCCGGATGACCTCGCTCTCGACGGCGATCTCCTCGGCGTCGATTTCGGCGTCGCGGTTGATCACCCGCCGGGCCAGAGCCTGATCAGCGGAGGCCACGGCCTCGCAGGCCTCCTGGAGTACATCCTCGACAGCGCTGGCCATGCGCAGGGACCGGCGGCGAACGTCATCGAGCAGGTTGACGAAATGGGCGGTCATGGGGGCTCTCGCAGCGGACCGGGCATCAGCCGAACCGGCCCGTGATGTAGTCCTGTGTACGGGGATTGCCGGGCTGGGTGAAGATCTTATCGGTGGCGTCCACTTCGATCAACTCGCCCATGTACATGAAGGCGGTGCGGTCGGACACGCGGGCCGCCTGCTGCATGTTATGCGTGACCAGCACGACGGTGTAGTGCTCCTTGAGCGAGTCGATGAGGTCTTCGATGCGGGCCGTGGCGATGGGATCCAGGGCGGAGCAGGGCTCGTCCATGAGCAGCACTTCCGGCTGAAGGGCGGCCGCTCGAGCGATGCACAGGCGTTGCTGCTGTCCACCGGAGAGAGCCAGCGCACTCTGCTGGAGCTTATCCTTGACCTCGTCCCAAAGGGCGGCCTGGCGCAGGGCCTGCTCGACGAGCTCGTCGAGATCTCCCTGGTAGCCGTTGACCTGGGCGCCCCAGGCGATGTTCTTGAAAATGGATTTGGGGAAGGGGTTGGGCTTCTGGAAGACCATGCCGATTCGGCGTCGCAGATCCACCGGATCGACCGCCGGGCTGTAAATATCCTGGCCACGATAGAAGGCGTGGCCGGTGACGGCCGCACCGGGCGTGAAGTCGTTCATCCGGTTGAAACAGCGCAGCAGCGTGCTCTTACCGCAGCCAGAGGGGCCGATGATAGCGGTCACCTGGTGAGATGGAATGTCCATCGTGACATTCCTGACCGCCTCGAAACGGCCGTAGTAGATGGAGAGATCCTGGGCCTGGATGACCGGATCGCAGGTCGGCCGGGGCGACCTCGGCGCAGGCTGCACCGGTCGCGGCAGCATCACGGGCTCCTGCGTCCTGGGCAGACTTTTCTGCGCATCCATGGTAATCACCATAGTCTCTTCCTTTGCCGCCAGGTGCGGATGCTGATGGCCGCCGCATTCATGGACAGCAGTATGACCAGCAGGACAATGATGGCCGCCGCCGCCAGTTGCCGGAATTCCGCATCCGGCCGGTCGCTCCAGTTGTAGATCTGGAGCGGCAGTGCGCTGAAATCGCTGAGCAGTCCCGAGGGAGTCGTGTCGATGTAGGTGATCGCGCCGACGAGGATCAGCGGGGCAGCCTCACCGATGGCTCGCGACAATGCGAGGATGACGCCCGTGAGCATGCCCGGCAGAGCGGCCGGCAGCACATGATGGCGAATCATCTGCCAGCGCGTGGCCCCCAGTGCGTAGGCAGCCAGACGGATGGAACTGGGCACGGCCGTCAGCGCTTCGCGGCTGGCGATGATGATCACCGGCAGAATCAGGAGGCTCATGGTCAGCGCACCGGCGAGCACGCTGTGGCCGAGTTGCAGCCAGCGAGTGAAGACGGCCAGGCCGAGGATTCCGTACACAATCGAGGGAACACCCGCCAGGTTGGCGATGTTGAGATGGATAAACCGGGTCAGTCGCGTGCTGGCCGCGTATTCCTCGAGATACACGGCGGCCCCCACGCCGAGGGGCAGCGAGAATACGGCAGTGAGGCTGATCAGCCAGACGGTGCCCCATAGCGCGCTCTTGACGCCTGCTTCTTCCGGGATGGGAGCGGGCAGTCGTGTCAGCAGCTCCCAGTTCAGCCACGGGCGGCCGACACGGTAGACCTCGATGAGGAGAACGGCCAGCACGGCCGTCCCCGCGAAAGCCATGGCCATGAAGAGAACGGAGGCCAGGCGCCCCATGAGGCGGCGCTGCCGCAGGCGAGGTTCGAAGAGCGTGACAGCGGTGCTCATTCGTACACCTCCCGGAAGCGTTTGAGTACACGGTGCGCGATGATGTTGATGCTTAGCGTGATGACGAACAGGAGCATGCCGACGGCGAAGATCGAGCGGTATTCCACCGTGCCTGCCGGTGTGTCGCCCATGCTGACCTGAACGATGTATGCGGTGAGCGTCTGGATGCTTTCGAAGATATTGAGGGTCAGCTTAGGCGTCATGCCGGCGGCCATGGCCACGGCCATGGTTTCGCCGATCGCCCGGGCCAGGGCGAGCAGAACGGCCGCGACGACGCCGGACAAGGCGGCCGGCAGCACCACGCGCGTGGAGACTTCCAGGCGTGTGGCGGCCAGGGCGTAGGCCCCCTCGCGCAGTGAGCGGGGTACTGCCCGGAACGCATCGTCACAGAGGGAGGCGATCGTGGGAATGATCATGACGCCGACAACGACGGCGGCGCTGGCCGCGTTGAACACCTCGACCTGGATGCCCAGAGCGGACATGGCCGGCCGGAGCACGCAGGGCGTGATAAAGGTCAGCGCGAAGTAGCCGTACACGACGGTGGGGATGCCGGCCAGGATCTCCAGCAGCGGCTTGAGCACCTGCTGCACAACTCGCGGGGCGTATTCGCTGAGATACACCGCAGAAGCGAGCCCGACCGGAACCGCCACCAGCAGGCCGCCCAGGGCGACCATCATCGTGCCGCAGATGAGCGGCAGCACACCGAAGCTGCGCTGCCCTTCAGGGCTCAAGGGCGCCCAGCGCCCACCCGTAAGGAACGCGACCGGTGAGACACCGTCGACGGTGAAGAATTCGAAGGATTCCTGTGTCAGGACCCAGATAATCCCGGCGGTGGTCAGAATGGAGAGCAGGGCGCACGCCAGCAGCAGCGCGTGGATCGAGTTCTCTTTGCTCCGCTGGAGCGTCGAAATCATGATCCGTTCCCTGCGGGTGCGGTTGCCGCCGGGCCAGTCGCCCCCGCGCTGTACAACGAATCGAGATCGACCGGCTCGCCGGGCCTGGCCTGAGTCATGGCGGAGCCGGTGATGCCTTCGTCCAGGCGTCTCTTGCCTGCCGCGTAGAGATCACGAGAGAGGGCCACATACTTGACGTTCGGGTGCTCGACAATCCGCTCGGCATCGTCAAGATAGAAGTTCAGAAACTCCTTGACCACCGGCCGCTGAAGCGATGCCTGGCTCACGTAGAGGAACAGGGGCCGGGAGAGGGGCCGGTAGCTCCCATCGCGGATATTTTCGAGTGTGGGCTTGAGCGGCTTGCCGTCGCCATTGTCGATGGCAATCAGTTTGAGCTTATCAGCATGGGCCTCGTAGTAGGAGAAACCGAAGTAGCCCAGTGAGCCTTTGTCGCCGGCGATGCCCTGGACGAGAACGTTGTCATTCTCGTTGCCCGAGTAGATCGGATCGTCGCGGTTGGCCTTCTCTTTTCCGACAATGGCTTCGGTGAAATAGTCAAAGGTGCCGCTGTCACGGCCGGGGCCATAGAGCTTGAGCGGCAGATTGGGAAAGCCCGCGCGAACATCCTCCCAGTTGTCGATCTGGCTGCCCGGTTCAAAGATGCGTTTCAGCTCCTCGACGGTCAGGTAGTGGACGAAGCTGTTGCTGGGATGAACCATGACGGCGATGCCGTCCAGTGCGATGGGGATTTCGATGAACTCGATCCCCAGAGATTGAGCTTGTTCTATTTCGGGGGGCTTGATCGGGCGGGAGGCATCGTTGATATCGGTGCGCAGGGCGGGAGTCCGGTCCAGGAATTTCTTGAAGCCACCACCAGTTCCCGAGGTGCCTACTTGTACACTCGTACCCGGGTGGCTCTCCTTGAATCGGTAGGCCGCCATTGTCGAGATCGGTTCCACCGTGCTGGAGCCGTCAATTTTCACGGTCGGTCTTGACGCACCGCTCTCACCGCAACCGGCCCAGGTGAGTGCACAGAGCAACACCAGGACACCCGCTACAGGCTTTCGGATCATTCCATTTCCTCAATCGACCACCGCATGCACGCGGACCATGAGCCCCTTCCCCTGAGTGCACATCAGGGTACGCCCCGATCATTACGCTGCTATTCATGCGGAGTTAAGTTTGGATTAAGGGGATTGCTCCTCCGCATCGGGCTGAGAGAGCCAGGCCAGAATCTGGTCCTCGTCAACCGGTGTTCCGGTTTTGATTCTTGGTGGCGTGCTCTTCGTGCCCACGAAGGTCGCCACGCATCGTCGGCAGCGGATCGGGTTCTGCGCGCTGACCACCTCAGTGGGAACCCGATAGCGTGTTCCGCAGGTGGGGCACGCCACGGTGACTTGTGATGTGTTCTCCATGTAGAGAGGGTTTAACCTGTGCATGTTAGCCGCGTGTTGTCCCGCGGTTGGGATGGGAAGAACTTTGCGATATCACTTGGTACCGCCGGGCGGATGCGTGGCCGGCTGGTCGTGCGTCTGAGGGATGGTGACTCTGACGGTGGTGCCCTCACCGGGGCGGCTCTCAAGTTCGAGGGAGCCTTTCATGGCGGCGACCGCGTGGCGCACGATGGAGAGCCCCAGTCCGGTGCCGCGCACCGCGCCGCCGGAGCGGGCCCGTTCAACCTGATAGAACCGCTCGAAGACGCGCGTCTGTTCTTCCGGCGGGATGCCACAGCCCGTGTCGGACACGCTGATCACAACGCTGCGTTCACCTGACGCGGAGTCCACCGTCTCCCGGCAGGCGACGGACACTCGACCCCCGGCGTCTGTGAATTTGAGGGCGTTATCGATGAGATTGTCCAACACGATCCGTAGCAGGTGAGGATTGGCCCGCAGGCGGCCGGCGCCCGGCTGCATGTGGACGCTCCATTGGATATTCTTGTGGGCCGCCGCTTCCGCGTGCTCATCGGACAGTTCTTTGAGCAGATGGTCGGGCTTTACGTCGGCCGGCTGGAAGCGGGTGCGGGCGGATTCCAGGCGCGAAAGCTCCAGCAGGTCGTTGACCAGCGCCTCGAGCCGGGCGCTCTGGCGATCGATGACCGCGAGGAAGTGCCGAGATGAATCAGCTTCCTCCTGGAGGTTCATCTTGAGCATCGTGTCCACGGAGGCCCGGATGGCCGAGAGGGGAGTGCGCAGCTCATGGGAAGCGTTGGCGGCGAAATCCGCTTTGACCTGCATAAGGCGAGTCAACTCGCTGATGTCGGTGAGGACCAGCAGTCGTCCGGTCCGCGGCGAAGCCGTCCGCGGCCTGGTCAGTCCGTTGTGCTCGGGGACCGGTAGTATAATGTCGGCGGCCCGGGCCAGGACCGCAAGCTCGGTACCCGGCTCCTTCACCTCCAGTCGAACCTCCCGCACGATTTCATGTCCTGGTTTCTGATCCGCGGTGGAGTGATTGCGGGAGCCTGCAGATGACAAAAGCATCTGCTGAAGTTCGTGCTGGGCTACACATTCCTCGACGGCCTGGCCCGTCAGGTGATCGAGCGAGTCGGACTCCGGGCGATTCAGGCCGAGCAACCGCGCGGCCGCGGGATTGATCAGCACGATCCGGCCGGAGGGCCCGGCCACAACCACGCCTTCGTGGAGTTGCGTGAGCAATGACTCCAGCGTGCGGCGATGATAGTCGATGGTGCTGAGCTGGTTCGCGAGGCTGTCGCGCATATTGTTGAGCGAACCGGCCAACACGGCCAGTTCGTCGGCGCCCCGGACCCGAATATGCGTTGAGAGTTCACCTCGTGAGATGCTCCGGGCAGCGGCCGTGATCCGGCGGATGGGGCGGCTCCACAGCAGGGCGAGCCCAACGGCCAGCGCGAGGGCGCTGGCCAGAGCAACCAGACCGCTTGCCCAGATGAGCTGGCGCAGCGCGCCGGCGTGCTCACCGATGGTCCGTACACCCATGGCCACGCGGACCACTCCCGCCGGTTCCTCGAGCGGGCCGAGCGCGACGGCGACGTACTTCATGTCGCGGCCAATCGTGCTGGAGTAGCGCACGCTCTCCCCCCAGCCGTCAGCCAGAGCTTCGGTGACCTCCTCGCGGTCGGAGTGCGGCTCCATCTGTGCCGGGTCGCTCCATGATTCGGCCAAGACCGTCCCATCCGCATTGATCAGCGTGAGGCGGAGGGCGCCGCCGGTTTCCTGGGTGATCGTCTTGGCCAGACGATCCAACTCGACACGCCGGGATGGATCCAACCGGCTCTCAAGGGCCGCGCGGAGGGAGGTCGCCTGCGTTCTCAGATAGCGGGTGAGCTCTTCCTCCTGAAAGTGGCTCGCCTCGGCCAGAATGAGCCACACGCAGGTCCCCAAGGCCAATATCATCAGCAGGATGTTGCCGAGAAACAGCTTCCAGAAGAGTCTGCCGGGGCCAACCATGCGGTGCGTCAACTCAGATTAAAGCCCCTCCCGGCGTGTGCCACGGCTCTGTGAGCAGTGCGGGATCGCCGAGGAGCGTCCGTGGCACCCGGCACTGCTGGCACAGCAGCGGCACACACGAAGGCTGATCCGCCGGCGCACCGGGATAGGCTCTCAGCCAGGTTGTCTGAACGCGTAGCCGACCCCCCGAATCGTCTGGATCCACGCGCCCGCGTCGCCCAGCTTCTTGCGCAGCGCGGTGATGTGGACGTCGATGGTTCGGTCGGTGACGGCTACACCCGTGCCCAGCACGTTATCAATCATCTGGCTCCGGCTCAAGACGCGGCCATGGGCGGCCATGAGCGCCTTGAGTACGCGGAACTCGGTGGCGGTCAGCGTGACTGAGCGACCATCAACCGTGACCTCGTGCCGTCCGACGTCCAGGAGGATGGGGCCCATGGAGAAGACCTCGGGCTCGGAACCGGTGGTTTCCATGCGGCGCAGCAGGGCCGCCACGCGGGCCAGCAGGACCTTCATCGAGAAGGGTTTGGCCACATAGTCGTCAGCACCCAAGGCGAAGCCCACCAACTGGTCCGCCTCATCCGCTTTGGCCGTGAGCATGATGATGGGCAATCCCGCGGCCTTGGACTCATGCCGGACTTGAGCGATGACCTCGTCGCCGGACATACCCGGTAGCATCCGGTCCAAAAGGATGAGATCAGGCGGCGCCTTACGAATTTCGGTCAGCGCGGCCCCGCCGTCGGGTATGCAGCGGCAGGCGTAGCCTTCTCGTTCCAGGTTGTACTTCAGCAGGTCGGCCAGGTCGCCCTCGTCCTCTACGATCAGAATCGACTTGCCTTTTCGCATGGTGCTCATCAACCCTTCAGAGGCGTCCGCATGGGCCGAAAAGCCCACTCGCCGATCCCAGCCGCTCTGGCGGAGCCCGCTGGTGATCGCTCTCGCTGGCAGGCGCAGGTTCATCGTGGAACATGTTAAGGCGCCGTCTGTTAAGGTACTATTTGGGCGGCGCTAATTGTACCGGCATCCGCGATGCAGGGCCATGCACTGCATTCCTCGAGGGATTTACCCTGGCGGAGTGCAAAGACGGAGTTGACCCCATCAGGCCGGGCAGTAGACTGGCCCTGGACGAAAGTGGCCGGGAGGAAACCAGCAGACTCCGGGCACATGCGATTCTGAAGGAACCCCGATGAAAATAACGCGCGTGGAAGCGATTCACCTGCGGCTACCGGTCGTGACTGCCGCTTGTGACGGAACTCAGGATGATCTGGTCATTCGGGTCCACACCGACCAGGGATTGATCGGGCTGGGGGAGGTCGATTCTTGTCCGTCGGTGATCCGTGCCATCGTCGAGGCTCCGCGCAGCCACCAGATCTGTACGGGACTGGAAGATTTACTGGTGGGAGAGGACCCGCTCGACGTGCACCGGTTGTGGGACAAGATGTACCAGGGCACGATCTACTACGGCCGGTTCGGCCCGGTGATCCACGCCATGAGCGGTGTGGATTTGGCGCTCTGGGACATTGCCGGGAAGGCGGTCGGCAAGCCGGTGTACCAACTCCTCGGTGGTGCGTATCACCAGCGCCTGAGGGCTTACGCGAGCAGCTTGTTCGGAGACACACCGGAGGAGACCTATGCCCTGGGCCGACGGTTCACCGAGGCGGGCTTTACGGCCGTCAAATTCGGCTGGGGCCCGTTTGGCCGGGAAGAGGCCCTGGACCGCGACCTGGCCCGATCCGCCCGGGAGGGCGTGGGCCCGAACGCGGATCTGATGATCGACGTCGGCTGCTGCTGGAACTGGAAGACGGCTGTCCGTCGGGAGGAGATGCTCCGCGAGTTCGACCCGTTTTGGATCGAGGAGCCCTTGGCGGCCGAGGACGTGGCCGGCTACGGCCAACTCACCCGGCACTCGCGGACACGCATCGCCGCCGGGGAGGGTGAATCTGGTTTACCAGCTTTCGCGCGAGTGATTCAGGAGGGGGGCGTGGATGTGATCCAGCCGGACGTGGCCCGCTGCGGGGGTTTGACCACCGCGATGAAGGTGGCCGACGCCGCGGCCGGCAGCGGGTGCATGGTGGCCAACCACTCGTTCAAGAGCGGCATCAGCATCGCCGCATCGCTGCATTTTCTGGCGGCGATTCCGAATGCTATTGCGTTCGAATACTGCGTGGCCCAGTCACCGCTACGGCAGGACCTAACGCTGCAGAAGTTTCCGCTCGTAGACGGCCACGTCGCAGTTCCGCAGGAACCGGGCCTGGGCGTGGATCTGAACATGGAGACGGTGGAGAAGTACCGGGTGTGAATCCGCATCATGGTGCGAGCTTGAGATGAGCTACGTTCGGTTCGAGCGCGAGTGGCAGTACAACGGCTGTCGGGTGCTGCGGCTGGAGAGCGATCTGCTCCGGGTGGACGTGCTTCCGGAAGTGGGTGGGCGGATCTGGTCGCTGGTGCACAAGCCGGAGGATCGGGAGTACCTCTGGCATCACCCGCGGATCAAGCCGGCCGTGCTGCCTCCCGGCACGGGCTACGATGACACGTTCGCGGGCGGATGGGATGAGCTGTTCCCCAGCGACTCCTTGTGTCGTCACGAGGGAGAGACGTATCCCGACCACGGCGAGTACTGGACCCGCACGTTCGACTGGGCGCTCGAGCGCGAGGGGGATGCATGCACTGTGCACCTGTCCGCCGAGGGAGCGGTGACGCCCACGCGCATGGAGCGTTGGATCACGATCCAGCCCTGCTCCCCGATTGTCCGGATGCGCTATCGACTCAGCCATCTTGGGGAACACGCGTTCGACTACATGTGGAAACTCCATCCCGCCTTGCGGGTGGGTTCGAGCCATGAGGTGCTGATCCCTGGTGGCGCGGCCCGGATCACGGCTCCCGGCTGTGGTCGTCTTTCGGGCGACCGGCTGGATTTCGTCTGGCCGCACGCTCCGGGCAGACCGGGCGATACCATCGATCTGGCCCATATTCCCGCGACCAGCGGCGTACCCGGCTGGGAAATGGTCTATGTAACCGAACTGCATGCCGGATGGTGCGGTGTGCTGGACCACGCTACGCGCAGCGGCCTGGGGATCGCCTTTGATCGTGACTTGTTCAACAACGTGTGGCTTTTCCAGAGCTTTGGAGGATGGCGCGGGCTCAACGACCTGGCCATACTCGAACCCTCGACCGCGTACCCCTATGACCTGGCCGAGGCGGCCCGCTCGGGTCGGATCGCGCGGCTGGAGCCGGGGCAGGTCCTCGAAACCCAGGTGACGGCCGTGGTGTTCACCGGTCGAGAGGGAATCGCCGATATCGGCCTCGACGGGCAGGTGAGCTGAGGCCGTTGTTTCTTCCTGCTCGCAGTTCTGGAGTGGCCCTCCAGGTCGGCCGCTACAGACGCGGACGCCACTGATGGCAAGTGCACGGGAGACGCGGAGACGGGCCTCTGCTGTTTCCCACCTGGAACCCCTGGCGAGTGGAGTTGATTCCAGCTTGGCTGTTTGCCCGGTGAAGCGACTACGTGAACGCACCTGACACCGAATCCAGCGGGCCTGATGCACACAGGCCAGTGCCGCAACCGAATACGCGCAGCTCGTTGCGCGAGATCGCCGGCCTGTTTCTGCGGCTGGGGGCAACGGCCTTCGGAGGGCCGGCCGCCCATATCGGCATCATGGAGCATGAGGTGGTGCGGCGGCGGGCCTGGCTGACACATCAGGAGCTCCTGGATCTGCTGGCGGTCACCAACCTCATCCCCGGGCCGAACTCGACGGAAATGGCTATTCACATCGGCCACCGGCGCGGAGGCTGGCCGGGCCTCGTGGTGGCGGGCACCTGTTTCGTGGTTCCAGCGTTTCTGATCGTGCTGGGGCTGGCCTGGCTCTATGTCCGCTACAGCCACGTGCCGGCGGCTGAGCACGTGCTGCGTGGTGTCATGCCGGTGGTGATCGCGATCATCGCCCAGGCCCTCTGGCGGCTGGGTCGCTCGGCGGTCAAGACGCCGCTGTTGGGGGTATTGGGATTGGCGGCGGCGGCGGCGAATGTGCTGGGTGCCCATGAGTTGATCGTGCTCGCGGCTGCCGGCGTGGTGATGGGGACTGCCGGCGTGGCCCAGCGGTGGAAGAGCCGCGTATTGCCGCTCCTGGGGCTCACGCCCATCTGGTCGGCGTGGATGAAAGGGAGTTCCACAGGGGGCAAATTGACGCTCGCGGCCGGGGCGTTGCCCTCCGTCATGATCGGGTCCTCGGCCACGCCAGGGGTGTGGCCGTTGTTCCTGTTCTTTCTCAAGGTCGGTGCGGTGCTGTACGGTGGCGCGAACCAGGCAGTGCTGCCGGCCCGTGCGGGGCGCCGCCACGTGCTGCACATGCTGGATCGCATCGCCGGCGTGCGGGCCGATCCCCGCGGCGGCGAGACCCGGCTGGCCGAGTTGCTCGAGCGGGGGCTGTCGGCGATCGGCCGGCGTTCCGTGGTGTTCGTGGTGTCCGATTTCATCAGCGCGCCGGGTTGGGAGCGGCGCCTGGGCACGCTGGCGCAGCGGCACGAG
>BTUC01000045.1:0-25072 GCA_045863575.1 Phycisphaerae bacterium
GGGTGTGCAGGTTGCGAGCTTCAAAGAGGCGCGCTGGGTCATTGAGCAGACGCCGGCACACGTCATCAGCATCGATGCGCGTCTCAGTGATGAGGAATGGTCAGATCTGTTTGCTCTGGCCCGGGAGGCTGATGCCGGTCTGATCGCGGGTCCGGCCGCGGCCGGCGGCGACAGGGATGCCGCGCTACGGATGTTGGCCAATACCCCGATTGCCGCCTTCTCGTGGCCCGGGAAATGAGCCCCCGGAAGGCTCCATCATGAAGTCGGCTTCCAACTGTGGCGACCGGCCAAAAACACGGCCGAAACGTTTTCTCTTCCGCCCAGGACATCTGCTGAGGGTTCGGAGGTGCCGCGATGAGCAAGCGGGACGGTGATGAAGTCCGCGCGTTTGCCGGTCTCCAAAGAGCCAACCTCTCCGGCGATCCCGAGCGCCACCGCACCGGCGAGGGTGCCCATCCTCAGGATCTGTGCGTCCGACAGTACGCGATCGATTGACCGAAGAAAGCGCATCTCATCCAGCACCGACAGCGTCTCGTTGCTGGCCAGTGAGTCGGTACCCACGCAAACGTTGATGCCGCGCGCCAGCATGTCCTCATAGGGATGGGGGTCGTGCTCGAAGAAGCGATGCGTTCGCGGACAGAAAGCCACGCTGGCGTTGCTGGTAGCCAGCAGGGCCAGATCCTCGTCGCTCACGTAGTTGACGTGGGCCAGCAGAGGGGCGAGGTCAAGCAGCCCGAGCCGCTGCGCGTAGTGCACGGGTGAACAACCGGGCGGCTCAAACGTACCGTCCCACAAACCGAACCGCTCGAGCATCTCGCGGAAGGGTCCCGTGCCGCTGAGCAGGAAAGGCGCTTCGTCACGTGTTTCGGCGAGATGCGTGCAGATGGGCCGCCCGGTGAGTCGGATGAATTCGATGGCCTTTGTGTAGACGATCTGATCCGTGCTGTACGGAGCGTGCGGCGTGAGACCCAGCCAGAGCAGTGACGTCGGTTGACTGGTAGCGCAGCGGGACGCCTCCGCCTCGTCGATGAGATGCACTGCGGCCATGACGGACCGATCGGCCGCTACGCGCTGGCGATGAAGCGTGCCCATGCCCATCACTTCCAGGAATCCGACCACGTGCAGGGGGGCCTGCGGCCAGAGCGCGCAGACACGCGGACCGGACCCGATATCGCCTACCACGGTGGTCCCCGCCGTCAGGCTGCGCGCCAGCCCCTCGCCCACAGACCGCTCGAGCAGATCATTGCCGGCTCGCTGAGGAGTGCAGTCCATCACGCCTTGGAGCCAGTCAGTGAATGAGCCGGCATACGGCACCCGCCGGTGACAGACGGTCAGTTCAGAATGCGTATGAGCATTCACCAGACCGGGCAGGATCGCCACGTCACCCAGGTCGATGTCGCCGGTTTTAGAACCCGTGGATCGCCCCATGGCAGCGATCCGGCCGTCAACCACTTCCAACTGGCCGTTTTCAATCGGCGGACGGGTGATTGGCAGCACCCAGCGTGCGCGATAACGCGTGGTGGCCATGGCGGCGCCCCTCGAAACATTCGGCCTCAGCGCTTCTGGATCCACACGAAGTCGATGCCGATCATGCCGGGTTGGCCATTCCCGGCGCCCCCTTCGGACCGCAGCGTGAGTTTGTGCTCACCGGCCTTCAATTGCAGATCCCGCGAAGAGACAACGCGGGAGAGTGTGCGGTGGGGGACCTGGAGATCGAGGCGACCGGAATCGCCGCCGAAACCCGCGGCCTTCCCATCCACCTCAACGGCGGCTACGCCGGAATCCGGCGTCAAGGCAACGCACAAATGGATCATGTACTTGCCGTCCTGGGCGATGGGCAGCTTCAGCGCGAGCTGCGCGCCGCTCTCCTCCGGCTTCCAGGCCAGCATCTTGCCGCCAGACCAGAGATTGTTGGCCACCGTCTGGACGGCAGGGTCAGCTTCCTTCAGCAGCAGATCCTCGGCCTGGAAGAAAACGGAGTTGCCTGCCCCACGCCGGGCCGCCGGCTGCCAATCGGGGGGCAATTCGAGATGGCGCACGTCTTCGCCGGTGATCACCACGTGGTCATCCATCAGCCCCGGCCGGGCATAGTGGTAGCCGATGCGGGCATAGGACATGTTCGGGACGGTTTCGTGGCTGTATAGCTCCATATAGAAGCTGATGCGCTGCTTGAAGGGCAGGTCATCGATGATGTGCCAGCGGTTGTTGGTGACGAAGCCTCGGTTGGCCGGGCCGTCGTTGCGCGGCTGGCCGCAGTAGGGGAACACAAAGATGTCCGGTGAGGACCAGGCGTAATTGAAGTAGTCTTCCGAGCCGGTGCCGAATGTGGAGGGCTGGACGTCGTCGTCCACGAAGATCTTCTCATCGCCCTCACCCCACCAGTTGCCGTTAGGCGTGGGGACGGGAGCCGGGTTGAGCAGCATGGCGGCCGTGCCGACATAGACGCCCTGGCCGTTGGCGATGAGGTAGGGCAGGTCCTGCACCGCTTCACCCGAGCCGATCAGGTCATGATCCACACGCCAGCGGGCTCGGAAGTGCATGGATCGCTGGTCATTCCAGGTGTAGGCCATCGGCAAAGCGGATCCGGAGACGCGGACCGGCTGCCGTCCCCGGTTTTCCAGCACAATCCGAAGCGACCGCGCGAACGGCATGACGTAGCGGCTGATCATGGTGCCGTCCGGGCGGACGGTGAACGGAACGGAGTCGTACGGGTTCACGCCCGGGGCGGCCCCAAAGAAGTCGCCGACGGGCGACTGTACCTGGCCCCAGGGGTAATCGTCACAGATGATTTGCATCACCGTCTGGCGCAAGGCGCGATCCACATCATCGGCAGTGAGCTTGAGGGTTAGCCGCTCGACGGCCTGGGGGCCCTCGAGCTTGAGTACTTCGAGCTTCTGCCCCGGCGCGACTTCGCCGTTGATGGGCAACTCGTCGTTCTTGGAGGTGTATTCCCAGGCTCTGTCGGGGCCGGCCAGAACCTGGGCCACGCGCCGGATCTCTTTGGCGTAGGTCTTGAGGTCCTCAGGGGTGAACGTCTCGACTTGTGTTCCCGCTTCGTATCGGCGGATCTGAATCTGGTAGAAGTGAATCTTCTTCACGTCCCCGATCCAGATGAGGCGGCAGCGCTTCGCGAAGGGGATCGGATAATAACCCGCGTTGCGCTGGAAGAAGGTGCCGTCGAGCACTTTGTCATCGAGTTCGGGCACTTTGTAGTGCTGCCAGGTAAGCCGGAAGAAGTCGTGGGCCGAGCCGGCGAAGACGGGCTGGTCCTGTCCGTCGAGAAACAGGCGCACCTGCCCCTCGATGGCGGCGGTCCAGACACGGACAATGGCGCCAGGACCGTCCACATCGCAGATGAGGTACTCTCCGATGCCGTCGGCGCCAGGCTGCTTGATGACGGCCTCGAAGTTGGGCACCGGTTCGTTGCCGAAGCCATCGGAATTAGCGAACCACTCCGGCCCGCCGGGCAGGTTGCTGCGATGGTCGTAGGACGAGAACTGCACGGTCTTATAGGCAGGCGAGGGGAAGTCGGCCAGCCGGCGCATGTCGATCATCTCGCGGACCAGCGATCCGGTGGTGATCGGTGCGGCCTGGGTGGTGGCGGCCGACAGAAGTACGCCGGCGATTGTCGCCGGAACCAGCAGATCCTCTCTCATGAATCATCTCCGCGCAAGAAGTTCGATTGTCCGCCGTACGGGTCTTCCCGGGCTCGGTCTGGTGAGTCTACTTGGATGCGGGATGATTCTCCACTAGACTCCCGGTCATGAGCACCAAGGACATTTACGAAAACCCGCTCGTCTCGCGCAACGCCTCGCCGGAGATGTGCCGGCTGTTCAGTCCCCGGCAGCGGATCCTGACCTGGCGGCGCATCTGGCTGGCGCTGGCCGAGTGCGAGGCCGATCTGGGCCTTCCGATCAGCGCACGGCAGCTCGGCCAGCTCCGGCGGACACTCGAAGACATCGATTTTGATGCGGCGGCCGCGCACGAGAAGCGGCTCCGGCATGACGTGATGGCCCATCTGCACGCGTGGGGCGATGTGGCCCCGGACGCGCGGGGCATTCTGCATCTGGGCGCCACCAGCATGGATGTGGTGGACAACGCCGACGTAGTCATCATGCGCGACGCGCTGGCGCTGGTGCGCGACTGGCTGGCCAACGCGATCGACGCGCTGGCCGGGTTCGCGCGGAAATGGCGCGACCTGCCGTGCCTGGGGTACACCCATTTTCAGCCGGCGCAGCTCACCACGGTGGGTAAGCGGGCGACCCTGTGGTGCTACGACTTCGTGCGCGATCTCGAGGAGGTTGAGCATCTGCTGGCCGGCCTGCGCTTGCGCGGCATCAAGGGGGCTACAGGGACGCAGGCGAGTTTCCTGTCGCTTTTGGGGGGTGATGCCCGCAAGGTCGCCCGGCTGGAGAAGATGGTGGCCCAACGGCTGGGTTTCGACGCGGTCGAGCCGGTGACGGGCCAGACCTATACGCGCAAGATCGACGCCCAGGTGGCCGCCGCCCTGGCCAACATCGCCGTGAGTGCTCACAAGTTCGCGAACGACGTGCGACTGCTGGCGGGCATGAAGGAGATCGAGGAGCCCTTTGAGAAGCACCAGGTGGGTTCGTCGGCCATGGCCTACAAGCGCAACCCCATGCGCTGCGAACGCATGACAGGTCTGGCCCGCTACCTGATCTCGATATTGAACTCGCCGTTCCAGAATGCGGCGGAGCAATGGCTCGAACGTACGCTCGACGACTCCGCGAACAAGCGCCTGACCACGCCGGAGGCCTTCCTGGCCGCCGACGGCATCCTGCGGCTGGTGGTGGACGTTGCCCGCGGCCTGGTGGTGAACGAGAAGGTGATCGCCGCCCGGGTGCAGGCCGAGCTGCCGTTCATGGCCACCGAGGAGATCCTCATGGCCGCCACCACCGGCGCCCGCCGCGCCGATCATCGGACCACCGAACGTCAGAGCCCCGAGCGCAGGCGAGGGGGAAGTCGGAGCCCCCAGCGCCGGCGAGCGGCCCGAACCTCCGAACCGATCCCCAAGTCCGCCATGACCCTGAAGGGCGCTTCCACCGGCGACCGCCAGGAGCTCCATGAGCGCATCCGCCAGCACGCGATGGCCGCGGCCCGTCAAGTGAAGGAGCAGGGCCGCCCCAACGATCTCCTCCGCCGCCTGGCCGACGACCCGGCCTTCGCCGGTGTGGACCTGGATCAAGCCATGGACGCCGGCCAGTTCATTGGCCTCGCGCCGCAGCAGGTGGATGCGTTCCTGAAGGAAGTGGTCCGGCCGGTGTTGTTGCGCCACCGCAAGGCGCTGGGTAGATCGGTTTCATTGAATGTCTGAAGTCCCTCATCTCGTAAGCGCTGGCTCCCCTCTACGGTTTGTTCATCGGGTTGTTCGGTACCAGCAAGCGCCCGTGCAGGAATTCCGGGGCCAGGTCCGCTCCATTGTCCCAGACGATGGTTTCGAGTTCCGGGTCCACGGTGAAGGACTTGAATTTCTCGATGTCCTGCAGCGGGGCGAACATCTCCCCATGAAGCTCATCGGAGAGATCTACGTGGCCCTCAGCGCCATCGTTGAACTTGACATAAATGATGTAATCGCGATCGTATTTCGCCTCGACGATGTGCAGAATCATGCCTCTACTCCAACGGCGCGATGTAAAGGAGGGGTCGCCGCTGCCGCGCCCGCTCCCAGTTGTCCATGAGCTCATCCACGTGTGCCGCTCGCCACTCCTCCACGAGGGCGAGTGCGCGCCTGGACAAAACGCCACGAATGACAGCTCCCGTCTGAATCTCGATCATCGCTTCGTCGCCGCTGTATTTTGCGTGAAAGTGAGCAGGAAAGTGATCTTCCCAATAGAACGCAATCACGATGCCAAAGAACCTCGAGACTACCGGCATGTTCGTACCTTAGATAATGATAGGCGCCATCCGGTGTTTATCCCTTGGAGCGTCCCGCCCCGACGTGTACGACCTCCATCTGCTTGACCTGTTCGCGCAGCGCCTGCAGCGCCTCCGCCGGCGTGGCGTCGTCGATGACCAGCAGGTCGATCTCTTCGAACTGGGCGTAGCGAACGGTGGCCTGCCGACCGATCTTGCTTCCGTCGGCCATGACGCAGCGCCAGGCGGCATTGCGCAGCATGGTGGCCGAGACGCGGGCCCCCTCCGAGTCCGCCGCGAAAAGGCCGCGCTGCGGATGCATCCCGTCACAGCCCAGAAAAGCCTTGGAGGCTTGAAGTACTTCCAGGCAGTGTTCGGCCAGCGGGCCGGTCAAGTCGGGCGATCCCTCTCTGAGCTGCCCGCCGAGCATGAGCACCTTGATCTGCTCACGGCCCCAGAGCTCACTGCCGACCGCCAGGCTGGAGGTGGCGACGGTCACCTCGATGTCGCGGCGGGCCAACTCGCGGGCGAATTCCAGCGTGGTCGTGCCGGTATCCACGAAGATGGTTTCATGCGGCTCGACCAGGCTGGCGGCATAACGGCCGATAGCCTGCTTCGCTTCCAGGGCTCCCTGGCGGCGCTGATCGAACTCGAATTCGAGATGGATGCGGCGGGCCAGCGTCGCGCCGCCATAGCTGCGGACGACCGCGTTCTGGTTTTCCAGCGCGCGCAGGTCGCGGCGGATGGTCATCTCGCTGACGCCGAGCCGGTTGGAGAGCTCGGACGTGTCCACCGAACTGCCGGTGCGTAGAAGTTTGAGGATCAACCGCCGTCGTTCAATGCCGGGTTGTGCGCTTCGTCCCATGGTGTAACGTTTCCATAAAGTTGGATTGTGTTCGTACGTGAACAGTGTAACCGGCTGCTAAGTCTTTTTTCAAGCGAAAGTTGTCGCCTGCGGAGGATGATCAGATTACCGGTCTCTGTGCGGGCTGAGCCTGCGGATCCTATGATTCACAGAATCTAATAGCCAACCGCAAGCCGCGGAGGCGACACCCAGGAGCCGAGCGGAGCATCTGCTGCCCAGAAACACGATACACAGAAGTGTGCTGCGAGCGGCCGTCGGAGGGGGTCTCGGTCTGGCGACAGTCCTCGGTCAGTTCGGACGCGTGCCGCGCTGGAGATTTGACGGCGATTTCACACCGAGCCGCCCGGGGCTTGCCCCCTGCTCTCTCCGCCGGCATAATCCGGACCACTCACCGCCTGAGCGGACGGGCGGCACACAGGATCCAGCTCACAAACGAGGAACATCTATGCTCAACCGTACCTTTTGGGGCCTGAGCCTGGCATACGTTGCGTTCGGGGGGATCACACTGGGCTCCGTCGATCTGCTTCAGGCGGCGGAGGCACTACCGACCCTGGATGCCGGTTTCCCGACCATTCCTGACGGCGTTGAGAGCCGGGCCATCACCTGGGAGAACCGGACCGGCGCAAAGGGCGCCGGTGGTAAGGAACGCGAAGGTCGTAAGGGCTCGCCCGCCATTCCGAAGATCAAGAACGGCGAGACGGTCACTTTGATGGATGTGGCCGGCCCCGGGGTGATCCGGCACATCTGGATCACCATTCCCGACCGGTCGCCGCAGGCCTTGCGCAACATGATCCTGAGGATGTACTGGGACGAGAACGAGATCCCCAGCGTCGAGGTGCCGCTGGGCGAGTTCTTCGGTTCGGCCCATGGGCGCGCGGTGCCGCTCATCTCGGCGTACACGACCATGACGCTGGGCCGGGGCTTCAACTGTTATTTCCCCATGCCGTTCGCCAAGCATGCGAAGGTCACTGTCACCAACGACATGCCCGACAACAAGGACATGAACGCGTTCTTCTTCCAGATTGATTACGAGCTGCGCGACGAACTGCCCGACAAGACCGGCTACTTCCATGTCCGCTTCAGCCGCCAGAATCCGACGGTCGAGAAGCAGGACTACGTGATTCTCGACAATGTCCAGGGGCCGGGCTTCTTCCTCGGGTGCGTCATCGGTGTTCGTTCACTGGGCCCGCACTGGTGGGGCGAAGGTGAGATGAAGTTCTACATGGACGGCGATACCGATTACCCGACCATCTGCGGGACGGGCACCGAGGACTACTTCTGCGCCGCCTGGGGCATGGACCTGTATCAGACCCCGTACCACGGCTGCACGCTCAACCTGACCAACGAGCATTTCAAGCATCCGCTGGTGAGCATGTACCGGTGGCACGACAAGGACCCCGTCTACTTCCGCAAGGAGTTCAAGGCCACCATGCAGCAGATCGGGTATCATCAGGGGCTGTTCGAGCGCAGCGATGACTGGTCCAGCGCGGCCTTCTGGTACCAGGCTAAACCGACGACGCATCGGGCTCCGTTCCCGGACCGGGCGGCACGCACGGCCGACATCGTCGAGCCGCCCAAGCCCAAGCCGTAAGCGCTGCTGACGTGGGCGACGAACAGCGGGAGCGCCTCCGCGTGTACTACTGCTGTGTCAGCAGTGGTCGAGCACTGCTCACAGTCACAGAGCAGTGGCACACGCTAGAGTACCGCAGATTAGAAACTATGCCGGGGGCGCGGCCGGGCTGCAATGATCGGTGTACGCTCGCGACATTCGCGCCGGGGAGGCCGTCCGCGCTTCTCCGGTTGCATTGCGCAGAGGGATTGCCATGAAGCGTACGTTGCTGTGGTTGACCGGATCGGTGCTCATGCTCAGCCTGCTGAGCGGTCAGGGGTGTCTCAGCCCGGAGACTGGTGGAGGGGGAGGAGGGGGCTCCGTGACGCCAGGGGGCGGTGGAAACGGCACCGTCGGGCCGCAGCCCGGTGGGAACGGGAGCGGGTCGGGCGGTGACCTGCCCGGACCGGTTGCCGCGACGGTGACGATCCGCAATCTGGCTTACAGCCCGCAGATCGTTACCATCAGCCGTGGCCAGGCCGTCCAGTGGACAAACGAGGACTTCCTGGTGCACACCGTGACCTCAGGTGACCCCGGGGACACCGACGCCGGAGAGCTATTCGATTCGGGAGATCTTTCGCCGGGCGGCATCTTCGTTCACACGTTCAACGAGGCGGGCACGTTTGAGTACTTCTGCATTCCGCATGCTCTGACCATGCGCGATGCCGTGGTGAACGTGTTGCCCTGAACGAAGAGAGTACCCCTTCCGGTTGACGACTTCCGCGCCCCCAACGGCCGGCACAGAGGCCGGGCGCTACGGGACGGACGAACCGGACGCACTCAGTATCCGGCCAACGCCCAGGTGAGCGAGAACATGAGCAGCCCGATACCCAGCACTCCCAGGATGATGCTGATCAGCGAGATGATCCCGGTCTGCTCCGTGCCCTCGTGATAGGCGTCCTCGTACACGTTCAGTTTGTCTTCCATGGCAGTCAACCTCAGACGAGCTCGCGGACCCTTGGGTCCCGGCCGCAATTTGGCGTTTCGGAATTCATCAGCCCGATCCATTCATGATAGTCCATCCCGGCTCTGTGAGGAAGCGTTTGCAGCCCCTGCCCGAGTGGCCGATGCGGCGGCAAGCGGCGGGAGGGGCGGGTTTGACGACCGGCGTCGGGTCTGGATACCATACCGGCCGTTAATCGTGGGATTTCTTCCGGTCACCTTCTGAGTCTCTAAGGAGCGGCGAGGCCATGTCCAAACCTCTGAACGTCGGCGTGATTGGTTGTGGTTTCATGGGCCGGACGCATACCAACGCGTATAAAAAAGTTTACAGCTTCTTCAAGCCCGCCCGCCAGCCGGTGCTCAAGGCCATCTGTGACTCGAACGCCGAGAAGGCGAACGCCTTCGCCGAGACCTGGGGGTTCGAGTCGGTGGAGACCGACTGGAAGAAGCTCCTGGCCCGCAAGGACATCGACGTCGTCGATATCTGCACGCCCAACAACACCCACAAGGAACTGGCCATCGCCGCCGCCCAGGCGGGCAAGATGATCATCTGCGAGAAGCCGCTGTCGATGAACACGGCCGAGGGGCAGGAGATGGTCGCGGCCGTCGAGAAGGCCGGCGTCCCGAACCTGGTATCGTTCAACTACCGCCGGGTGCCGGCAGTGACTCTGGCCAAGAAGCTCATCGACGAAGGCCGGCTGGGCAAGATCTTCCACTACCGGGCCGTTTTCCTTCAGGACTGGACTATCTCGGCCGATCTGCCGCAGGGCGGGGATGCGCTCTGGCGGCTGGATGTCAAGGTGGCCGGCTCG
Source organism: Phycisphaerae bacterium (assembly GCA_045863575.1). Lineage (GTDB taxonomy): Bacteria > Planctomycetota > Phycisphaerae > UBA1845 > PWPN01 > JAAXZI01. Next base: position 10,103 of record BTUC01000045.1, read on the forward strand.
GGCGTGACCGGTGATCTGCTGGCCCATTGCATCGATACCGCTCTCTGGCTCAATGGGCCGATCAAGAGCGTGACGGCCATGACCGAGACCTTCATCAAACAGCGGAAGCACACGCAGACGGGCAAGGTAGAAGAGGTGGGCATCGACGACGCCTGTGCGTTCATGGCCCGGTTCGCCAATGGCTCGCTGGCGGTTTTCGAGTCCACCCGCTATGCCCGCGGCCACAAGGCCCTGTACACGTTCGAAATCAACGGCGAGAAGGCGTCCATTGCCTGGGATCTGCACGATCTGCACCGTCTGAGCTACTTCGATCATCGTGATGAGTCGATCGTCCGCGGGTGGCGCTCGGTGCATGTGACCGATGGCGACATGCCTTATATGGGCAAGTGGTGGGTGCCCGGGCTGCAAATCGGCTATGAGCATTCCTTCGTGCACCAGGTGGCCGATTTCCTGGAGGGCGTCGAAAAAGGCAAGCCTGCTTCGCCCACCTTCCGCGAAGCCCTGGAGACGCAGAAGGTCTGTGACGCCGTGCTGCAAAGCGCCCGCACCGGCCAGTGGACCAACGTCGAGTAGGCCCCGTCTGGTGGTTTGAAGCTCCGCAGCGGCAGTGGTACCCTGTGGGCCTGTTTCGCCGGCCGGAGGGAGGCCCTCCGCGCATCGGCGGGGAGAACCGCGCGTGGGTTTAGACAAGGGATTAATCTCATGAAGATCGTAAACTGGACGCTGGCCGTCGGCGTGGCGGCGGTGGTGGGCGGATCGGTATGGTGCCTCGGCGACAGCCCCGCAAGTGGCAAGAAAAAGCTTCTGCTGTACTCGCAGTCCTTCGGGTTCCGCCACTCCTGCGTGACCCGGCCCCTCACCGGCGAGCTCTCGCACACGGAGAAGGCGTTCAAACGCTTTGCCGAGAAGGCCGGCTACGAGGTGTACCTCTCACAGGACCACAACGACCTCGGCCATCTGGGCGCAATGAAGCGATTCGACGCTCTCGTGTTCTACACCTCCGGTGATCCGCCGATCAACCGCAACGATCTCATCAAGTATGTGTCCGAAGGCGGGGCCCTCATCGGCGCGCATTGTGCGTCCGACACCTACAAGGACTGGCCGCCTTACGTGAAGCTGATCGGCGGTTGCTTCCTGACGCACGGCCCGCAGGATCGGGAGGTCATCCTCAAGGTGGAGAAGACGGACCATCCGGCCACCTGTATGCTGGGCAAGGAGTGGGCGGTGACGGATGAAATCTACCAGTTCAAAGAGGGTTCCTTCTCCCGCGACAACGTGGACGTGCTGACCAGTGTGGATACGGAAAAGAGTGATTTGAAGCCTCAGAAGATGGAGAAGGGCAAGGACTACCCGATCTCCTGGTATAACACCGAGGGCAAGGGCCGCGTCTTTTATACGGCACTGGGCCACCGGGAAGATATCTGGGACAACCCGAAGTTCCAGCAGCACCTGCTGGGCGGGATCGCCTGGGCGCTGGGCCAGAAGGAGAACTGCACGGCCACGGCAGCACGCTAGCTAAAACGCAGAAACAGTCATGGTGTGGGACCGGCATCTTGCCGGTCAAAGACGGGCTGGAAGCCCGTCTCGCACTGCGAAGGCTCCACACTGTACCGGACTCTGCGGTTCTGTTCAGCATGCTATCAGAGCAAGGATCCGCACGGAGGCGGCTGCCCGGCCGTCTCCGTGCTTTGTTTTTGGGCTGCCGGAACCGGAAAGTTCAGTTGGGCGTTCGTAGCGGCGGCCGCGGCGGGCGACAAACGGCCGAGCCGGTTCTATCATGATGGGTTCCATGACGCCGGACTCGGTGGCCACAGTTGGCCGCCGGTGAGGACCACCGGCTATAGCGGGGCGGCAGGCTTGCCGCGTCTGAACAGTTACAGGGACGACATCGGAGACGATCGGTGACTAAGGTGGCATTGCCGGTGCTGGCGATGATGGTGGCGGGCGTGGTGGTGTGGTGGGCCGGCATTGGGCAGGGAGGAGCGGGGGTGCCCGTGCCGCCTGTCGGCGAGGTGGACAAGGCGCCGCTCGACGCGTCGCCGGTCTCGACGGCCATCGTGCCGCCGCCGTTGCGTCCCCGTCCGTTGCCGCCCGAGGGCACGCCGTATCACGGCCTGGCCTGGCAGATCCATGGGTCCCAGGGAGTCGTGGACCAGGCTCGGCTCATGTTGGGGCAGATCGCGGCGTTGGGAGCCGACACAGTGCTCATCAGCAACCCCGGCTACCAGGAGCACGCCGGCTCGGAATCCTTCAAGCTCGATCCGGCGGTGACGCCGTCCAAGGAGCAATGGAAAGAAATTTTCAAGGTCGCGCATGCCAATGGTCTGCGCGTCATGCTCATGCCCATCATCCTGCTGAGTAATCCGCGCGGGACGGAGTGGCGTGGGGTCATCAATCCGCCCAATTGGGATGACTGGTTCGAGCAGTACACGCGGTTTATTACGCATTTCGCCAAGCTCGCGGCCGAGAACAACGTCGAGGTGCTCTCGGTCGGCTCCGAACTGGTCAGCACGGAGAAGTACACCGATCGCTGGCGCCAGGTCATCCGCGAGGTGCGCAAGGTGTTCCCTGGCAAGCTCACCTATTCGGCCAACTGGGACCACTACAAGGTGGTACAGTACTGGGACGACCTCGATCTCATCGGCATGACCAGCTACTACAAGCTCGCCTCCGAGGCCAATCCCGAGCTGGAGGCGATCATGGAGGAGTGGGCGCCGATCAAGCGGAACATCCTCAGGTGGCAGGCCCAGTACGACAAGCCGCTGCTGTTCACCGAAGTGGGCTGGTGCAGCCAGGAGGGGGCCTCCATCGAGCCATGGAACTACTACTACAAGCAGGAGGCCACGGTTCGCGGCCACGAGGAGCAGCGCCGCTGCTACCGCGCGTTCATGGACACCTGGAAAAACATCCCGCAGGTAGGCGGGATCATCTGGTGGGAATGGACCAATACCACCGGCGGCACCGAAGACTTCAACTACACGCCCAAGGGAAAGCCCGCCGAGCGCGAACTGCGGGAGTGGTTCGAATCGGTGGCGGCCCGGCCGGCTACCCAGCCGTCGAACAACTGAAGCATCAGACCTCCTCCGGGGCGAGCAGATCCTCGTAGGTCTCGCGGCGACGGATGGTGCGGAACGTGCCGCCCTCAACCAGGATCTCGGCCGCGTTGGGCCGCGAGTTGTAGTGGCTGGCCATGGAAAAGCCGTAGGCTCCGGCCGTGAAGACGGCCAGCAGATCGCCGCGCTGGACCGGCGGCAACATCCGTCCCTGGGCCAGGAAATCTCCTGACTCGCAGACCGGTCCGACCACGTCCATCTCGCTGGTTCCGGGGAACGTCAGTCCCCGTCGCCGCTGTGCCGGCACGAACCCCGGTCCGGGCCGGGCCGGCCAGACGAAGTGGTACGCGTCATAGAGCGCGGGGCGGATCAACTCGGTCATGGAGCCGTCGACGATCACAAAGTGCTTGTCCCCGCCGCGCTTCACGTAGACGACGCGCGTCAGCAGGATGCCCGCGTTGGCGGCGATGGAACGGCCGGGTTCGAGGATGATGCGCAGCCCACGCCCGCGCAGCAGCGGCACGAGCTGGGCGGCGTAGTCGGCCGCCGAGGGCGCTTCCGAACCTTCGTAGAAGGCACCGAAGCCGCCGCCGATGTCCAGCGTGTCGATGGTGTAGCCATCGTACCGGAGCTGATCGATGAGCTCCATCGTCTTCTTGATGGCCTCGACGTAGGGCGGGATCGTGTTCACCGGTGAACCGATGTGCAGGTGAATGCCGCACAGCCGCACGCGCGGGTCACGGCCGAACTCCCCGAAGACACGCCGGGCCCGCTCCAGATCCACGCCGAACTTGCTCTCGCGCTTGCCGGTGCTGGTGTGGCGGTGGGTCTGGGGATCGACGTCCGGGTTGACGCGCAGCGCCGCGCGGACGTTCACCTGCCGCCGGCCGGCGATCTCGATCAGGTTGGCCAGCTCCGCCTCGGATTCGATGTTGAACCAGCCGATCTTCGCGTCGATGGCCTCGTTGATCTCGGCGTCGGTTTTGCCCACGCCGGCGAAGACGATCCTGGACGGATCGGCGCCGGCCTTGAGCGCGCGGTAGAGCTCGCCGCCGCTGACCACGTCCATCCCCGCCCCCCAGCCGGCCAGCAGTCGGATCAGGTGCTGGTTGGAGCAGCTCTTGATCGAGTAGCAGATGACGGGGTCCAGTTCGCCGAACGCATCGCGGATCCGTCCATAGTGCTCGCGGAATGTCCCGGCCGAGTAGATGTACGTGGGCGTGCCCACTTCCTCGGCGATCCGGCGGACCGGAACGTCCTCGCAGTACAGCTCGCCCTCACGATAAGCAAAAAGATCCATAATCCCGGGTTTCCATTGGTGATGCCGAGTGTCAGAACGGGGCATTACACCCGATCCGGGCCTGTGAATCAACGCGGCGACCGCAGGGGTCAGTGGACCCCGCCCGTCTTCGCAAACGGGGGCAGGCTGGGCTCTCGAAATAGTCGGGCAGCGGCTGCTTCCAGTGCGCCGGGCGTTCTACTCAAGGCTTCGTGCAGGGGCAGGTTTTCGCGGTTGATCGCGTGGTAACTATGCAGCACCTGCAGCGTTGTCTCGGCCCCCTCGCCGATGGTCCCCACCAGGGCCACAACCGGTACGCCGGCGGCCTGGCCGGCGCGGCCGACGCCTTCGATGACTTTACCCATCATGGACTGGCGGTCGAGCTTGCCCTCACCGGTGATGATCAGGTCCGCACCAGTGATGCGCTCGTTGAACCGGACGGCCTCCATGACCAGGCGGATGCCGCGGTCGAGCCGGGCATTTAGGAAAGCAACCAGTCCTGCGCCCAGGCCGCCGGCCGCACCGGCGCCGGGGAAGTCGCGGACGTTCTTTCCGAGATCGCGCTCGATAATCTCGGCCAGGTGGGCCAGGCCTTGGTCAAGCTGCTCGACCCTTTCGGGGGTGGCGCCCTTCTGGGGGCCGTAGATGGCCGCGGCGCCGCGTGGACCGCACAAAGGGTTGTCGACGTCGCAGGCCACCAGGATGGAGACGTCGAACGGCTGCGTTGGGCGGGAGGAAGGAGGGGCAAGATTCACCGGTAAGATACCGGTGTCACGTTGAATGCCGGAACCACATGCGATGCGGGCGATGGCGGCGAGTTGGCCTCCGGTCATGGGCACAGGAAGCGGTTGGCCGGAGGAGTCCAGGAACTCGGTGCCCTGGGCCTGGGCGGCGCCGGTGCCGCCATCGGTGGTAGCGCTGCCCCCGATGCCGATGATCACGCGCTTGACGCCGTGGGCCAGGGCCGCGCGGATGAGTTCCCCGGTGCCATACGTGGTAGTCAGCAGCGGGTTGCGGCGATCCGGCGGAACGAGAGCCAGGCCGGAGGCGGCAGCCATTTCGATGATCGCGGCGAGTGGTCCGCTGCCACCGAGCAGCCCCCAGGTGGCCTCCACAGGTTTGCCCAGCGGGCCGGTGACCGTGGTGCGGCGCAGCGTTCCGCCGGTGGCGCTGACCAGCGCATCCACCGTGCCTTCGCCGCCATCGGCCATGGGGATGGCGTCGATCTCGGCATCCGCGTGGACGCTGCGGATGCCGCGGGCGATGGCTTCGCAAGCTTGGCGCGCGGAGAGTGATTCCTTGAACGAGTCCGGAGCCAGGACGATTCGCATGCGGGCATTCTACTGCGCGGCGGGAGCGAGTGCGGCATCCCAGGTGAGGGCGTAGTCCCACGGGCGATCCGTGTTGACCACGATGGCGTAGCGCCCGGCCGGAAGGTTCTGCAGCCAGATGTGCTCTACGTTGTCGATGGCCGATATGCTCGCGTCGCGCAACGAGCCCAGTTCAAAATCGGTCGCTTCGTAGAGTCGCAGATCCATGTTGGCCAGGATCGGCGCGAAGGTCCCGCGGCAGTTGATGTCGGCGGGTATGTTCGGCCCGCTGTAGCAGATCTGGAATGCGCCGAAGTCGCTCTGATCCACATCGCCGTCCCCGTCCAGATCGGCGTCGGCGCAGGCGTGCGCGAGTGGGCCGAGTTCCGGGCCGGTGGTGCAGGCCTGGAAGGCGCCGAAATCATCCAGATCGAGGTCCGCGTCGCGGTCCAGATCCGGCGGGGCGACAAAGCGGCGGTTCCAGGCGAGGAGAATGGACAGCGTGTCGGCCTGGTAAGCGGAAGGAATCTCAAAGAAGTAAATGCGATCGGCGGCCGGGCCGGCCGAAGCGAAGTCCCAGCCCGTCGTGGACACAAGGGCATCCGGCGCTGCTTCCTGTTCGCCGGGGGTCAGAATGCGGTGGCTGTTATCGATGTTGAGGTCGCCGGCGCCATAGCGATAGTCAAGCGGAACGGTGCCGTCCGTGCTGGGCGTGGCCAGGCCCTTGCGCCAGTTACTGAGCTCGGCCTTGGTGGCCCCGCCCATCAGCAGGGCCTTGACCAGCAGAGCCTCGGCCGTCCGTCGCTGCGGCGCGGGGAGATACGCCAGGCTGCCGTCGGTGGCCATCGTCTCGAGCAGCAGGCTGGCGGATGCCCCCACTACAGGGGTGGCGTAGCTGGTCAACATGGAGTTGGCGGAGGCGACGATGTCAGGCTTTACCCGGCCGGGCACATCAATGAGCGTGGGCCCGAAACTCGAGTTCGCGTTCCTCAGGCCGACGGCCAGCACGTTGTATGCGCTGCTGAGCAGCTTGGGCATGGGCTTTCCGGTGCCGTTGTTCACGCCCACGCAGACGACGACGCCATCACGGTCAATGACATGGTCCAGGCGGCGCAACGCATCCGCCGTGAGCGGATCGTTCCCCTCGAATTCCCCGATCCAACTGTGATTCTGCACGCGGTGAGGCTCGATGAGCGGAACATAGGCTTCTGCAACCCGCAGTGCACCCGAAGTGATCCAGTGGTTCACCTCGTAGCAGTTGATCGGGTCGATGCCGGTCCCGAAGCCGGTGGTCAGGCCATAGAAATAGGTGGCGACGGTGTTGGCGTGACTCGACGTGTTACTCGGACCACTTTTTGGCGTGATCGTCTTGCCGGCGAACTCGGAACTGGCGAGATTGGGCAAATAGTTGCCACTGTTCGCCGGGTACTCGCCTTCCACCTGCGTTACGCCCACCCCGGCGCCCGTCGGTGTGGCCGAACCAAGCCGAGCTTGAAGGCTGGTATATCCGACCTCACTGCGCCATTGAGCGAAGACGGAGGACGACGCAATCGCGAACAGACTCAGCGCAGTTCTCAGTTTCACGGCCGGCCCACGGCGAAGGGAACGAGATCAGACGAACGCTTGAGGGACGCTGCCCCTCCGGTGGCCATTGTAGCACACCGACCCGCTCCAATGGAACGGTTTGTCTGGGCTGCTGAGAGGGGGCGTGGCCAGGCGAGCCAAAGACCCATTATGGGGCGTTTGAAACGGCCGGCCGTTTGACCCTGATGGGGCGATCCGGTATAAGCGGGCCGTGATCATTGATTGTCATACGCATGTCTGGGAATCGGTCGAGCAGTTGGGTCGCGGGACGGGGCTCTGGCACGTTCGAGGGCGTACCAGCCGGCATGCCGCTCCGCCCCGGGCGGGCGTGGACGAGCATCTGGCGGCCTGCCGGCCGGTGGACAAGGCATTCGTGCTGGCGTTCAAAAGTCTTTACCTTGAGGCCGAGATTCCCAACGCGTACGTTTCCAACTACGTGCGCCGCCACCCTGATCGGCTGATCGGCTTTGGCGGGATCGATCCCTCACGGCCCAAGGAGGCGATCTCCGATCTACGCCGGGCCCACGATGAGCTGGCGTTGCAGGGTGTGACCGTGTGGCCGGCGGCCCAGGATTTTCACCCGGCCTCCTCGGCGGCGATGCGGGTCTATGCCGAGGCGGCACGGCTGCGCATGCCCATCGTTTTCCATCAGGACGTGCAGGCCTCGCCGACCACCAAAATGGAATTCGCCCGGCCGTGCCTGCTGGATGAAGTGGCCCGCGAATTCACCGAGCTCAAGATCGTGCTGTGCCACCTGGGCCATCCCTGGATCGAGGAGGCCCTGGCCCTGCTGGCCAAGCACCCCAACGTGTTCGCTGACATCAGCGGCCTGCTGCATCACCCCTGGCATGCGTACAACGCGCTGGTGTCGGCATACCAGGCCGGCGTGATCGACGCCCTGTTGTTTGGCAGCAATTTTCCCTCCTCTTCGCCGGCGGCGTGCATCGAGGCGCTTTACAGCATCAACCAGGTCTGCCACGGCACCAACCTGCCGACGGTCCCGCGCGAGCAGCTCCGGCGCATCGTCGAGCGCAACACGCTCGAGCTGCTGGGCCTCGAGTCGAGGAACGCGCCGGCCGTGCGCGAACCGGACACGACGGTCATCCAAGCGGAGGATTAATGAGAGCTTTCAGCAATCAGCGGTCAGCTTTCAGCGATCTGCATTCAGCCATCAGATAAAGTTCTCAGTTTTTCAGTTGTCAGTTTCCTGCTGACCACCGCAGTCACGGACAACTGCCGACCCACAACCTCCAACCCACTACCCCCAAGCCAGCGCCTACCAGCCAACACCCTCCTCGAAGCCGGTAGCGATCAGCAATCAACATTCAGTCCCCGTCACAACTGCCGCAGGGGCATTGCTTTGCGCCGCGTTACGGCTACACTGATCGCGCATGGGTGCGATTCGATCGCCGCGTCCGGTGAACCTGTTCTGCGGGCTCATCTCCAATGACCCGGATCTGATGGCGCGCGCCGTCCGCATGCTGGAGGGGTACTACGGCCAGGTGGATGCAACCAGCGCGCTGTGGTCGTTCGACTCGACCGACTACTACGAACTGGAAATGGGGGAAGATCTTCAGCGGCAGTTCGTATCCTTCGAGCGGCTGATCGATCCAGGCGATCTGGCCCATGTCAAGGCCCTGACCAATGAGCTCGAAAGACGGATCTGCTATGAGGTTGGCCTTCCCGCGGACCAGCGGCGAGTCAATCTTGATCCTGGGTACCTGTCCCTGAGCAAGCTGGTGCTGGCCACGACCAAGGACTATTCTCACCGGCTCTACCTGCGGGAGGGAATCTACGGGGAGAGCACGCTCCATTACGAAGCTGGCCGATGGGTCGCCTGGCCATGGACATACCCGGATTACGCCGCCGACCGCTATCACGCCTTCTTCGAGCAGATGCGCGAGGGGTACAAGGCCAAGCTCAATGCGCGGGAGGCCGGGCCGCCGCCGACGGAGGGTTCTGGCGCGTGAATCCGTACGTTCCCCTGATCGCGGGGGGGGCATCGCTGGGCTTGTCGCTGGCCGTGAGTGCTTTTCTAACTCCGGTGGTGCGACGCTGGGCTCTTCAGCGCGACTTCGTCGATCGGCCACTGGGCGCCGGCAGTCACAAACAGCACAAGCAGGCCGTGCCCTTTGGCGGCGGGATCGCCATCACCATCGCCGTGTTGCTGCCGATGGCGAGCGTGCTTGTCGGGGGGCTCATTCTGCATCGGCTCGGTCCTGAGCGGCTCGAGAGCTGGATGCCGGGTTTGCCAGTCTGGGGCTGGGCCGGCGGCGTGCTGGAGAAGGCGCCCCAGGCGCTGGCCATCATCGCCGGCGCGCTGGTGATGCATCTGGTCGGCATCGTGGACGATCACCGGCCGTTGGGGCCGTCCTTCAAGCTGGTCGTGCAACTGGGTACGGCGTTGCTCGTGGCCGGTGGCATGGGCATACGGGGGCTGGACGTTCTTGGGCCGGTGGCAGCGACGCTGCTCACGGCTTTCTGGATTGTCGTCCTGACCAACGCCTTCAACTTCATGGATAACATGGACGGGCTGTCAGCGGGTGTGGCCACGCTGACGGCCACCATCCTGGCGGTGACCGCCTTCCGCGCCGGGCAACTCTTCGTACCTTGCTTGCTGTTGCTGCTGGCCGGGGCGGTGGCGGGCTTTTTAATCTACAACTTTCCGCCCGCTTCCATTTTCATGGGGGATGCTGGCAGTCTGGTAGTCGGTTTCCTGCTGGCGGTGTTCACGGTGTTGACTACGTTCTACGATCCCGACCAGCAGCAGCGGCCGTTCGGCGTGCTCGTGCCGCTGCTTGTGTTTGCCGTGCCCTTGTACGACATGATCAGTGTCATCGTGGTGCGGCTGCGCGCGGGGCACAGCATCTGGCGCAGCGACCGCCGCCATTTCTCGCACCGGCTGGTGAAGCTGGGGCTGAGCCCCACGTCCGCGGTGCTCACCATCTTTCTGGCCACGCTGGCGACGGCTTTACCGGCCACTCTCCTGCCGCTGGTGAACTGGACGGAGGCAGTGCTCATCTTCGGGCAGTGCGTCTGCGTGGTGGCCATCATCGCCATTCTGGAATCGCGCGATGCGGCCTGAAAAGCAATCCACATGGACGCCAGTTGCTGTCGGGGAAGTCTCCGGGCGGATCGCCACCCAGCTTGAAAACACGGCCTTGCTGGTTCTGCTGGCAGTGGTCGCCATGCGACCGTTGATGTCGGAAACGTACGAGTCAGAACTGACCCGCATCGCCCACGCCTCTGGAGGCGCCGAAGCCACCACGCCCGCGACCACGGCGGGCTTCGACCTGGCCATCTGGGGGGCGGCATTGGCTACAACGGCTGCGGCCTGGCGGCGTCGGCGTTGGCATCTGACCGGGCTCGAGGCGGGCGCGGCCCTCATGTTCCTGGGGGCGGTGATTTCAACGGCCGTGGTGGCCAGCAACAAGCGCCTCGCTTTGAACGCGTCAGCGGATTGGCTGACTGCCTTGGCCCTGATGATGGTAGTGGCCAACTTGTGCCGGGATCGGCTGCGCGTGGGGCTGGTGCTGGCGGTGGTGATCGCCTCGGGAGCGGCATCGGCCGCCAAGTGCGTGATGCAGGCGGCCGTGGAGTTCGAGGAGACCCGCCAGCACTACCTGCAGAATAAAGCCGAATTCTGGCGTGACGTTCCGCTGGATGATCCGCGCGTGGAACTGTACGAACGGCGCATGAATGCCGCGGAAGCCTACGGGTTCATGGCCCATAGCAATGCCCAAGGTTCCCTGCTGGTTCTGGCTGCGCTCACGGCCGTAGCGGCCGGAGCCGTATCGCAAAGCTGGGTAGGAAGGGCGTTCGGCTTCGGGGTAGGAACTGCGTTGGCGCTGTGTATTCCTCTGACGGGCAGTCGCGGCGCACTGCTGGCCGGGGGAGTGGGGCTGGTGCTGCTCATCGTGCTGTGGAGCGTGGGCGGCATTCTGCGGCGACGTTGGCGTCTGACATTGGCCGGGATATGGCTGGTAATCGGGCTGGCCGTGGCTGGCGTCGTCGGGTTCGGTCTGGTTCGCGGAGGGCTGCCGGGCTCATCGCTGGGGTTCCGCTGGAACTACTGGCAGGTGACCTCGAGAGTGGTTGCGGAGCACTTCTGGACCGGCGTTGGGGCCCTCAACTTCGACCGGCATTACCTGCGGTACAAGCCGATCGACTTTCCTGAGGAGATCAAGGACCCCCATAACTTCGTCGTGGCCGTCCTCGCCCAGTGGGGCGTGCTCGGGGCTGTGGGTCTACTGGCTGCACTGGTGGGGGCTTCGTTTGTGTTCATCCGGCGGTGGGGACGGTACCCGGAGGATTCCTGGCCGGCGCCGCCGCGCGTTATCGACGGACTGCGCGTATGGCTTCCCGTCACCATTGGAGCTTTCGTGCTGCTGCGGCTGTTTCTCATGCGCGGGCTGCTGGGCTCGCCCAGCGGGATGGCCGCGGTGATTTTCGACCTGGGCGCGTATGGACCGATCTGGGCCGCGGTCTTTGGCCTGTTCGCCTGGCTCATCGCGGCGAAAGGTGTCGGGCGCGCCGATCACATTCGCTTGGTCCTGCTCTGCGGCGTGGCCGCGTTTCTCCTGCACAACACCATTGATTTTTCGCTGTTTGTGCCGGCGACGTTGACGCCGTTCGCGGCCTTGTGCGGCGTGCTGCTGGCCGGCGGCGAGATGGAGAGACCGGGAGAAGGAGAGGCGGAGAGACAGCGAGATGGTGGAGGCGAGGGTGCGCGGAGAGCCGGGGACAAAGAGACAAGGAGACACGGAGACAAGGGGACGCGGGGACAAGGGACGGAGACAAGGGACGAGCCTGCCGCTGTGGGGCGCTGGACGCTGGCGCCGGTCTTGATGGCAGCATGTGGAGCGGTGTTGCTGCTGTGGCTGATCGTCTGGCCGGTCACTCAAACGTCATCCTTGTTGCACAGAGCCCGGCACGCCGCCAACGCGGATGCGGCCGATATTCTTTACAACTATGCTGCGCTCTGGGACTCGCGTGACCCCACGCCGCTGATCGAAATCGCGGGTCTACGGGCCATGAGACAGACACTGAAAGATTCTGACCTGGCGATCGCCGCGCTGAATGAGGCCATTGCTCGCGATCCGTTGGAGTACTCGCTCTATCAGCGGCGCGCACAGCTATACGAACTGCGCTACGCGATAAGCCGCCTGAAGTCCGACTACTGGGCGGCCATTTCCTCCGCGCGCCAGGCGGCGAGTCTCTATCCGCACTCCCCCGACGAGCACCTTTTCCTGGCCCAGGTGCTTGCCCGCGCGGCAGCTGCGACGGGTTCAACGGAGTGGTTTGCGGAGGCCAGGGTCGCTTACGAGACTGCGCTGCAGATCGACGCTGCCCGTCCCGGAACGGACGAAGTCCGCAAGTGGTCGCCTGAGCGGCGAAATCGAATTCGCCAAGAAATGGAGTCGCTCGGGCCTGTCACGTCACCCGCGCCCCGGGGTTAGCACCAGTTCGCGGAAAGTACGGGGCGCCCGGCCAGATCTAATGTGACTGATGGAATATCCGCTGGAGGCACTCGGAAGGATCAGGCGTTGGCGCCTGCCAGAGCCACGCCACGTCCAACCAGAAGGCGGGCAGGCTGGGGCTGTCAAATCGGCCTTTGGTCAGGTCGGCCCATTCTGAGCGGGCCGGCCGGTCGGCCGCAAAACGGCGGTCGCGGGGGTCAATGAGCCACGGCCGGGCTGGGAACGGCCTACGGGGGTACTCCTGTTCGCGGACCGGAGGTTTTACGCACCTCTGCTGCTGACTACCGCCGCCGTAAGGCTGACCCCCCCCCCTCGCCGGCGCCTCGGAGCTCGGAGGCTTGCCTTGGGCGGGTCCATCGCTAAACTGCTGGCCCTGAGGGTGAATTCATTCAAGACATCGGAAAGGATCGAAGGACCATGCCAGTCAACATTTACTATGAGAAGGACGCTAACCTCGGGTTCCTCAAGGGCAAGAAGGTGGCCATCATCGGCTACGGCAGCCAGGGCCACGCCCACGCGCAGAACCTGCGGGATTCGGGCGTGGAGGTCATTATTGCCGAGCTGCCTGGGACCGATAACTACCGGCTGGCCGAGGAGCACAAGTTCAAGCCGATGTCGGCGTCCGACGCGGCCGCGGCGGCCGACCTGATCGTCTTCACCCTCCCCGACGAGTTGCACCCGATCGTCTACCGCAACGAAGTGGCCAAGCACATGAAGGCCGGTAAGACGCTGGGCTTCTGCCACGGGTTCAACATCCATTTCGGCACCATCAAGCCGCCGAAGGACGTGGACGTGATCATGGTTGCCCCCAAGGGCCCCGGCCACCTGGTCCGCAGCGAATACGTCAAGGGCGGCGGCGTACCCTGTCTCATCGCCGTTGAGCAGAATCCTTCCGGCAAGGCCAAGGAACTGGGTCTGGCCTGGGCGGCGGGCATCGGCGGAGCCCGCGCCGGCGTGCTGGAGACGAGCTTCCGCGAGGAGACGGAGACGGACCTCTTCGGCGAGCAGGTGATCCTGTGCGGCGGCGTGACCGCCCTGGTCAAAGCCGGGTTCGAGACGCTGGTCGAGGCCGGCTACGAGCCGGAGATCTGCTTCTTCGAGTGCCTTCACGAGCTCAAGCTGATCGTGGACCTGTTCTACCAGGGCGGCATCAACTACATGCGCTACAGCGTGAGCAACACGGCCGAGTACGGCGATCTGACCCGCGGGCCGCGGATCATCACCGAGCAGACCAAGCAGGAGATGAAGAAGATCCTCGACGAGATCGTCACCGGTCAGTTCGCCCGCGAGTGGATTCTCGAGGCACAGGCCGGCATGCCGATGTTCAACGCCTTGTACAAGAAGGACAAGGACCACATGCTCGAGCAGACCGGCCGTAAGCTGCGCCGGATGATGAAGTGGATTGATTCGAAGGAAATCGATTGACGTGGTCGGTTGTCGGTGGGCACTGGTTCATTGTCGGTTGTAGCTGATCCGAAGGCGTGGCATGGACGTGCTGAAGGGTCAAGTGGCGATCATCACCGGAGCGGGTTCGGGGATCGGAGCCGCCGCGGCGGTCCGTTTCGTGGACGAAGGTGCTTCGGTGGTGATCGTGGGACGAACGCGATCGAAGCTGGAGGAGACCGCCGCCCGGGTCAGCCGGCCGGATCAGGTGTACATTCTCCCCGGCGACGTACGTGAGGAGCGCACCTCCCGCGAGGCGGTCGCGGCCGCCGACGAGCGCTTCGGCCGGCTGGACGTGGTCGTTAACAACGCGGCCGCATTCAACCCGACGCCATTTCCGGAGACGGATCTGGGGGGCTGGCTGGACGTCTTCAACATCATCCTGGTCGGCGCTTTCCGCTTCTGCCGCGAAGCCGCCCGCTACATGATCGAGAAGCAGATCGCCGGGCGTATCGTCAACGTCACCAGTATCCACGGTACGCAGGCGGAGCGCAACGCCTCCAACTATGGCGCGGCGAAAGCGGCCGTGAACCAGTTCACCCGCTGCCTGGCGGTGGAACTGGCGCCCCACAGCATCCGGGTCAACGCCCTGGCGCCGGGGTTCGTGGATACGCCCATGTCCGTTTACGAGGGCAAAAATGAGCTGGAGAGCCCGCACTTTCTGGAGCGATACGTGAAGGAACGGCGGATTCCCATGGCCCGGGCGGCCAGCTCGGAAGAGATGGCCGGTCCCATCCTGTTCCTGGCGTCGCGGGACTCCAGTTACGTCACCGGCCATGTGCTGGTGGCGGATGGGGGGCTGACGTGTACGTTCTGAGGAG
>BTUC01000046.1:0-24740 GCA_045863575.1 Phycisphaerae bacterium
TGAAGAAGGGCACAAACCGAGTACTCAAGAACGGCAATGCGGTCGGCCTGGTGGCCAAGGAGATGATCGGCAAGACGCCGGGCACCATCACGGCCGTCCGCCCTCTTCAGGACGGGGTCATCGCCGATTTCGACATCACCGAAGCCATGATCGGCTACTTCATCCGGAAAGTGCACGGCCGACGTTCGTTCGTCATGCCCCGGGTGGTGATTGCGGTGCCGTCGGGAATCACGGCCGTCGAGAGGCGGGCCGTCTACAACTCAGCCGAGCGCGCCGGAGCCCGGCGAGTCTATACGGTGCCTGAGCCGATGGCTGCGGCCATCGGCGCCGGGCTGCCGGTGGCCGAACCCCGGGCCTCCATGATCATCGACATCGGCGGCGGGACCACGGAGGTTGCGATCCTCTCGCTGGCGGATGTCAGCGTGTGCGAATCGCTGCGCGTGGCCGGCGACGACATGGATGAGAGCATCATCAACTACATGAAGAGGACCTATAACCTGATGATCGGTCCCCAGACGGCCGAGCAGATCAAGATCCAGATTGGATCGGCGGCCGAACTGGAGAATGAACTCACCATGGAGGTGAGAGGCCGAGACATGATCAGCGGTCTGCCACGCAAGACCGTGATCAGCAGCGAAGAGGTCCGTGAGGCACTCAAGGAGCCGGTAGGCCTGATCGTCGAAGCGGTGGTCCGCGTCCTGGAGAAGGCGGAGCCCGAGCTCGCCGCCGACCTCGTGGAGGACGGCATCTGGGTGGCTGGCGGTGGTGCGTTGCTGCGGGGCTTCGATACGGTATTGAGCCAGACCACCGGTCTGAAGTCCCGGATTGCCGAGGACCCATTGACCTGCGTGGCTCGGGGCACCAGCATATTCCTCGAGCACTTGAACGAGTGGGCCGATACGATGGACTCAGACCAGGATGACGTCTGAGCGGGGAAGGCGGGCATGAGGCGGATTCGAGCACCATCCCGACCGGCCGTGTTTGCGATCCTGATGATCGCGTCCGCCGGACTGATTCTCGTGCCGCGAGACACGCTGCTGCCGTTGCGCAACGTGTTGCGCCTGCTGGCCCTGCCGCAGTTGATCGCCACCCAGGCCGCCGGTGGCCTGGCCGAACCGCTGCGGAACCTGGGCACGCCCGCCATTTCCGGCGAGCAGCACGCCACCCTGCTCAAGGAAAAAGAAGCGCTCGAAAACGAGAACATCTCTCTGCGGCTGAAGCTGGCCGAACTCGAGGCCCGGATCGACGAACTGGCCATGGTGCGGCAGCGGGGCTTCCCCACCGACGCGGCGCTGGTTCCCGCCAAGGTCGTGGCCCTCGACGCGCTGGCCTCTCGCGGTTCACTGCTGCTGGACAAGGGCAGCAGCCATAACGTGCGATCAGGAGACTGGGTGACCTCACGTTTGTTCGTGGACGCGGGCACCAACGACGGCGCCCGCCCGGGCGCCGGGGTCCTGGCCCGCGAATCGCTCATTGGCTGGGTCGAGGAGTCTGAGTACTTCACGTCGCGTGTGGTTCTGCTCAGCGACCGCAGCACCAACCGCCCCACCTCGGTGCACATCACGCGTCATGACCCGGCTCGCAACACGTGGCAAGTGGTCACGGTCGGGAACAAGCCGGCCCTTTTCTCGCTGTACGGCGCAGGTCGGGGCCTCATGAAAATCGTGGAAATCGACGCGCGGGGCGTGGACCAGGGTCTGATCCGGGCGGGCGATCTGGTCACGTCTGATCCGAGAGATCCTCGGTTGCCGGTTGCGATGGTGATCGGCCGGATCTCCCGGCTCGAGCGCGTCCGCACGGACAAGAAGAAGCCGCTGTACTACGTGGCGGAGGTCGAGCACCGTTACGATCCGCGACTGCTTTCGGAGGTCTACATCGCTGATTTGTCGCGGCAGATCAAACAGCAGGGAGGGGGGGGAAAGCCATGAAAGATCTGGCCCATATCCTGGATGGCTGGCCGGTGGGCCACGGCGAGCCGCGCGTGCGGAAGTTCACCGCCGGTGACGGCACGAGCTTTCTCCAGGTACGCGTGGACCTGGGGGTGCTGCAACTGGCCGTTGACGGCCGGCCGGACGGCGACCAACCCCATGGCTATGATTCCATGCTTGAGTGTTTGGCGGACCAGGTCCGCCAGTACAAGCATCCGCTCAACATCTCCCCCACCGAGTGGCAGGCGCTGATGCGCGAGGTGCTCCAGTTCTACCGTCGCCGGGTAACCCTGATGACCCTGGCCCAGCAGGCCCAGGAGGAAAACGACCTGGAAGAGGCTGCCGCCTGCTATGTGCGTGCAATTCGCGACGCCAACCACAACCTGGCCATACTCGATTTCCTTCGGGATAGCTGCACGGGCGTGGAAGATCTGGATGACCAGGAGAGCTATCGACCTTACATTCTGATGCACCGGGCCATGTGTGAGGCGCAGCACGCACTGCTGGAACAGGATCCGGACGAGGCCATCGAAGCGCTCAAGGCGGGCATTGCGGCGATCAAAGGATGCAGCCAAACGGTGGCTGTTTCGGAGGATGGCGAATCCGAGAGGATGGACGTCCGGCCATTCGTGGCCGAACTGCGCCGCATGGAGAAACGCGTCCGCAAGCAGTACAGCCGTCGCCGCACGGTGCGGGAACAACTGGAGGACGCTCTGGCCCACGAAGATTACGAGCGGGCCGCCAAGCTGCGCGATTTCCTTGCCGAGCAGGGACGCAGGCACAAGCGGGTGTAGTGCCTTCTCCTGTCAACCGCTTCCCCGCTCTGTAGCGGGCGGCGCCCCTGACGGCCGTTGGACCCCCAAGAAACGGCCGGCAGGGACGCCGGCCGCTACAATTCGCCATACGCACGGGCACAGTGATTCGTCGTACGCACAGGCGCAGCTTGGCACGCCGGGCCGGACAGCTCGTCACGCTGGCAACGGGAACCGCTCACAAATCTCGCGTACGCGAGCTTCGACAGAAGCGACAACGGCCTCGGAACCCTGGCCGGCGAGCACGTCGTGGATGAGGGCCGCAATTACCGGCATCTGGTCCGGGCCCAGGCCCCGCGTGCTGACGGCCGGTGTCCCAATCCGTAGACCGGATGTTTCCGTCGGCTTGCGTTCATCGAACGGAATCATGTTCTTGTTGACGATCAAACCCGCACGCTCCAGCCAGCCCTCGGCCTGCTTGCCGGTCACGTCCGCGTGCGCCGGACGGAGATCCACCAGCATCAGGTGGTTGTCCGTCCCGCCGGAAACGAGGCGATAGCCGTGGCCCTGAAGGGCCTTGGACAGCGACTGGGCATTATCCAGAATCCGCTGCTGGTAAGTTTTGAATTCGGGGCGCAACGCTTCGCCGAAGGCCACCGCCTTACCCGCGATCACGTGCATGAGCGGACCACCCTGGATCCCGGGGAAAATGCGGGAATCGACCGCCTTGGCGTGCTGGGCCTTGCACATGATCATGCCCGATCGCGGACCGCGCAGCGTTTTGTGTGTGGTGGTGGTGACGAAATCGGCATGCGGCACCGGCGAAGGGTGCAAGCCGACGGCCACCATGCCGGCAATGTGAGCGATATCCACCATCAGGTACGCGCCGGCCTCCCTGGCCACTTCCGCGAAGCCCGCAAAATCGATGATCCGCGGGTAGGCCGATGCGCCGGTCACGATCATGCGCGGCTTGTGCTCCCTGGCCAGCCGCCGCACCTCGTCGAGCTCGATGCGCTCGGTCTGCCGACCGACGCCATAATGCACCACGCTGTACAGCCGCCCACTGAAGTTGGTCTTCATCCCATGGGTCAGGTGACCCCCATGGGCCAGGTCGAGGGAGAGGATGGTGTCGCCCGGCTCGAGGACGGCCATGTAGACGGCCATATTGGCTTGACTGCCGGAATGCGGCTGAACGTTGACGTGTTCGCATCCGAACAGCGCCCGGGCGCGCTCGCGGGCGAGTTCTTCCGCCTGGTCGACGAACTGGCAGCCTCCGTAGTATCGCTTTCCCGGGTATCCCTCGGCATACTTGTTGGTCAGGACCGATCCGACCGCTTCCAGAACCGCCCTGGAAACGTGGTTCTCGGATGCGATCAGCTCCAGCGTGCCCGCCTGCCGACGGCCCTCGGCCACAAGAATGCGGAAAACCTCCGGGTCGCGTTCCTGGATGGTGGGATAGTGTTCCATCGATGCCATCAACGAATACCTCTGCCTGATGAATGGGAATGCCGCGATTGCGGGCCGTGGGTCAAATTCTGCCGCTAAGTCTTAGCGGCGCAGGGGATAAAAATCAAACTCGTGGAAAACTGGATGCAGCTTGAATTTTTTCTTGCCAATCGTCCGCTCAACCGCTAACCTGATCGCGGGAAAGAGGTTCTCCGGGAGGGCGTGGTGGCCCCGGCGTTACCTGCGCGGCGCCAACCATTTCTCTTGGGGCCCCCCTCGAAGGCAGATGGCGCAGACCGAGTCTCACCAGGTTAGAGAAGTTCCAGTACATCCGCAATGGGCAAGTTGACGGCACGCTATTGGCTGGTGCTGGTACCCGCCTTCATGAGCTCAGCGGGAGGGGTAGAGCGCGCCGACGCCGCCGGGCCGCAGGCCGCTGGTGCAACCGGCGAACGGACCTGGGAATGCATCCCCAGCGTCATACGGGCAGACGGCATCGACGCATTCGTGCTGGAGGTAGGCACATCTCTGAATGGGGGGCGGGTGATTCTGGATCGGGTGTCCGCTCGACTTTTGCCACCGCAGCCTCCACCGTTTGCCCTCGTCGACGACGGAACCGGGATGGATCGGTTAGCTGGTGACGGCATATACACGGCCGGTCTGTTCCGCTATCGCGCCGGCGCACCGATGCCGACGCACTTCTGGAACGATGCGAACAGCCCGTCTGGACTGGATATTATTGAAGTCGGTAACGTGACCATCGAACCCACTTATGGCTCCCCGACAAAATTCCTCCTCGGCCCCTCGATAGGAATACTGCGGCCCGATATTCCCGCGCTGCGATCCGACCCGCTTTCGGACACTGTGGCCGTGACGCGCCATTTGATCAACATCCGCAACGACACTCGGGAAACGCAGCGTGCATTGCGCGATCTGCCCGACGACTTGCCCGCCCTGACCCGGCAGATTTACGATCTGCTGCCCGACACGCCCCAGTTCCTCATCTTCTTCTCCACGCACAAATTGGAGACTCCGTCGGCGGCCGTCAACTTCGCCGCCGGCAAGTACCGGACTGTCCGGGTCGATTCCACGGGAACCGGCCGTGTCCCCCAGGACGACGGTGCCCTCTACGGCAGCGGCAGCGCCCTCATGGGCATCATACTGCTCGACGCGGGGAAAAGGGGTCTGTACGCGGGCAACGTCACCCACGAGATCATGCACCAATGGGGTGTGTACTTCGATCCGGTGCTGGGACTCAACGACGCGGAAGGACATTTCAAGGCACGCAGCAACGTCGGCAGCCTGCTCGGGGGACAGCAGTGGGAGCCCCATTCCACGGGTTATTTCCTGCTGTCGTGCGACAAGGGACGCAATGGCGCCTACCGCGCCTCGCCAATGGACCGGTATCTCATGGGCCTGACCGGTGCACATGAAGTCCCCGACGTCTGGCTGTATAGCCCGGGTAACGATCTGCCGCTGGAGCGTTGTGGCGAGGCCATCCAGGATGTGACCTCGGTGGTCTGGATGGGCGATCTGCTGGCCGCCTACGGGCCTCGTCTTCCGGGGCCGGACGCATCCCGGCGGCAGTTCCGCCTGGCATTCGTTGCCGAAAGCCACGGCCGGATGCTCACCGCCACCGAGTTGGCCTGGTACGACCTGCTCGCAGAGCACTACACCCACCCTGTCCCCCCCGGCGCCCCCGATCCCTATGTTGGATTCAACTGGGCTTCTATTCGACGCTTTTTCGGTGAGGATACCACCTGGAGCAGTTTCATCCACCGGGGTCACGACTTCGACGCCGACTTCGACGTGGACGCGAAGGACTTCGCCCACTTGCGGGCCTGCCTGACCGGGCCCGGGCCGGCAGAACTGCCCGAAGACTGCCGCGACGCCGATCTGGACCACGACCGTGATGTGGACGAGTTGGACGACTACCTGCTGACCCTCTGCGAGAGCGGCCCCAACGTGCCCTTCAACCCCGGCTGTCGCGAGTGGCAGGATCCGCCGAGACTCATGTGGGCGGTTTCCAGAAAGATGCACGGTCCGGGGAGGATTTTTGACCTGCCGTTGCTTCTGAGTGGGAGTGGATTCTCCGTGGAGCCCCGTCAAGACGGCCCCACATCGCTGCTTTTCAAGTTCAACCGGCCGCTGGTACCCAGCGACGGCGTCTGGGACACTGAGCTCTCCATCTCCGCGGGCCGGCTGACGGCTTTGGCCGCCGTGTCGGATACGGTAGTCGTCGAACTCGCAGATGTGCCCGACAGTCATTGCCTGAAGGCCTCCTTCGCGGGGCTGGTCGATCACAAGGGGGTTCCTCTTCAGGGTGATACCGGCGTCCGATTCGGCGTGCTCCTGGGCGACGTGAACGGCGATGGGCAAGTCGCCAGCGGCGACATCAGCCTCAGTCGAGGAGCTTCGGGGCAGATCGTCGGTGCGCAGAACTTCCGACTCGACATCAACCTGGATGGCGTCCTGGCCAGTGGAGACATCTCCCAGGTCAAGAAGCAATCAGGAAGATTTGTCTCCTGCCCACCCCGTTGACAGCTCCCCGCCCCGCCCCCAGAATCGCCCGCGACTCGTGGTTCTGAATCTTGAGGATTAACGCATGATGAGCGCGCTTGGGAAGTTATGGCTGTTCTCCATCGGCCTGGCATCATCGTCGCCGCTGATACTGACGGATGCCGCCCCGGAGCCGATCGTTCTGAAAACCGATTCGTTCCGCTGTGAGATCGGCGCCGACGGCCGACCGCGCCGGTTCGTGGACAACCTCAGCGGCCAGGACCACCTCGCCGACACCCCTCAGCCGCTCGCCAGGCTTCGCAAGGCCGGCCGCGAACATCCGGCGGCGGCCGCTCAGCTCGATGCTGACGGGCGTCTGCGGCTCTCATTTCCGGATGCGGACGCCGAAGTCCTTCTCCAGGTCCTGTCGAGACGACGGCATCTGGTGCTCGAAGTGGTCGAGGTCAAAGGCGAGGGTATCGAGGAACTGACCTTTTGTGACCTCGAGCTCGGCGGAGAAGCGCGCCCAGACGAGTCTTTCGCTGCTTGCGCCCTGGCATTGAACCTTCAAACCAACGTGCACGAAATCCCGGGAGCCAACCGGCGTCTGCGGGCCATGTGCTATCCGCGCTTCGGAATGCAGGGGGCGGCGGTCGCACTGGTCGGCGCCCCGGCCTTGGAACTCCGTAATGCGCTTCAGGAAGCAGTGGAGGCGGCGCCGGACCTGCCCCACTCCCCCCTGGGCGGCCCCTGGGCCATGGACGCCGAGATCAACCGCGGATCGTATCTCTTCAATTTCGGTGACCTCTCCGAAGAAGCAGCCGATGAGTGGATCCGCACGGCCAAGGCGTGCGGGATGAACCAGATCGACTTTCATGGCGGCAGTTCCTTCCGATTCGGAGACATTCGCTTCAACCCGCAGACCTACCCGCGCGGTCCGGCCAGTATGAAGGCGGTCATCGACAAGCTGCACGCCGCCGGCATCAAGGCCGGGCTCCATACCTACGCGTTCTTTATCGACAAAAGCACTCCCTGGGTGACGCCGGTGCCGGATCCGCGCCTGGGCAAGGACGCCACCTTCACGCTCAGCGCGCCCATGAACGCTGACGCGACCGTGGTGCCGGTGGACGAATCGACGGAGCGGATGTCCACCACCACCGGATTCTTCGTGCGCAACAGCGTCACCCTGCACATCGACGATGAACTCATTATCTACTCCGGGATCTCCAAGGAGCCGCCCTACGCCTTCACGCAATGCCAGCGCGGGGCGTACGGCACGAAACCGGCCGCCCACGCGAAAGGCGCGAAAGTCCATCATCTCAAGGAATGCTTCGGTTACTTCATGCCGGATGGCGATTCGACGCTCTTCGCAGAGGTCGCCGCCCACACAGCCGAAGCGTTCAACACGTGCGGCTTCGACATGATGTACCTGGATGCGCTGGACGGCGAAGACCTGATCGGCGGCCACGAAGCGAGCTGGCACTACGGCTCCAAGTTCGTGTTCGAGATCTGGAAGCGGCTCAAACGCCCCGCGCTGATGGAGATGAGCACCTTCCACCATCATCTGTGGTATGTGCGCTCACGCTACATCGCGTGGGATACGCCCAACCGCGGCCACAAGCCGTACATCGACATCCACGTGGCCGCCAACGAAAGCTCGCGGCGCATGTTCCTCCCCGGGCACCTGGGGTGGTGGCGCGTTCTCGCCGCTACGGACATCCAGACGGAGCCGACCTTCTCGGATGATATCGAGTATCTCGGCTGCAAGGCCATCGGCACGGACACCGGCTTCTCATTGCAGGGCGTAGACCCGACGACGATGAAAAGCATTCCGGCCGTCGCCCGGCTGTCGGAGATCATGCGACAATACGAGGAGCTGCGGCACCAGAACTACTTCCCGGATGCGGTCAAGACCCGGCTCCGCCAGCCCGGCAAGGAGTTCACGCTCGTCCGCCGTCCAGAGGGCGGCTGGGCTTTTCGCCCGCTGCATTGCGACAAGCACAAAGTGAGCGGCATGGACGGGTGGAGCAACGTGTGGACCGCACGGAATCCGTTCGAGCGGCAGCCCGTGCGGCTGCGCATCGAGGCGCTGATGTCGGCCGGGCCGTACGATGCGCCGGATCAGCCGGTCATTGTCGATTTCAATCAGTCAGACGTGTTCAAGGAGCGGGCCACGGCCAAGGGTTTGATCTGTGATCTCACCGCTTCTGATGAACAGGTGAAGACGGGTGGCATCAGTGGCCGGTACACGGCCAACAGCGAGGCGGCGGCCAACGCGCCGGCCTGGACCAGCGCCGTTCATGCCTTCTCGCCCCCGCTGAACATCCAGCAGCGCCAGGCGCTGGGGGTGTGGATCCACGGCGATGGCAAGGGCGAGGTGCTCAACTTCCAGTTGCGCAGCCCGGAGCATCTGCCCACCGGCTTCGGCGAGCACTATGTGGACGTGGATTTCACCGGCTGGCGCTACTTCGAGTTGATCGAACCGGAGGGTGATCGCTGCGCCGAGTACAACTGGCCCTATGGTGGCCACTTCTACGACCTGTATCGCGAGCACGTGGACTACAGCCAGGTGGCTTCGCTGGGACTGTGGTACAACAACGTGCCGGCCGGCGGAAAGGTCAAATGCCATATCAGCCCCATCAAGGCCCTGCCGCTGGTGAAGGCGAAACTGATCCAGCCGATGCTGTTGATTAACGGGCAGGAACTCAAGCTGCCTGTGACGCTGGAGAGCGGCAGCTACGTCGAGCTGCTGGAGGGGCGCGACTGCAAGCTGTACGGGGCGAACGGCGAATTGCTACGTGAGGTCGCGTTGGAAGGCGACGTTCCCGCTATGAACCCCGGTGAAAACCGGGTGGAGCTGCGCTGCGGCATCGAAGGCGCCACCCACCCGCGCGCCCGCGTCACGATCATGACGGTCGGCGAGCCGCTGTGAGACCATCGGCGATCGGCCGAACGCGCTCTCCGGTCAGAGCCCCGAGCGCGAGCGAGGGGGTCGGATGCGAAGTAATGAGTGATGAGTGATGAGTAGTAGTGACGGGTGACGAGTGCAACTCTCCCCCTTACAAAGGCCTCCTTCGGCGTACAGGGGAGGGGAATAACATTCGCCTTGACATTTCAAACCGCGGCGGTAACTTGAATACAGTGGGCCTGAGTGGGAAGCACCACGGGGTGCTCTGCAGCATAGCGAGCTACCTGCTGACCGGGAGCACCCGATGGCCACCCTCCGACGGCCGATTCTCAGCACGCTCGTCGTTTGTCTGCTGCCCGCCGGCTTTCTCCTGGCCCAGCCTGTGCTCTACGTGGACGACGACGCCCCGGCCGGCGGCGACGGGCAGTCCTGGGCGACATCCTATAACCATCTCCAGGATGCTCTGACGGCCGTGGCCGCATCCGGCGGCTCGGTCAACGAGATCCGCGTGGCTGGTGGCACATACCGGCCTGACCTGGGATCAATCCCGACGGTAGGTGACCAGGCTGCAACCTTCCAACTCTTAAGCGGTGTCGCTCTGCGCGGCGGTTATGCCGGCCTCGGAGCCTTTGATCCGGACAGCCGCGACCTCGCCGTGTACGTGAGCACATTGAGCGGCGATCTGAATGGGGACGACGGGCCCGACTTCACCAACCGCGCGGACAACGCCTACCACGTGGTCACCGCCAACGGCACCGACGCCACGGCCGTGTTGGATGGCTTCACTGTCAGGGGAGGAAGTTCAAACGGCGGCGGTTTGTACAACGCGCAGGGTAGCCCGGCCATTCAGGACTGCACCTTCACGGATAATTCCGCCGGCAACGCCGCGGGGGTCAAATCCGTAGGAGCGGCTACTTTTGATCGCTGCACAATCAGCGGCAACATGGCCACCTGGAGTGTTGGCGGCATTGACTGCGAAGGCGGCGTTCTCCGGCACTGCGACATCAGCAACAACAGGGCCAGGAATGGGACCGGCGGATTGCGGCTCTCGGGGGGTTCGGCGAGCGACTGCTCCATCCGCAACAATCAAGGCGTGGAAACAGGGGGAGGCGTCTGGACCCAGGGAGATGCGAGCCTGACGCGCTGCACCATTGCGGGTAATCGTGCTCTGGCGTCCTGGCAAGGCGCCTGGGGCGGGGGCCTGCTTTGTGAGGGCATCACGGTTCTGACCGCGTGCGTGGTAGTGGGAAACACAGTTGAGGGAATCGGAGGTGGTATCTGTGGTATGGACACCGCCTCGCTGACCCTCGATCACTGCCTGGTGTACGACAACAACGCGATCTTCGGTGTCGACGCAGGCATGCTGGTCGGAGAAAGGTTGATATACGGAGGAGGAATCGCCGTATTGGGCTGGCAGGCTGTGATCATCCGCAACAGTACCATTCGAGCGAACAGGTCCAAGGGGGCTGCCGGAGGCCTGTATGGAGCTATGGTTGAGGTCTCTTCCAGTTGCATCGCGGAGAACGAGGCAGAGGAGGGTGGCGGGGGCATTCTGGCCGCGGCCCTCTCGATGATCAACTGCACGGTTGTGGCCAACCGTGTGAACCAGACATCTGGGGCGGCCTATGGAGGTGGAATACGTGGCCCCGCCTATCACCCGGCCACAATGACCAACTGCATTGTCTCGGGCAATTGGGCTCCGCGCGGGGCGCAGATCTCGGGCGCGTACGACTCGCTTGCCGTCCGCTCGAGCAACGTTCAAGGCGGCTTGGAGGCCGTTTTCCTCTACCCGGACACGCACATGGGAGAGCCGGTCTGGGAAGACAACCTGGATGTTGATCCGGGCTTTGCACTCGGTGGCGACTACCACCTGGCTGCCGGCTCTCCCTGCATCGATGCCGGCTCCAGCACACCGGCCGGCGGATTGCCGGCGACAGATCTGGACGGCAGGCCCAGGCTGGTCGACGGCGATGGCGACGGAACCGCAATGGTCGACATGGGAGCTTACGAGCTCGATCCGGCGACGCCGACGCTGGCCGTCTCGCCGGGGGATTTCCGGATCGGTGCGCCGCTTGGCGGCGAGTCGCCTCCACCGCGCACCCTTCAGATCCGCAACAGCGGTGGCGGTGTTTTGAGCTGGCAGGTCACCTGCGACTGTCCCTGGATCACGATCGAGCCGACCACCGGCGTAACCGCGGGGGAGATTGACGAGGTGCTGCTCACGATCACGACGGCCGGCCTGCCACGTGGATCCCACACCTGCAGCGTGTCTGTTTCTGAGATCGGCGGCGCCGGCATGCAACGAAAGCTGGACGTCGTCCTTGATGTCAACACGACTCTGAGGGTACCCTCCGAGTACGCAACCATTCAGGCAGCCATCGATGCGGCGGTCGTACCCGGCGACACCGTGCTGATCGCGGACGGCATCTACAGCGGGCCGGGCAACCAGGGGCTGTGGATTCCAGGCAGAATCTTGACCATACGCAGCGAGAACGGAGCGGCGGCCTGTGCGATCGAAGGAGGCATGCGGTTTGATCCGAACACGTGGTCGGAGACTATTCTGGATGGAATCACTGTTCGCGATGTCCAATCATCTTCGGGAGCCATTCGCGTATCGGGCCATCCTATTATCCAGAACTGCATCATCGAAGACTGCACCAGTACCGACTTGGGCGGCGGCGTTTACTTGTATCTGAGTCACGCCACCATCAGGCGCTGCGTCATCCGAAACAATACCGCACTTCGAGGCGCTGGGGTATACGCGCAGTACTGCGATGGACTGAGAATCGTGGATTGCGAGATCTACGGAAACACGGCCTCACAGTATGGTGGCGGTATTGCGGTAGAGTCCAGCAAGTCGGCATGGATTACGCAATGCACTATCCATCACAACACCGCCTCCGGTGGCGGAGGGGTGTACCTGCTCAACAAGAACCATCAGTTTGATTATGGCTGCAACATAGACCTCTGCACGATCACACAGAATACCGCTCACCGCGGGGGAGGATTGATCAGCACGTATGCTTCGGACCACGTTCGAAACTCGATATTCTGGGGCAATTCGGCTATTAACGGTTCCCAGTTGGCCGTATCGAACGACCGTGATGGCCCACACGACTCTTTCGCTTTGAACGTCGATCATTGCGACGTACAAGGCGGACAAGACGACGTCCACATCCAGTTTGATGGCGTCCTCAACTGGGGCGCCGGCAACATCGACGCCGACCCGCGGTTCTATTCCCCGACCGATTATCACCTCACCCAGGGCTCGCCATGCATTGATGCGGGCGACAACGGCCTTCTGCCGCCTGACGTGCTCTACGATGCCCAAGGCCAGCCCCGTCGGGTGGACGATCCGGCGACGCCGGACACCGGCGCCGGCGAGGCGCCGATCGTGGATATGGGGGCGTACGAATTCGACCTGTCCGCCGACCACGATCATGACAGCGTTGCGGATGGGATCGACAATTGTCCGTACACGTTCAATCCGGACCAGGCCAATAAGGACAGCGACGTCTACGGTGACGCGTGCGACGCCTGTCCGCGCACCATCCCCGGTGTGGAGGTGGACGCAGACGGATGTCCCGCATATGTGCCGGGCGATTTCGATCGCGACGGCGACGTGGATCTGGAGGACTTCGGATTCCTGCAGGTCTGCCTGGGGCCCGCGGGCCTTGGCTTGATTCCGCCCGGGTGCGAACCCGCCCGGTTGGACGGCGACGTGGACGTCGATCAGGAGGACTTCGGGGTGTTCCAGCGGTGTCTCAGCGGGCCGAACCGGCCGGCCGATCCGGAGTGTAATGCGGAGTGATTATCTGGATTGCGGCAGAGCGACAGAAGCAGGTTTTCGCGGTCTTGCCAGAAAGCCATCTGTCGCCCTTACAGGGCTCCCCTCCGTGCCATGGTTCACCTCCCGAGGGTTGACACCCCCGGCTATTGACTCCCGCTCCTTCGGGGCTGAGCGTTCGGTGAGCTCCTCACCTTGTCCCCCTTGTCTCCTTGACCCATTGTCACCTTGTCCCCTTGTCCCCTTGTCACCTCGTCCCCTTGTCACCTCGTCCCCTTGTCGCTTTGTCACCTTGTCCCCTTGTCACCTTGTCGCCTTGTCACCTCGTTACCCTGTCACCGGAAACAGGCCGGCTGGCAGGCCGGGCGATTGCGAAAGTGGTCTTCGCGGCCTATCTCTCGTACTGCAGCTCCCCGTGGCGGTCGAGCTGGTGCATGAGGCGGGCCATGATGCTGGAGTGCATCTGACTGACGCGGCTTTCGGAGAGGTCGAGCGTGGCCCCGATCTCTTTCATGGTCATCTCCTCGTAGTAGTAGAGCACGAGGATGAGCCGCTCGATGCGGCTGAGCTTGTCCATGATAAAGTCGCGCAGGTCGTGCTTCTGGAGGTCTTCGACCGGCTCGTGGCTGTGCTGATCCTCCAGGATATCGATCTCCTGGAGCTCGCGGCTCGACTCGTCGTCGTGGAAGCGCCGCGATAGCGACACCAGCGAGACGGCCGTGGCGTCGCGCAACAGCCGGTCCAGCTCGCGCTTGGAGAGGCCCAGCTTGCTGGCGATCTCATCGTCGGTGGGCTGACGGCCCAGCTCGGCCCGAAGCACCTTGGTGGCCATCTCCAGCTTGTGCGCCCGGCTGCGGACCAGCCGTGGCACCCAGTCCATGGTGCGGAGTTCGTCCAGGATGGCTCCCCGGATGCGCGGCGAGCAGTAGGTTTCGAACTTCACCCCCCGGTCCATGTCGAACGCCTCGATGGCATCCAGCAGCCCGAAAATGCCGGCCGACACGAGGTCGTCGGTCTCCACCTCACTGGGCAATTTGGCGGCGATCCGGTCGGCGGTGTAGCGCACCACCGGAAGGTAGTTTTCCATTAACAGGTTGCGGAGTTCGCGAGAGCCGGTCTTCTTGAACTCGATCCAGACCTGCTGGATATCCTCGACGACGTGTGCCATGCACTGCCTCCCCACAAGGCCGGTGGACTCTTCAGCACTCAGTGTTCAGCACTCAGAACTCAACACTCAGCACTCGTTCTGGAGCGGCTTGGCGCTCGGTCTCAGGCGACCGGAGGCTTGCTCGCATCAGCCTGCTTGGCGTCCGCAGGGGCTCCCCCTGAATCATCCGGGAACAGCTCCCGGTTCCTGCGGACCGCATGCTCATCCAGAACCCTGTTGGCCACCCACCCGACACATAGACCGATCAGGCAGAACACGAAGAGCGCCTGCACCGCACGGGTCAGCGTCACTTCGGCCGGGTTACCAGCGGAAAGCCCGAGAAGAATGGTCACCGCGAAGGCGAAAAATCCCAACGTGGCTCCGCACAACCTGATCATCGTGCAACTTCCCTGTCGCAACGCCCAGCGCGAGTGTAACGGCAGACTTAGCGGACCGGTTTAGACAAAATTCCGTCAGCCCCGGGGGGTCTTCGCCCCCCCTCCCCACTCATTACACGAACATGTTCATGACCCGATAAAACAGGCTCTGGCGAGCCTCCGGCCGGCCTAACTCGCGCGACAACCGGGCAGCACAGGCCATGATACACGCGCTGGCCGGGCAGCGCGGGTACCGCAGCAGCAGGGGCCGGCGCTGCCGCACGGCCGACGAGACATGATCGTCACGGAGGACGTAACCACAGTCGCTTACCGGGATGTGCAGAAACCGCGCCGCCACACTGGCGAGCCGCTCGTAGGTCTCCCGGCCCTCGGCACGGCTCTCCGCGCTATTGACGATGACCCCCAGCGAGCCGGCGGGTCCGTCGGTCAGGCGGCCTTCGTCCCCCGCCCTACTGAAGGCTTTGATGATCGCGTAGGCATCGGTGATGGACGTCGGCTCGGGTGTGGCCACCGTCAGGATGGTGTCGGCCGTGGACGCCAGTGCGAGCACATTCCGGGAGATACCGGCGCCGCAATCGAGGACCACGACGTCGTACTGGCTCTCGATGCGGTCCATGACCGCGAGCAACTGGTGCCGCTCAAACTCGGAGAGATTCGCCACCCGGGCGACGCCCGAAGCCCCGGGCACGAAGGCGATGTCCCCCGGTGCGTGGATCACCACCTCGTCGACGGATCGGCGTCCGGCGAGCACCTCGGGCCAGGTGGCGCCAGCCTCCACGCCGAGGACAATGTCGGCGTTGGCCAGACCCAAGTCCATATCGAACAGCACGACCCGGTGACCGCGGGCCGCCAGCGCGATGGACAAATTGACAGAGATCAAGGTCTTACCGACCCCTCCCTTCCCGCTGACCACGGCTATGACATGCGCCGCACGGCGGGAGAGCGGCTTGGGCCGGCCCTCTTGAGCCACGAGGTGGCGCAGGCGCTGCGCCTGGTCCACCCCCCCGAAAGAAAACTCATCCATGGCCATCGTGGCCTCCGGTCGTTTGACCCCCGACCGTTCTCAACGGCCTCACCGGCCGCAGGACAGGCTTCCGGCCTGTCGCAGGACCGGCCGCATACCGGTTTCTGTTCACTACGCGACCTGGTTCACCGAATCGGCCGCCTTGATGTCGGCACGGTTCAGGATCAGCTCCGCCACCCGCCGGCGATGCCCCACTTCCATGTCGTCGGGCACGTCCTGACCGGTGGTCAGATAAGAGAGCTGCAAATTGAGACGATGCGACACGTTCAGAATGACGCCCAGGCCGACGGCTTCGTCCAGCTTGGTGAATACGACGCGATCGACGCCCAGTGTCGCGAACTTTTCGGCCACACTCAGGAGCTGGCCAGGATGGGACGTACAGGAGAGCACCAGGTGGGTCTCCAGCATGCCATCCGGCCGGGCCGCGCGGGCAGCATCCAGAAAGGTCTTCAACTCGCCGAGACGGTGCGTATCGTTCTGGCTCCGGCCGGACGTATCCACCAGCACGACATCCAGATCGCGCATGAGCTCCAGTGCCCCGGGCATGTCCCCGCCGGACAGGACGATTTGCAGCGGAACGTCGAGAATATCGGCATAGGCGCGGAGCTGATCGACGGCCGCAATACGGTACGTATCGGTGGTGATCAGGCCCACGCGGCGATGTTCGCGGAGCTTGAAGTGAGCGGCCAGCTTGGCGATGGTGGTGGTCTTACCTACACCCGTAGGGCCCACCAACGCCACGACCTTGGGCCCGCCGGATTTCGGAACGTCGATGGGCTCGGTCGGCGGAAGCATCTTCTCAATCGATTCCAGAAGAATGACGGGGACCAGGTCTTTGAGCACTGCCTGCTGGGCTTCCGGCGTCCTGCGGGCTTTCGCCCCGGCGGCGCCGCCCGACTTCTGCTCATAGCGGGCCTTGAGCCGCGTCTGGCACTCACTCAGGCGTTCGCGTGCGCGCGTGATCACCTCGCGGGCGATCTCATCAGCCACGGCGCTCTGAAGGAGGCGCACGTAATAGTCCCGCAGTTCCTCGGGTACCTCCGGCGGCGGAGTCGGCGATTGTCCACCCGAGGCGGGACGGCTGAGCAGGTCGCGGACCATGGCCCGCAACGATTCCATCTCGCCTCGGAAAGTGGAGGTCAGCGAACTGAGCTCCTCGCGGGTGGCCGGTTCCGAAGCCTTCACCGGTGAGGGGGTCGGGGGGATCGCAGGCGACGAAGCGGGCGCCACGTAGGAACGTGCCGGCCGTGACGGCTCGGCGTCACGATTCAGCACCGTCCGTCGCTCGGCCGGATGCAGCACATTGACGTTGCGGCTGGCGGTGATTTCCACCAGCATCTTCGAGCCGACGCCGAACACGCCGCCACGCCGGATGGTTCGCGTGTGCAGGATGACGGCTTCACGTCCGAGATCCTTTTTGACCTTCTCCAGGGCCTCGGCCATGGAGCTAGCCTGGTACGTTCTCAGGTCCATCGCTGAGCACCACTAATCCAAGGGAGCGAACTTCGATGCCCCGAACGACCTCGTTGTACGCCAGCACGGGCACCTGTGCCAGCACGGGTTCAATGAGCCGCCGCACCCACATGCGAACCTGCGGAGAGCAGAGCACGACCACGTTCTGGCCGGCCGCCGTGGACGCCGCGGCCTCCACGCGCTCGCGCACCGCCGTGACCAGCCGCTTCTGGACGGCCGGCGGCAGACTCAGGAATGTCCCGCGATCGCTGCGCTCCAGATGAGCGCTGATCAGGTCCTCGAGCTTCGGGTCGAGCGTGATCACGCGGAGACAATTGTGGGCGTCTTTATACATCTGGCAGATGGTCCTGGCCAGAGCATTTCTCGCATATTCGGTCAGAATATCCGGATCCTTGGTGCGCGGGGCCCAGTCGGCGATTGTTTCCAGGATGGTCTCCAGGTCACGGACGGGAACCCGCTCGCGCAGGAGGTTTTGCAGGACGCGTTGCAGCTCACCGACCTTGATGACCTCTGGAATCACGTCGTCGACGGCCTTGGGAGACTTCTCCTTGAGCGCCTCGAGCAGCTTGTGGGTCTGCTGACGGGTGAGCAGCTCGTCCGCGTGCCGCTTGATGATCTCGGTCAGGTGCGTCGCCAGCACGCTCGAACAAGGGACCACCGTGTAATTGCGATGCTCCGCGTCCGGGCGCTGCTGCTCATTGATCCACATGGCCGGCAGCCCGAACGCCGGCTCGGTGGTTTCAATCCCCACAATCGGCGAACTGACCATGCCGTTGTCGATGGCCAGCAGATAGCCGGGCATGCACTCGCCACGAGCAACGTCCACGCCCTTGACCTTGATGGCATACTGGTTCGGCTCGAGCTTGAGGTGGTCGCGAACGCGGATGGGTGGAACGATCAGCCCCAGTTCGGTGGCGATCTGCTTGCGTATGTTGGTGATACGATCGAGCAGATCACCGCCTTGCTTGCGGTCTACCAGGCGGATGAGCCCGTAGCCAACTTCCAGCTCCATGGGGTCTACGGCCAGCAGCGACTCCACCTTCTCGGGCTTCTTGCCGGCGTCGGCCTTGGCCTGCACCGCGGCCGCGGCAGCCACGCCCGAGCGAGTCTTGGTTACCGCAAAGGCGATGCCCCCGCAGCCGGCCGCCAGCGACAACAGCGGCAGCTTAGGCAAGGGTGTCAGCGCCAGGAATCCCAGGAACACGGCCGCCAGCACCAGAGCGATCGGCCGGGCGGTCAACTGGGTGAGGATCTCCTCGCCAAAGTTGGCCTTGGCGTTGCTGCGGGTCACGAGCATACCGGCGGCCACCGAGAGAATGAACGCCGGAATGGCTGCCACCAGGCCGTCG
Source organism: Phycisphaerae bacterium (assembly GCA_045863575.1). GTDB lineage: Bacteria > Planctomycetota > Phycisphaerae > UBA1845 > PWPN01 > JAAXZI01. The sequence goes on from BTUC01000046.1 coordinate 18,712, forward strand.
CCGATGGTCAGTTTAGTGAAGACCTGCAAGCACTCCATGATGGGCATGCCGTGATCGACCATGCCCACATAGATGCCGCCGAGCACGTTGATGATGGTGATGACCAGCCCCGCCACGGCGTCGCCGCGGACGAATTTCGAGGCACCGTCCATGGCCCCGTAGAAGTCGGCCTCGGCCGTGACGTCGGCACGGCGGCGGCGCGCTTCACTCTCATCGATCAGCCCGGCATTCAGGTCCGCGTCGATGGCCATCTGCTTGCCGGGCATGCCATCCAGAGTGAACCGGGCGGCCACTTCGGCGATGCGCGTGGCGCCCTTGGTAATCACCGCAAATTGGATGACCGTGAGAATCAGGAAGATGATGACGCCGACCACCACGTTGCCGGCGGTGACGAATTCACCGAACGTCTCGACCACGTGCCCGGCCGCGGCCGTGCCCTGCTGAGCGTTGGAGAGGATCAATCGCGTCGTCGCCGTGTTGAGCGTCAGCCGCAGCAGCGTCATACCCAGCAGCAACGATGGGAACGAAGAGAACTCCAGCGGCCGGTGCAGGTACATCACCGTCAGCAGAACTACCGCTGACAGCGTGATGTTGGCGGCCAGGAACATGTCCAGCAGGGAGGTGGGCAGCGGCACCAGCAGAACGAAAATGAGCGCGGTGGCCCCCAGCGGCAGCAGCAGGCCGCGATTCCGCTCGAGAAAGCGGATAGGTCTGGAGGCTAGGATCGCTTCACCGGCCATGATTCATACCTGGACCTGAGTCTGGTCAACTCCTGCCATCATTCATCACCTTCACACGTTCCCACTTTCGCACCTTCCCACCCATTCAGTCAGGAGCTGTCACTTCAATTCATGCTTACCCCGGCCGCCGCCCGCCGGCGGGTGCCTCTTCGTCCGCTCAGTTCGTACACGTAGGCCAGGATCTCCGCGACCGCCTTGAAGAACTGGGCGGGAATCTCCTGGCCCACTTCGACGGTGCGATAGAGTGCCTGGGCCAGCGGCTTGCGTTCGACGATGGGCACGCCGTGCTCGATGGCCAGTTCGCGGATGCGCTTGGCCAGCAAGTCCGCGCCCTTGGCGGTCACCCTGGGGGCGTTCATGACCGACGCGTCGTACTGAATAACCACCGCCAGTTCGGTCGGATTGGTGACCACCACGTCCGCCTTCGGCACCGCGGCGCGAATCCGCTGCATGGCGAGCTGCAACTGGATCTCGCGACGGCGGCGTTTGATCATGGGGTCGCCGTCCATCCGCTTGAGTTCCTCCTTCACTTCCTCCTTGGTCATCTTGAGGTCCTGCTCCGTCTTCCACCGCTGGTAGATGAAATCGATGATCGCCAGGATCAGCAGCGTGGTGGCCAAACGGAGGCCCAACGTGAAGGCCAGCTCCGAAGCCACGGCCACGATGGACAGGTGCGGCAGTGCGGAGGCGTGGGCCAGCACGTCCATGCGCCCGTGAAGTGTCCACCAGGCCACCAGCGCCAGCAGGCTCATCTTGGCCAACCCCATCATGAGGTGTACGACCGCACGGGTGTTGAACATCCGGTTCAGACCGTTGACCGGGTTGAGCTTGTCCAGCGACGGCGTCAGCGGCACCAGGGTGAAGACGAAGCCGACCTGCAGGAACGAGGCAACCAGGGCCAGCGCCGTGGCCCCCAGCATGATCGGAAGCACCATGCCCGTCAGCCGGCGGAACATGCCGGCGGCCGTGAGGGCCAGCGCGCCCGGATCGAGAGCATCGGGGCCGGTATCACCCAGGCAGCGGCGCGTCAGCTCCACGAGCTGCGTCAGCATGTCCCGCCCCGTCCAGTTCAGGATCAAAAGTGCGCCCAGCAACACCACCGCGGCCGTCAGGTCGCTGCTCTTGCCGATCTGACCACGGCTGCGCGCCTCATTGCGCCGTCGCGGTGTCGGGGCTTCAGTTTTATCCTGTCCAGTGTCTGCCATGGGTCAGTAGTCGGTTATCAGTTTTCAGTTTTCGTTATCAGATCTCGGTTCTCATGTTGCAGTTGAGACGTCAACGCGTGGGCATGCCCAGGCCTTCGCGCAACTGGTCCATGGCGCCGGTGATGCCGTCGATCAGAATCGATTCCAGCCCCATCAGCGTCATGGCCATCAGGAACAACGCCATGGCCACCTTGATCGGGAAGCCCACGGTCAAGATGTTCAACTGGGGCACCGTGCGCGAGATGAAGCCCAGGGTCAGAAACGCCAGCAACAGCGCCAGCATGATCGGCCCACCCACACGCACGGCAATCACCATCGACAGCGTGATCATGTCCGCCAGCAAGTCGATCAGGCCGGCGTCGGGTTGAAACGCCAGCGGGGGAATGGTGGCGAAGCTGTCCATCACCGCCCGGACCAGCGCGTGATGGCCATTCACCGCCAGGAAAACCGTGAGAACGACCATGGTATAGAGCTGGGACACCTCCGCGGCGGGCGCGTCGAGCATGGGGTTGAACACTTCGCCCAGTGCGATGCCCGCCTGCTGACTGACCAGTTGAGCGGCCATCTGTACACCAGTAAAGACCAGCGTTACCCCCAGCCCGATCAGCACGCCGATGGCCAATTCCCCTGCCAATCCCCCCACCGCGGACGCGACGGTCACCGGCACGGTAATGTGCGTCACCATCAGCGGAAAGACCGCCAGTGACATGGCGACGGCCAGCAATGCCGTGAGCTGAGTCGGCAGCAGCGGACTGCCAAACAGCGGCGCCGCCAGCATCAGTCCGCCAATGCGGAAGAGCACCAGCAGGAAGGCCGGCAGGGCGGCGTACAGGTTGGCGATGGTCAACGGCATCGTGCACTCACCAGAAGAAGACCCAGGTCTTCGTCAGACAGAGAGACGCAACGACAGAGAGAGGAGAGAAACAGCATAGGCGTTCAAGCAGCTTATTGGGGCCCTTCTCTCCGTCTCTCTGTTTCTCCATCTCTCCGTCTCTTCAGGCTCGGCTCTGCGGCGTCCGAATCACTGCGCATCTGCGGTTTCCCGCCGTGAGCCCTCTCAGAACGGCGGGTTTCCCAGCATTTCCCGGGTGTACTCCAACAAGCGCTCGGCCAGCCACGGGATCAACACCACGGCCACGCCCACCATGGCCACGATCTTGGGCACGAAGCTGATGGTCTGCTCCTGGAGCTGGGTCATCGACTGGAACAGCGAAATGACCAGGCCCACGAGCAGACCGATGCCCATGATGGGCGCCGAGACCACCAGCACCATCAACAACGCCTCGCGACCCATGTCGAGCGCCTCACCCGGCGTCATAAGCGCGTCTCCATGTCCGCTCTCCCGGTCGCTCCATCCCTTCGTCTCCCTGTCCTGGCCACCAGGCCATCGCCCTGCCTCAGGCAAACCCGCCCAGGAGCGACGCCACCACCAGATGCCACCCATCGGCTAGCACGAACAGCAGCAGCTTGAACGGCAGCGAAATCATCACCGGCGGCAGCATCAACATGCCCATGGAGATCAACACGGTGGCGATAACCATGTCGATCACCAGAAACGGCAGGTAAATCCGGAATCCAATGATGAAGGCGGTCTTCAGCTCGCTCAGAATGAAAGCGGGAATCAGCACGCGCGTCGGCACCTGATCGCGGGTGATCTGCTCCTCCATGGGGATGACCCGCTTCTGTGAGTATTCCAGGAACAGGAAGATGTCCTCCTCGTTCCGCACCCGCTCGATCTGGCTGAACATGAACTCGCGCATGTGCCGGTTGGCGATATCCAGTGCCTCGCGCTGGGTCATGCCCGGAGCATTGTCCAGCCACGGCCGGACCGCCTCCGTGTAGATGCGCTCGTAGGTGGGGGCCATGACCAGGAAGGTGAGAAACATCGCCAGGCCGACCACCACCTGGCTGGGCGGCAGTTGCTGCGTGCCCAAGGCCTGCCGCAGCAGGCCGAGTACCACCAGGATGCGCGTGAAGCTCGTGGTCATCATGAGGATGGCCGGCGCGATGGTCAGCACCGTCATGATGATGAAGATCTTGAGCGTTGCGCTGACGTCTTCGCGTGTCGTGGCCGTCGGCACCACGTTGTTCAGGCTGGGGATGCCCAGCGAGTTGTCGAGGAGGGGGCCAGGCAAAGCGGGGGCGGGCTCCTGCGCGCGAACACTGACCGTCAGCGCCAACAGCAGCGCTGCGGCCAGCAGACCGCGAGAGCCTCCCTGCTCCAACATGACGCGAGCTCCGCCGCGTAATTCCAAGCGCCTGTCTTCAGCAGGCCCGGAAACGGGTCAATCACTGCGTGTGCCACTGCTGTGCTTGCCACGCCGAAGCGTGTTCGCGGAGGCGGGTCAGCAGTGTTTGGATGCCACGGGCAGCTCGTCCTGCGCCCTACACTGCTCACAGAGCAGTGGCACACATCTGACGGGTTACGCCTTAAGCCACGTCCCGTTTGCCGGTCAGCCGGCGGACCTTCTCCAGAAGGCCGCGCACGGGGCCGGCGCCGCTCACCGAAAGATCATCGTATCCCGGCTCATAGGCCTCCGCCTCGCTGTTCAGCGATCCGGCGAAGGCTTCCGAGCCCGAGCCTGGTCGCAGGCTGGCTGCTCGACCGACGAGCAGCGCCACCTCCTCCGGGTCCTCCACGATACTCAACGTGCTGATCTGCTCCGGCGTCACGCCCAGCAGGACGAGCCGCCGGCCCATTTTGACCAGCAGTAGACTCTGGCGACCGCTCACTGGCAGGCGTGCCACCGTATCCAGAACACCGGCCCCGGTGACCAGCCGTCTGGCCGGCAGAAAGCGGCGCAGCACCCAGGCCGCCAGGCCGATGATGGCGAGCACGACCATCAGCGGCACGAAGTCGCCCAGCCGGCTCCAGGCCGCGTCGGTTTTCGTCCTGGTGACCACCCGGCCATCCGCGGGGCCGACCGGCGACCTGTCGGAAACCACAGCGGCCGCCGGATCAGCCTGCGGCCGGCGAATCGTTATCTCGCTTTCCAGACGCCCCGATCCGGTGCCACCCGGTGCCTCCGATGCGACTGCCTCCGGATTGAGGATCTCCGGCCGGGGCAAGGAAACTTCTTCGTGCTGAACACCCACCTGCCCGGACGCCAAGGCATTGGCTCCCAGGAGCGTCAAAACCCAGATCACCGCTTGTGCTTCGCGGAGCATTTATCTCTCTTCCTCCGCGTCTTCCTTGACAATGTCGTTGATGCGCACGCAGAAACTGTCGTTGAGGACAAGGACCTCGCCGCGCGCGATGAGCCGGTCGTTGACAAAGACATCCACCGGATCGCCGGCCAGCTTGTCCAGCTCGACTACCGAGCCCTCCCCCAGCCGCAGCACTTCGTCGATCAGCATGCTGCTGCGCCCCAGCTCGATTTTGACGTTCAGCTCGACGTCGCGCAGCAGGTCGATGCCCTGTACGGGCGCCGCCACTGAACCCATCGCATCCAGCTCGGGTATCGCAAACGTGGAAGCGGGAGCAGAGCCGGGAGCCACTGCGGATTCGGTCTCGATCGCCGCAGCCATGGCAGCGGCAATCTCATCGAAAGGACGCCCGGCGGAATCCAGCCGGACAGCTTCCGGGGCCGGCTGTTCGGTGACCACTGCATCCGCAGATGGCCCGGCGGTTTCGGTGTCCAGCACCCCCGCCTCGCGCAGTGCCGCCTCGATCGGATCTTCTTCGAAGGCCGCGTTCTGAGGGTTGTCTGCCATACGCGAATCCATCCGCTCAACTCCGCGCTCACATCCTGCGGCGCGGGGCTCGTCACTCCACGTGCGAGAGGATCGAGGGTATCAGGACCTGGAGAATGATCTGCTCGTCGCCCACCAACTCCGCCAGCTCCGTCTGAAACTGCTTGCGCAAGGTTCGCAGATCCGGCTCGGTGAAACGCTCAGGATCGGCCGCTCGCACCACCTGGGAAAGCCGGTCGAGGATCGTGTTCCGCCGCCGTTGGAGGGTTTCCTCGATCTTGGCCTTGTTGTCTTCGGTGACGCAGACGAATACCTCCATGTCGTAGATCACCTGCCGCTGCGACCGCTCGTTCTGGGCCCGCAGGCGAACGACTTCCATCTCGATCTGGAT